>CAZJYX010000006.1:0-150139 GCA_964550375.1 uncultured Planctomycetales bacterium | reverse complement strand
GCCGTTGAGCGGGTCGCAGGTGGGGTACTGGGCGGCGTAGGCGGCGGGGTTGGTGCGAGGAATGTCTTGACGCTGTGCGGGGCAGTCGTATGATCTTGCACATGTTGGACCCCACCATCCGCTCCAAGATCGTCTCCGAGGCTTTCACATTCGATGATGTGCTGCTGATCCCGGCCCGGGCGACGGTGCACCCGCGGGAGATTGATGTCGGCACGCAGTTTACGCGCGGGATCCGCATCAACATCCCGCTCATCAGCGCGCCGATGGACACGGTCACGGAGAGCAGCCTGGCCATTGCGCTGGCCCAGGAAGGCGGCATTGGCGTTATTCACCGCAACCTGCCGATCGAGGTGCAGACCCGCGAGGTGCACAAGGTCAAGCGCTCCGAGAGCGGCGTGATCCTGGACCCGGTGACGCTGGGGCCGAATGACTCCGTGGCCCGAGCCGAGGAGATCATGCGGCTGCACAATGTGAGCGGCATTCCGATCGTGCGCGGCGACCACAAGCTGGTCGGGATTCTGACCCGCCGCGACCTGAAATTCCTGGAATCACTCAACAAGCGTATCGACGAGGTGATGACGTCCGAGGGCTTGGTGCAGGCCCCGCCGGACACGACGCTGGACGACGCCGAGGCCATTCTGAAGCGGGCCAAGGTCGAGAAGCTGTTGCTGGTGGATGGGCAGGGGCGCCTGGCCGGGCTGATCACGATGCGGGACATTGAGCGGTCGCGTGAGTTCCCGCAGCGCAGCAAGGATGAGCGTGGTCGGCTGCGGGTCGGGGCGGCGATCGGCGTGCACGACTACGAGCGCGCCGAGCAGCTCATCGAGGCGGATGTTGATGTGATCGTCGTCGATACGGCGCATGGTCACAGCGACGCCGTGATCGAGACGGTCAAGGCGCTGCGTAAGCGGCATAAGATCGAGATCGTGGCCGGCAACGTGGCGACTTCGGAGGGGGCCCGCGACTTGATCGAGGCGGGTGCCGACGCGGTCAAGGTAGGCATCGGGCCGGGGGCGATTTGCACGACGCGGGTGGTTGCGGGGGCCGGCATTCCGCAGATAACGGCCATCCTGGACGTGGCAAGCGTAGCGGATGTGCCGATCATTGCCGATGGCGGCATCCGCTTCAGCGGCGACATTGTCAAGGCGCTGGCGGCGGGGGCGTCCAGCGTGATGGTTGGCTCGCTCTTCGCCGGCCTGGATGAATCCCCCGGGCAGCTTGTTCTGTGGAAGGGGCGGCGGTACAAGGAATACCGCGGCATGGGCTCGATCGCGGCCATGTTGGCCGGCAGTGCCGACCGCTATGGCCAGTCGGCCGATCAGCCGAAGAAGATGGTGCCCGAGGGCGTGGAGGGCCGCGTGCCCTACCGTGGGCGGCTTGGCGAGTATGTGTACCAGCTTGTCGGTGGCATTCGACAGGGGATGGGCTACTGCGGCGTGCGGACGGTCGATGAGCTGCGCGAACGGGCGCGCTTCGTCCGGGTCACGCCGGCCGGCGTGGCGGAATCCCACCCGCATGACGTCATGATCACAAAGGAACCGACCAACTATGAAATCGGGATTGACCACTCGATCGACGTGTAGGGCCACGTTCGGCTTCACGCTGGCGGTGGCGCTGAGCGGGCTGTTGCCGGCTGGCGGCTGCGCGCGCATCCCGAACCAGTTTCGCGAGGATGGCCCCTCGGTGACGGCTGACTGGCTGACGCCCACCGCGGCCGACATCATGCCGCGCATCGACCCGGCCGAGCAGACCAGCCGGGGCTGGGAGCCAACGGTGGTATACGTGGAGAGCGGCGCCATCAGCCATGAACCGCTCTACTTCGAGGATCCGTTTGTCGAGAAGAGCCACGGCCGCACGGATGAAACGCACCCGCGGAACGTCTATCGCCTCGGCTGGGAGGACTATGTGGCGTTTCCGTACGGCCCGGCTCGCTTCACGCTCAACTGGCTGCTGCTGCCGGTTAGTGCCGCTGTTACGCCGCCCTGGGCGCTGATGGAAAGCGACGGGCGTATCAGCAAGCAGATCTTCTGGTACGACCACGACGCCGAACGGCTGCGGTAGCGGCCGGCGGGTGGTTGCCGGGCAGCAATGCTCGGTGGGCCCAGGCGTTCAGATCGGGAGGAACTGCCATGGACGCCCCGGAGCTTCGCGATGTGCTTGATTTCGCTGTGGAGGCGGCCCAGATGGCCGGCGCCTTCACGCTGGCGCATTTCGGTTCGAACGTATCGTACGAGCTGAAGGCCGATAACTCGCCCGTGACCGTGGCCGACCGCGGCGCCGAGGAGCGCCTGCGCAGCCGCATTGCCTCGGCCTATCCGCGGCACGGAATTCTAGGTGAGGAGTTTGGCGAGAAGCCCGGCACGGCGCCGGCGCGCTGGATCATCGACCCGATCGACGGCACGTTCTCATTTATCAGCGGCGTCCCGCTCTACAGCGTGCTGGTGGGCTTCGAGTGGGAGGGGGAGATGCTGGCCGGCGTGATTCACCTGCCGGCCCTGGGCGAGACGGTTTATGCCGCGCGCGGGTTGGGGTGCTGGCATAATGGACGGCGGGCGTACGTATCGAATGTGGGCGAGTTGGCGGACGCTCGCCTGTCGGCGACCAGCACGAAACTGTTCGAGCAGCGCGGCTGCCTGGATGTCTACGACCGACTCCGCCGGGCGTGCCGCACGGACCGGGGTTGGGCTGATGCGTATGGCTACGCGTGTGTGGCGACTGGGCGTGTCGAGATTGTGCTGGACCCGATAATGAGCGTGTGGGACAATGCGGCGTTGCTGCCGATTGTGACCGAGGCGGGCGGAAGTTTCACGGACTGGTCCGGCCGGCCGACTCATTTGGCCAGTGAGGCCCTGGCCACGAACGGGCTGCTGTTCGACGAAGTGATGGCGAAGCTGGGTGGCAGGGAGGCGGATCGGTAGGTTCGTGCGGGTGGGTAGTTGGCAGCGTGCGCTGCGTCAACAGTTCGGCTAGTGTTGTCCGGCGGCTTGTTATGGGAGGATGCGGCGTGAAGGGGAAACGTGGCACGTGGGCAAGTGGCACGCGCGTGAGGCAGCTTCGCAGGATGGTCTATATGGCGGGGCTGGCGTTGTGTTTGTTGGGGGCCTGCCCCGAAATCGGGGCGGATCCAGCGGGCCTTAATGCTGACCAGCAGGCGCGGTCAACGCGAACCTGCGCGGAACCGGCTCAGGGTGCGGCGTGGCGGGCGGCAACGCTGAGGTTGCTCAACCAAGAACGCGCGGCCCATGATGTGCCGCCGCTGGCTCACAATGCGGTGCTGGAAGACCAGGCGAATCAGTATGCCTGCGAGATGATCGAGTGCGACTTCGTGGCGCATGTGAATCCCTGCACGGGCACGACGCTACGGGATCGCTCGATCGAATTCGGATATAATGGCACGATTATCGGCGAGAACCTGGCGTCCGGGCACGAGAGTCCGGCCGAGGCGGTCAGCGCCTGGATGGCCAGCACGGCCGGGCACCGCGAGGCCATTCTCGACGTGCGTTTCACGGAGGTGGGCGTGGGTATTCGGGCCGGCGGCGCCGATGGGCTATATTGGGCCCTGGAGTTCGGCCGCCCGCAGCAGTTCGTGGCCGCCTGCCTCGTGCCGCCGGACGCGGACGCATGGGCGGATGAGTTGATTGACCTGATCAACGCGGAGCGCAGCGCGCGCGGCCTTGCTCCCTTGGCCCTGAACGCCGCGCTGGAAGCCCAGGCCGGCGAGTTCACCTGCGAGCTGATCGACTACGCGTTCTTCTCGCACTGTAATCCCAGCACCGGCGTGACGCTGGGGCAGCGTGCAAGTACCGCCGGGTACGACTACCTGCTGATCGGCGAGAGCATCGCGCGCGGCTACGCGACTCCTGCCGAGGTCTTCGAGCATTGGCTGACCGGGTCGTCGGACTATGAGAACATTCTTGAGCCGCGTTTCGTTGACATCGGCATTGCCGTTCGCACGCACGGCGGCTACCAGGTCTACTGCGTGGCGGTATTCGGGCAGCCGCGGTAGCGGGCCGCCCGCCGGCCGCAGATTCCCCGTGTTGTGAGCGCCCGCACCAGTTGCTAGCATATCGAGCCGACCGGGTCCCAGGGTCAGCGGGCCCGTTCTACGGCGCAAGGAGTTAATTTTGCAGTCAGCCAAGAAGCAGAATCGTTACCAGTTCACCTCTGAATCAGTCAGCATGGGTCATCCGGACAAGGTCGCCGATCAGATCTCCGACGCCGTCCTGGACGCCATGCTCGAGCAGGACAAGTACTCGCGCGTGGCTTGTGAGACGCTCGTGTCCACGGGAATGGTCGTCGTCGCGGGCGAAGTGACGACCAGCGCCTACGTCGAGATTCCCGACGTAGTTCGCGCGACTATCAAGGAAATCGGCTACACGTCCGGCGACATGGCCTTCGATTGCGAGTCGTGTTGCGTCCTGACGTCGATCAAGCGACAGTCGCCCGATATCGCCCTGGGCGTTGACCGCGACGGGGCCGGTGACCAAGGCATGATGTTCGGCTTCGCTTGTCGGGAGACGCCCGAGCTGATGCCGCTGCCGATTCACCTGGCCCACCGCATCATGGAGCAGCATGTGCATGCGCGGCGGGAGGGCGTTGTTCCGGGTCTGCGGCCGGACGCCAAGAGCCAGGTGACCGTGTCGTACGAGGGCAACACGCCCGTGCGCGTTGATACGCTGGTCCTGTCCACGCAGCACGACAAGTCCTGGAACGAGCGGCAGGGGGAGCTTAAGACGCAGGTCACCAAGCACATCCTCAAGCCGGTGCTGAACGACTGGTGGCGCGATGATATTACTGTGCACGTCAACCCGACGGGCCGTTTCGAGATCGGCGGCCCGCACGGCGATTGCGGCCTGACCGGACGCAAGATCATCGTCGATACTTACGGCGGCCGGGGCCGGCATGGCGGCGGCGCCTTCTCCGGCAAGGACCCCACCAAGGTGGACCGTTCGGCTACTTACATGGCGCGCTACATTGCCAAGAACGTGGTCGCGGCCGAGCTCGCCGACGTGTGCGAGGTCCAGGTTTCCTACGCCATCGGCGTGGCCGAGCCAACCAGCATCAACGTCGAAACGTTCGGCACGGGCCGGGTTGATGAAGAAATGCTGTGTTGCGCGATCCGCGAGGTCTTTCCGCTTACGCCGCGAAAGATCATTGAACACCTCGACCTGCGCCGGCCGATTTATCGGGAGACGGCGCGGCACGGGCATTTTGGACGCTCCTTGCCGACGTTCACGTGGGAGAAGTGCGACCAGGTTGACGCGCTGCGTCGCGCGGCAAAGATATAGTATGTGTGCGGCGGATTCGTGCGTGGTTAGGCGGCGGTGAGGCCGGTCAGGACAGGTCAGCATGGTTGTTGTGAACTCTGAAGACCCGGTTGCCGCACTGCGGGAGTTGACTTCTCGGATATATGCGATCCGAGACTCTCTTTGACTTGCCCGGCAAGTCCGCCCGTATTGCACAACTGGCCCGTGAGATGGAGCGGCCGGACTTCTGGGGGAACCAGGAAGCGGCGCGCCAGGTGGTCCAGGAGCTGAAGGGTCTGCGCGGCCAGGTCGAGCCGGTGCAGGAGTTGCTGTCGCGTGCCGAGGACGCGGCCGTTCTGCTCGAACTGGCCCAGGAGCAGGACGACGAGGAGTCGCAGAGCGAGGTGCAGCGCGAGCTGGCCCGCCTGGCGGCGCGCACGGACCAGGTCGAGCTACTGACGCTCCTGGGCGGCGAGAACGACCAGCGTCCGTGCTTCCTGAGCATCCAGGCGGGCGCCGGCGGGGTGGACTCCTGCGACTTCGCCGAGATGCTGCTGCGCATGTACCTCATGTACTTCGAGCGGAACGGGTATGACGTCAGCGAGGTGGACCGCCGGGCCGGTGAAGAAGCCGGCATCCAGTCGGTCACGCTGCACGTCGCGGGCCCTTACGCCTACGGCTATTTATCCTGCGAGATCGGCGTGCATCGCCTGGTTCGCATCAGCCCGTTCAACGCCCAGGGCAAGCGCCAGACGTCATTCGTGGGCGTTGATGTGCTGCCGGAGATCGAGACGGCCGAGGTCGAACTGGCTGAGGGCGACTTGGATATCGAGTGTTTCCGGCGGGCTTCGGGCGCGGGCGGGCAGAACGTCAACAAGGTGGCCACGGCTGTCCGCGTCCGGCACAAGCCCACCGGCGTCATGGTCGAATGCACCAACGAGCGCAGCCAGTCGCAGAACAAGCGCGTCGCCCTGGCCCTGTTGAAGTCCAAGCTCGAACGGCTGGAGCAGACCAAGCGCGACGCGGAACTAGCCAAGATTTACAGTGAGAAGGGCGACATCGCCTGGGGCAACCAGATTCGCAACTACGTCCTGCACGGCTCGACGATTCACGTCAAGGACTTGCGGACCAACCTGGCATTCGGCGACACGCAGCGCGTTTTGGACGGCGACATCCAGCCGTTCATAGACGCACGCCTGCGCCAACGACTCAAGAGCGGCTAAGCCCTGCCGCAGCGCAACAGCCCTCGCCTGCCTGGTCTGGTGTCACACGCCGCCGGCCGGCTCAGGCCTCGATCAGCATGCGGGCTGGATTCTCCATGCACTGCTTGATGCGTTTGAGAAACGTGACGGATTCCTGCCCGTCGATGATGCGGTGGTCGTAGGTCAGCGCGAGATACATCATCGGGCGGATCACGACCTGCCCGTCACGGACGACCGGACGCTCCTGGATCGCGTGCAGCCCGAGGATCGCGCTTTGCGGCGGGTTCACGATCGGCGTGGACAGCAGTGAGCCATACACGCCCCCGTTGCTGATCGTGAACGTGCCGCCCTGCAATTCCTCGACGGTCACCCGCCGGTCACGGGCGCGCGTGGCCAGGTCGGCAACGGCCCGTTCGATCTCGGCGAAGCTGAGGCGTTCGGCGTTGCGAATCACCGGCACGACCAGCCCGCGGTCGGTGCCCACGGCGACGCTGATGTCGAAGTAGTTCTTGTAGACGATGTGCGGCACTGGGCGGCCGTCCGAGCCGGGCAGCGCGCGTATCTCCGCGTTCACCGCCGGAATCAGCTTCAGTGCGTCAATGGCCGCCTTAACGAAGAACGACATGAACCCCAGCCGCACGCCGTACTTCCCCTGAAACTCCTCCTGGTGCTGCGTGCGCAGGGCGACGATGCCCGACATGTCGCATTCGTTGAAGGTCGTCAACAGGGCGGCGGACTGCTGTGCCGCCATCAGCCGCTCGGCGATACGCCGCCGCAGCATGCTCATCGGCACGGCTTCTTCTTCACGTCCCTCGGTCGTGAGCGGCTCCGCCTGCGCGGGTGTTGCCGGCGGTTCCGCGGCGAGCCGGACGTGTTGCTCGACGTCTTCCTTCAGTAGTCGGCCGCCGGGGCCGGTGGCCGCGACTTCGGCCGGCTGGAGGTTACGCTCGGCCAGGGCCCGGCGGGCGGCGGGCATGACGTGCGGCTCGGCGGCGGTGGCCGCGGCCGGGCGCGCCGCCCCGTTTGGTGCGGACTGCGCCGCGTGCGCGGTTTCCTGCGCTTCACTGGCGACCGGAGCGGTGCCTGTCTCGTCGATGACGCAGATGATGTCACCGACGCGGGCCAGTTCGCCGGTTTGCTTGAGCAGCTTGGTGATAACGCCGCTGACGGGGGCGGGCAACTCCAGCGAGGCCTTGTCGGTCTCGATCTCGGCGACGATCTCATCCTGGCGAACGTAGTCGCCGACGGACTTCAGCCAGGCGCCGATCTGCACTTCGCTGATCGACTCGCCGGACTCCGGTATCTTGAGCTCAACGGCCATGGTTTCGGATCCCTCTTGCCAGCCGCCGCGTACGAATGCTAACACGCGGCGACTCGGCGGGGTATTGGCGGCGTCAGATTCCAGCGAAAGCGGCCTCGAGGAGTTCCTGCTGCTCGAGCTTGTGAGCCGCCGCCGAGCCCGTGGCCGGGCTGGCCGAGGCCGGCCGATACACGCCCTGGAACCTGAAGCGTCGCAACACGGTGGAGCCAAACGTGTGCAGCACGTAGCGCCAGGCGCCCATGTTCTCGGGTTCCTCCTGCACCCAGCAGACGGACGTGCCATCGGGGTAAGGCCGCAGGGTGTCGCCGAGCAGATCGTGCGCCAGCGGATAGAGCTGCTCCAGACGCACAATCGCCACGTCGCCACGCTGCCGGGTCGCGCGCTGCTGGGCCAACTCGTAGTAGATCTTGCCGCTGCACAGCAGTACGCGGCGAGTGTCCGCCGGGCTTGACGTCTGGTCCGGCAGAATGCGCTGGAACGTGCCGCCGGTCAGATCGTCCAGGCTGGACGTGGCCCGGCCGTGGCGCAGCATGCTCTTGGGTGTCAGCACGACCAGCGGCTTGCGCCATGGCCGCAGCGCCTGCCGGCGCAGCGCGTGGAAGTACTGGGCCGGCGTCGTCGGCACGATAACCTGGATGTTCTCTTCAGCGGCCAGCACCAGGAAGCGCTCCAGCCGCGCGCTGGAGTGTTCCGGCCCCTGTCCTTCGTAGCCGTGCGGCAGCAGCAGGACCAGCCCGCTGAGGCCGTGCCACTTGTCCTCGGCACTGGCGATGAACTGGTCGATGATGACCTGGGCGGCGTTGGCGAAGTCGCCGAACTGGGCTTCCCACAGCACGAGCGCATCGGGATAGCCGATGCTGTAGCCATACTCGTAGCCCAGCACGCCCGCCTCGGACAGCGGGCTGTTGTAGATCTCGACGGGTGCCTGGTCGGGGGCCAGGTGCTGTAGCGGTGCGTGGGTGTGGCCGTCCTCACTGTCGTGCAGTACGGCGTGCCGGTGGCTGAACGTGCCGCGCTGCGAATCCTGGCCGGACAGCCGCACGCGAATGCCTGCTGTGGCCAGCGTGGCGAAGGCCAGCCGCTCGGCCGTGGCCCAGTCCAATGGGTGTTCGCCGCGCGCCATGCGACGCTGGAGTTCAAGCAGGCGCCGGGTTTTACCATGCGGGTGGAAATCGGCCGGCAGAGTCATGAGGCGTTCGAGCAGCGTCACCAGTTGTTCGCGCGGCACGCCCGTTTCGACTTCGGGCACGCCGGCTTCAGGGCCGCCCCGGTAATTGCTCCAGACCCGCCCCAGGATGCTGGGCCGGTGAGGCGGTGCGGCGGCGGTTTGGAGGCCGGCGAGTTCTGCTTCGAGCTGCGCCCGGCTACGGGCGGCGATCTCATCGGCCTCGGCGGCGGTCACCTCATTGAGCTTGAGCAGGTGCTCCAGATAGCCCGCGCGCACGGATTTGCGCTGCGTGATGGCGCGATACATGAGCGGCTGCGTGAAGGCGGGCTCGTCGCCCTCGTTGTGGCCGTACCGGCGGTAGCAGTACATGTCGATAACGACGTCGCGGCGGAAGCACTCACGGAAGTCCAGGGCCAGCCGAACGACGGCGGCGACGGCCTCGGGGTCCTCGCCGTTGACGTGGAAGATCGGGCTTTGCAGCATCTTGGCCACGTCAGTCGCGTATGGGCTCGAGCGGGCCTGCGCGGCGTCCGTCGTGAAGCCGATCTGGTTGTTGACGATCACGTGCAGCGTGCCGCCGACGCGATAGCCGGGCAACTCGCTGAGATTCAGCGTCTCCTGAACTATGCCTTCGCCGGCGAAAGCCGCGTCGCCGTGGATCAGGATCGGCATGCAGCGGCCGCCGTCCATGTCCCCCAGGCGGTCCTGCTTGGCACGGCAGCGGCCCAGAACCACCGGGTTGACGTATTCGAGGTGGCTGGGGTTGAAGGCCAGCGCCACGTGGACCGAGCGGCCGTCCGGCGAGGTCCAGTCGCCGTGATAGCCGAGGTGGTACTTCACGTCGCCGCCGCCGATGTGCAAACGCGCGTCGCGGTCTGCGAACTCGCGGAAGATCAGGCGCGGGCCCTTGCCGACGATGTTGGCCAGGACGTTCAGACGTCCGCGGTGGGCCATGCCGATGACGACCTCGTCCAGGCCCTGCTGGCAGGCGCGCGTGATGGCCAGATCCAACAGGGGAATGAGGCTTTCCGCCCCTTCCAGCGAGAAACGCTTGGCTCCGACATACTTGCGTTGGATGAACTCTTCGAAGACGACGGCGTCCGTCAGGCGTGTGAGTATGCGAACCTGCTCATCGTGGGTCAGCTTGACGCGGTTCTCCGTGCCTTCCATGCGGTTCTGAAGCCACTCGCGCGCCTCGTAGATGTCGATATGCATGAACTGCACGCCGATCGAGCGGCAGTAGGTGGCGCGCAGCAGGTCGATGATCTCGCGCAGCGTGCGGACTTCGGCTCCATGGATCGTGCGGCTGGAGAAGGGGCGGTCCAGGTCGTCCGGGGTGAAGCCGTAGAAGGAGGGATCCAGTCGCGGGGCGGGCGAACGCGGGCGGCCCAGCGGGTCGAGCCTGGCCAGCTTGTGCCCGCGGACGCGGTAAGCCCGCACCATCTGGTCCACCCGGTCCTGGAGCGCCGCCGGGCTGGGGGCCGTCGCGGCCGGCCCGGCCGGCCGGGGCGCGGGCGGATTGAAAATGCTGGTCGGCCGAAAGGTGGGATAGGAGCGTAGATCGCAGATGGGCTGACCGTCGCCGTTGGCTAGGCTGGCGAAGTACCGTTGCCAGTGCAGCGGGACACTGCGGGCGTCCCGCAGGTAGTCCGCGTAGAGGTCCTCGACGAATGGCAGGTTGATGCTGTTGGGCGGATCCGGCAGTGTGCTCATCGACATCATCCGGGCACAGGGCTGCGCGGCTGCCCCGGTCGTCCGTGCCAACGCCGTCCGGTCCCGCGCGGACCGCTAATTCGTATTCTAGCGGCAGACGGCTGGGTGTCCGGCGGCGCGCAGGCGCGCCATCGTCTCCTGCGCGATTCGCTGCAGGGCTGCGCTGTACACGCGGCGAAAGTGTGTAGCCGGGAGGTGCCGGCTTGCCCCATCGACGCGGACCAGGGCCGGAACGACATAGTAAGCCGTTAGGGCGCATAAGCTTAACGACTAAACTCTCGTCCGTGGTCGTCACGCCGTGCCGGGCCCGGGAAACCAGCGAATGCCGACACGTTGTCACGGAGGGGCGCCGCCGCGAATGTCAATCGGCGCGGGCGATTCCGACGTCGTACCGGTTCGAGTAACATCTCCGCTTGGGCTGTTCTGACCAGCTTATACGACAGGACGTGGAGAGAATCTTGAGCGAGCTGCTTGGAGAGCAGAGTGACGCCCGGCGGCGATCGGAGCGGCGAGTAGCGATTGACACCTTCGCCGCACAGCATCTGCCGGGTGAGAATCAAGATCTGTTCAAGGAGATGCTGGTAACTCTGTGCCGGCTGGCACGGGACGGCGCCAACCGCGGCGAAGTCAAGCTGCTGAACAAGGCTCTGGCGGAATTGCGTTACGCCCTGCGCGTGTTCGCGCCCTATCGCAGCATTCGCAAGGTCAGCGTGTTCGGGTCAAGCCGCACGCCCGAGGGGGATCCTGATTACGAGGCGGCGGTGGCCTTCGCCCGGCAGATGGGGCAGCGCAACTGGATGGTAATCACCGGGGCCGGCGACGGAATCATGAAGGCCGGGCACCAGGGGGCCGGGCGGGCCGCCAGCTTTGGCGTTGCGATCCGGCTGCCGTTTGAGCAGAAGACCAACCAGGTCATTGCGGCCGACGAGAAGCTGGTCAATTTCCGCTATTTCTTCACGCGCAAGCTGATATTCATCAAGGAGGCCTCGGCCGTGGCCCTGTTTCCCGGCGGGTTTGGGACGCAGGACGAGGGGTTCGAGGCGCTGACGCTGATACAGACCGGCAAGGCGCCGGTGATCCCGATCGTGCTGGTGGAGCGGCCGGGCGGCACGTACTGGCTGCAATGGCGGGCCTACGTGGCGGCCGAGCTGCTGCGGACCGGCATGATCGTGGAGCAGGACATGGACCTGTTCACGATCACCGACAGCGTGGACAAGGCCGTGAACGTCGTGTGCGATTTCTATCGCAACTACCACTCGATGCGCTTCGTGGGGAGCGAACTGGTGCTGCGGATGCAGTCGCCTCTGGCGCCCCAGACGCTGGAGCGGCTGAACGACCAGTTCGGCGACATCGTTGAGCAGGGGCGGATCGAGCAATGTGCCGTGCTGCCGGGCGAGGACGGAGAGTACGCCGAACTGCCCCGCCTGAAGCTGGTTTTCGACCGCAAGAGCACGGGTCGGCTGCGGCGGTTGATCGACGTGGTGAACGCCGAGCCGCCGGCCCGCGCGGCCGGGGGGTAGGGCGGGCGGCTGAGGCGTCCGGGCCGGGGAGCCGTGGGTCCCTGAAAAAATGGGGTTTTCTCGGCCTTCTCTTCAAAAACCCCTTGACTTGTAGGGTGAAACGTGACACAAGGTTGCGCGGAGTTTCCAATTCCGCCGGCGCGGTTTGGCGGGCGCGTGGTTGCCCCGTGGGTACCAGGCCCGCTGGAAACATGTTTTTGGTTCGAATGCGGATTGTTCGAGTTTAACAGCGGACAGCGGTGCAAGCAGTTGGCACCGGCTCTGTCCGGGAGGATCAGCAAGGATGGCTAAGGCTAAGAAGAAGGCGAAGACGGCGACAGTAGCGAAGAAGCCCCGGACGAAGTCGGAGATTTTTGCGGAGCTGGCTCAACACGCCGACCTCACACGCAAGCAGGTCGCGGCAGTGTTCGACGGCATGGCCGGCCTGTTGAAGGTGGACCTGGCCCGCGGCCCCGGCGTGTTCACTGTGCCCGGGCTCATGAAGGTCACGGTCACCAAGAAGCCGGCGGTCAAGGCGCACACGCGCCCCGACCCGTTCCACCCGGGCGAGATGATGAGGGTCAAGGCCAAGCCCGCGCGGAAGGTCGTGAAGGTCCGGCCGCTCAAGGCCCTGAAGGACATGGTCTAGACAGCCATTCCAGGGCGCTCCAGCCTCTGGATGTGGCGTGGCGCGGGTGTTCCGCTTCGGCGTCTTACTCGCGCCGGCCCGCTGAGTCAGGGGTCGCCGGGAACAGGCTTTCAGTCGGCGGTCGTGCGGCGTCCGCTCGCCGGGGCGGACGCCGTCGATCCCAGCGGGCGGGTCGGCTCGCCGCGGCGTCACGCGGGGTCGTGTACTGTCAATTGACCCCCCTGCTAGGGCGCGCCGGTCAGGGGTTGTCCGGTGGCGGGTAGTCGTCTTCGCGCGGCTCCTGCTCCTCCTTCTGTCGCTGCCGGATCTCGTCGCGCAGCCGCGCGGCGGTCTCGAAGTCCTCATTCTGGATCGCTTCTTCGAGCTGTTCCTGCAGCGTGCCGGCGATGTTGTATTCGTCCCGGAGGCGCTGCGCCAGCTCGCGCAGAAACAGCACGCCGGGATCCTGCTCGCGCTGCTCCTCGTCCAGCCCCATGTCGTCCAGCAGAGTCAGGAGCTGCTGCTCGGCCTGCTCGGCCGCCTCGACGGCCGCATCGTAGCGACTCTGAACCACCGCGATCTGCGTGCGCAGCCGGCCGGCGTGGAATAGCAATGCTGGCCGCAGCGCGACGGCGCTGCCGCCCAGCCGATAGCCGGGGGCTGCCCGGGCCAAGTCGATGCATCTCAGACAGTAGTCAATATCCCGCAACGCCTGCCGCAGGTGTGTGGCGGCCGTCTCCGGCTCCTGGTTGACCAGGGCTTCCTCGGCCAGGTCGCTGAACGCGAGTCGGCGATAGTTCACCTGGTAGATTTCGCGCTCCAGTTCGCGCCAGTCGTCCGGCTCCGGCTGGCCGGTCTCCAGGCGCTGCTCGTGCAGGATGAAGTCCAGCACGCGCGGAAATCCCCGGTAGCGCTGCCCGTCCGGACGCCCGTCCGGAAACATCTGCATCACGCCCAGGTCAACCCGCAACTGCACAAGCTCCACGCCGTCGCAACCGACAATCAGGCGAGCGCAAATCTCGCCCGTACTGTGGTCCCAATCCGCGGTGAGTTCTTGCAGGTCCAGTGACATTGCACGCCCTGTGTCCGAGGACGACCGGTGTATCGACCGGTTCCCGCACGGCCTGCAATGCCTACGCACGCCCGGGAACGTGGCCACGGATGGCGCCCCGCGGCGGCGAGGATTGATCGGACGCGGATGGGGCAGCCCAGCCGTTTCCCGCTGTAAGCGTTGGCCCCGGTTTGAACACCCGCCCAGCCGATAGGCGTCCCGCTAGTTGCCCTTCAACTGACTGACAATATCGCTGACCATCTTCTTGGCGTCGCCGAACAGCATGACCGTGTTCTCCAGGAAGAACAGCGGGTTGTCGATGCCGGCGAAGCCCGGGTTCAGGCTGCGCTTGCAGACCATCACCGTGCGCGCCCGGTCAACGTCGAAGATCGGCATGCCGGCAATCTGGCTGTCCGGCCGCCGGGCGTCGGGGTTGACGACGTCGTTGGCACCGATAATCAGGGCCACGTCGCACTGGTCCATTTCCGAGTTGAGCTCCAGGTCGGCCAACTGCTCGTAAGGGACGTTCGCCTCCGCCAGCAGCACGTTCATGTGCCCCGGCATGCGCCCCGCCACCGGGTGCACACCGTACTTGACGTCAATGCCCTTCTTGGCCAGCAGGCCGGCCATCTCGGCGACCGCGTGCTGAGCCTGGGCGACGGCCATCCCGTACCCGGGAATGATGAACACCCGCTGTGATGCTTCGAGAACCATGGCGGCCTCTTCGGCGTCCATTTGCCGGACCGTCTTGCCCTCGGCCGACGTGGCGCCGGCCGCGGCGACGTCCTGGCCGAAGCCGCCCGCCATGACATTGAAGAACGAGCGGTTCATGGCCTTGCACATTATTCTGGTCAGGATCAGGCCCGAGGCCCCCACCAGCGAACCGCTGATGATCAGCCCCGTGTTGTGCAGCACAAAGCCCGCGGCGCAGGCCGCCAAGCCCGAATACGAGTTCAGCAGGGACACCACGACGGGCATGTCGGCCCCGCCGATGGGAATCGTGATCAGTACGCCCAGGACGGCCGCGACCAGGATGATCAGCAGGACCGCCCATTGAGCCCCCGGGTTGCCCGCCAGGGCGACTGCGAGCAGGATGGTCACCGCCAGCAGCGCCAGGTTGAGCAGGTGCCGCAGCGGCAGGATCAGCGGGTTACCCAGGCGAATGCCACGGATCGTCAGCCCGCGCAGCTTGCCGAACGCGATGCAACTGCCGGTGAAAGTTACCATGCCGATCAGCAACGTCAGCGCGATCGTGATGCGGCTGTCCAGCAGGTGCTCGTGGACGTCGATCCGCCAGTATTCGGCCATCGCGACCACCGCCGACGCCAGCCCGCCCGAGCCGTTAAACAAGGCCACCATCTCCGGCATGCCCGTCATCGGCACGCGCCTGGCCGCGATCAGCCCGATGGTCCCGCCCACGACAAAGCCGGCGATGATGACCGGCCAGCCAATATCAGCCTTGCTGACCAGCGTCACCACCACGGCGATCAACATGCCCAGTGCGGCGACCAGGTTGCCGCGCCGCGCCGTCCGCGGCGACGAGAGCATCTTCAGGCCGAACACGAAGAATATCGCGGCTACCGCATAGATGAGGTCGACCAGAAAGCCGCGCACGTCTCCGGCCGCAGCCTCCGTCAGGATCTGGGGATCCGTCTGAGCGAGCAGCATGCCAAGCGGCCACGTGAGCATCATGTGCGACCCTCCTACTTCCGCTTGAACATGGCCAGCATGCGGTCGGTGACCACGAAGCCGCCCACGACATTGACCGTTGCGAAAACCATGGCCAGGAAGCCGAACACGTACTTGACCCAGCCCTCGGCCGTGCCGGCGATCAGCAGGGCGCCGACGATGGTGATGCCGGAAATGGCGTTGGACCCTGACATCAGCGGCGTGTGCAAAGTGGCCGGCACCTTGGAGATCACCTCAAAGCCCAGCACAATCGCGAGCAGGAACACCACCAGGTGAACCCCCAGCGGTCCGAGAATATCCTGCGTCGTCGCCAGCAGCGCGAACATCTCTGTCATGATTAGCCCTCACCGCCTTCCAGAGCCTTGCGGGTCGGCTCATGGCGGACCTGCCCCTCATGCGTAATCAGGGCGCCCGCGATGATCTCGTCTTCCAGGTCCAGGTTGAACCGGTTGTCCTTCCAGAACTCGAGCACGAACGTCGTCAGGTTGCGCGAGTACAGCATGCTCCCATGCAGCGGCATCTCGGCCGGCAGGTTCAGCGGCGCGCAGATCTTCACGCCGTGCTCGACCACCGTCTGCCCCGGCTTGGTCAACTCGCAGTTGCCGCCGGCGGTGGCCGCCAGGTCAACAATCACCGCGCCCGGCTGCATATGCCGGACCATCTCACTCGTAATGAGCTTGGGCGCCTTGACCCCGCCGATCAGCGCCGTGGCAATCACGACGTCGCTCGCGGCGCACTGGGCTGCGATCAGCTCCGCCTGCTTGCGGTAGAAATCCTCCGACAGTTCCTTGGCGTAGCCGCTGGCCGTCTGGGCGTCCTCCTCGCTCTCCACGCCAACGAACTTGGCCCCCAGGCTCTGGATCTGCTCGGCCACCGCGCTGCGTGTGTCCGTCGCGGTCACCGTGCCGCCCAACCGGCGGGCCGTGGCGACGGCCTGCAAGCCCGCCACGCCGGCACCGATGACAAACACCTTAGCGGAGAAGATCGTGCCCGCCGCGGTCATGAACATCGGGAAGTACTTGGGCAGCTCCTGGGCGGCGATCAGGACGGCCTTATAGCCCCCGATGTTGGCCATCGAGGACAGCGTGTCCATGGATTGGGCGCGCGTCGTGCGGGGAATCGCGTCCGTGGCCAGGGCGCTGATCCTGCGCTCGACCAGCTTCCTGACCATCGGCAGGTTCACTGTCGGCAGCAGCGTACCCAGCAGCATGGCCCCCGGCCGCATGAGGTCAACCTCGTGCCGACCCAGCCCGGGATGGTCCGTTGGCGGCTGCACCTTGAGCACCAGGTCGGCATTCCCGAGCAGAGCTGCAACGTCCGGCTCGATCGTCGCGCCGGACTCCTGATAGGCCGCGTCGAACAGGAACGCCGATTCGCCGGCGTCGCGCTCGACGACCACCTCGATTCCGGCCTTGACCAGCTTCTTCACTGACTCGGGCGCCAGGGCGACACGTTGTTCGTCCGCCCGGACCTCTTTGGGCACTGCGATTCTCATGACGACCTCGTCCTCAGATGCGGGCAAGCAGACGCCGCGGCACCGTTCGGCGCCAACCATGGTGGATGTACACAGTAGTATATCCGCGAAGATTCCGTTCGAAAGGCAGGGCCGGCCGCCGCCGCGCGTGGCTGGTTCGCTACGTCGCCGCCCGGTACAACCCGGTGTCGTTGATGTATGCGGCGACCGGGTCGGGCACCAGCCAGCGGATGCTGTGGCCGGCACTCACGCGGGCGCGCACGTCCGTGGCACTGATGTCTATCAGTGGGCTGGCGACGATGTTGGCGCGCAGCGTCGCCACCTGCTGTGTCGAGAGGGGGCCGACCAAGGCGGACAGGTCGGGATCCTCGTAGCCGGGACGGGCCGCCGTCACGATCGTGCAGCTTTGAACCAGCTCCGCGACGTGATACCAGGAACCCAACTCGAGCAGGCTGTCCATGCCGACCAGCCAGTACAACTGCGTCGCGGGCGGCAATACCTCGCGGAAGTGCTGCACGGTCAGCAGGGTGTAGCTGGGCCCGGTCTGCGCCAGCTCCCAGTCGCTAACCTCAAACAGAGTGTCATCCGCCACGGCCCGCCGGCACATCTCGAGGCGGTGTTCCCCCGGCGTAAGCGATTGCCCGGGCTTGTGCGGCGGCCGCCGGGCCGGGAGCAGGATGACCCGCTCGGCTTGGAGGTGTTCAGCTACATAGCGGCTGACGATCAGATGCCCGCAGTGCAGCGGGTCGAAGGAGCCGCCAAACAACAGGGTCTTTGACAAGGTTGCCGCCCGCCGCCAATTGAGCCTGCCCGGAAGCCGCTACGCGACCAGCTCCTCGAAGCGCTCGACTAGTTTGCGAACATTGGCCTGCCGCGGGTGCAACTCGAGGGCGCACCGGTACTGCAGCAGGGCGGTGCGCGTCTGGCCCTGCTGGGCATACACGTGCCCAAGGCTGACAGCCGCGGAGAAGTGGTACTCATTGTAATGCAAGGTCTCGCGGAACGCCGCGGCCGCGGCATCCAGTCGCTCGTTCAGACACAGCACGATGCCGCGCTGGTGGTGCGCCTCGGCGAAGGTCGGCTCGGCGAAGGACAGGGCGTCCAGCACGTCCAGGGCTTCGGTCAGCCGGCCGTCCGCGATCAACTCGGTTGCCTTGGCGAGCTGGCCGTTTCCCCACGGCGAGCCGGCCTGCATCCAGATCCGCCACAGGCTGTCCTCGGCCCGCTCGACTACTTCGGGGTTCTCGTGTCGCAACAGGGCCGCCAGCAACGGACAGTGCGCCGGCGTCCCTCTGACGCCGAGCGCCGTGATGGCCGCCAGCAGGATCTGGCGCGCCGGGCTGGCCAGCAGCGCAACGAGGCCCTCGGCGGGAAAATGCTCCGCGAACAACCGGGCCAGGCCCTCCGTAGTGTCGGCCGCACCGCTCAGCGCTCGGTCGACGTGCAGGAGCGGGCCAACTCTTGCGTCGTGAGGCACGGGAATATAACTCCAACGGCCGCCACACTGGCGACGGGTACGGCCGGCACGTGCCGGGCAGTGCGCATACTAATCTGCTGCAACTCCCAGAGTGATTGCGGCCGCTGCCAGAGCGGGCCCGAAAGCTGTCGAAGTTGCATTGAATCCTAGGAACGCATTTCCGGCAGGTCAAACGTATTTGCGGCGGCTTGGGGTGGAAGTGTCCAGAAAACCACGGTTTGGGCGGCCGCCGGGCCGCAATGGGAAGGGGCCGCGGCTGGCGTACCAGTCGCGGCCCCGCAGTGTCGCCGGGATGCCTGGTAGATCAGTTTCGCTTCAGGTGGCGAGAATGCCGTCTTCGAGGGCCGCGCGGATCTTGCCGAGAGCCTTGTTCTGGATCTGGCGGACGCGCTCCTTGGTCACGCCAATCATCTCGCCCACCTGCTCCAGCGTCTTCGGGCGCCGTCCGTTCCCGTTCACGTCCTGACAAGCGGCGTCGAGCGCGAACCGGGCATGAATGACCTGTGCCTCCACCTCCGTCAGACGCGCGAGGTTATCGCCCAGAATGTGCTTGAGTTCATGGACGCAGTCGTCCTCGACGTTCAGACGTCGGACCTCAACATGGTCGCTCTTCTCCAGCGCCGGGTCGAACTCGGTCGGGAAGTGGCCGCGGTAGCGCGAGGTCCGCGTCGCCACGCGCGAGAAGCTCTTCAGGATGGCGCGGCAGGCATACGTGCTGAACTTGAACCCACGCGAGCAGTCGAACTTGTCCACTGCCCGCAGCAGGGCCAGGTTGCCTTCGCTGATCAGGTCGGAGAAGTCCACCGTGCAGATGCGCGTGCGTTTGGCCATGGCCAGAACCAGCGGCATGTTCACACGCACAATGTCTTCGCGGGTCCGGGCGGACAGCCGCTCCCAGCGCAGGAACTCGGCCACGCCGTCGGCGCTGAGCCGCTTGCCGGCGAACCGCTCGACGACCTGCATCTGGCGGTACCGGCAGTAGTTCAGCCGTAGGAACAGATGCTGTTCCTGCTCCGTCGTGAACGACACCGCCCGTCCGCTCGACAGCAGATCGACACCGCTGTCATCATTGCTGGGGTCGATCTCCCCCGCCGCCCTATTGGCCGGCTCGCTGAGCGGGGCGAGCAGCGTCTGTTCAATGTCCGCCTCTTCGAAGCGCGCGTTGTAGACACACTCGGCCGTCTCCGCCAACCGCCGGCGCAGCAGGCGCGCGTCGTCCGCTGACAGCGCTTCAAGTACAGCGGGGGATGGCGGCTTGACACTCGAGTCCAACTTGCGCAACTGCGAGGCGCCCTGCTGGCTACCCGTGGCTGGAACCATCGCTGGCTCTCCCTTCACCTTCCGGCTGCGTCCCGACGGAATCGGTACACAGGTGCGCGCCGCACAAACTCGCCGACACTTGCGAGCGCAACGGCAGCGCGCAAGAACTCAGTGCAATGTCAATCATTAGCCGCTTATGCCCGACCTAAGGGGAGCCGACTGGTCGGCCGGGCGCGGCACTTGGGGAGCCAATCACGTGAAGTATAGCGTACGTTCCCCGCTCTCGCAACCCCTTGGCACCGTTCTCCGACACCCTCCACCGCCGCCCCGCACGCCACTGTTGCTAGCTGGCGGATTTGGCGCTGTTTAGGAGCGCGCCTGTCATGTTCGGAGCTTCCGGCCCGCAACCAAATTCTGCCGATTGGGACCCGATTTCTCACCAGGTGTCACGACAGACGCTGCCGCCACGCCGGTGCCGGACGTCGATAACCTCCAGTGGCGATCAGCCGCGCATTCATAAAACCCTTGACAACCTGAAGATACGCCCGGCAATATCGGGCTCGCCGGCCGGGCCTGGTAACCTGGCCAACGTTATCTCGACCTTGAGTCCGCATGCGCCGGCTACCTCCGGGAATGCGTCCGCCGTACTGCGATTCCGGTCGCATATCAGCGCAAAACCATTCTCCACAAGATGGTTACGGACGAACTCCGCCACCGGCCGGAGGTTGCGGTCCTCATATAGAACCTCCGCGGCGACGATCCGGTCGCAACGCAGGTCGACATAAGTCTCACGCCAGTCAACGTAGCGCGTCAGCGGCTGAGGCAGACCGTTCCGCCGGGCGTTCTCAGCAACGAAGGCCAGGGCGTCCTGGTCGTAGTCGGAGGCGACCACGGCATAGCCAAGTCGCAGGGCCACCAGGCTCACCAGGCCCAGGCCGCAGCCGACTTCCAGGACGCGCGCCGGTGCCGCCGGATCGGCGGGCGGCCCCCACGCAGCCACCGCCTCCGCGAGCAGCAACGCCGCCGGCCAGAACTCCGCCCAATACGGCATGTACTCGTCGCGCGCAAACCGGGCCGCGACACGCGGGTCGTCCAGCAGGGACTCATACTGGTCCGGCCCAACCACCAGGAACCTCTCGCCCGCGACGTCCACGTGGCGCGTCCTGATCCGGTAGCCGCCGAACTCTTCAACTGTTTGCGGGTACAATGTTTGTGGAACCCTGCATCGTATGTCATTATCATTAAGGCGGCGGTGCGCCTGGCGCGCCGTCACAGAGGCGCCTGGACCATTATCCAAGAGAAACGTCCTGTCTGGCAAATCGGGACGCAGTTGTGGCAGTCTCCCCAACAATCCGACCGGAATGCGCGGCGGATTACGCCCTTAGGCCGTGCGATCCCAGCCTGGGTGACCTGGTGGCGTCCTGGGTGCGCGACGAGCGTGAGGCCTTCTGGCTGGCCCCCAAGACCTGGCCCCCCATCACCGGCGACGATGTCCGTGCCTGGCAGCGGCCCGGCCACGAGGCGCTGGTGCTCGTTTCGCATCTCGACGGCCAGGCGGTCGCCTATGGCGAGCTGAATGTTCTGAACGCCGCCCGCGGCGACTACTGGCTCGGGCACCTGTTGGTGGACTCGGCCCAGCGCCGCCGTGGGCTGGGACTGGAGCTGACGCGCGCACTCCTGCGCTGGGCGCGCACGCACTACGCGGCTCGTTCTGTCAGCCTGGTCGTCTTTCCGGAGAACGTCGCGGCGATCCGCTGCTACCAGGCGGCCGGCATGCGCGCGGTCGGGTACGAGTCCCACAACCTGACGCCGTATTGTCGCCGAACGCGGCTCCTGCGCATGGCCATCACCTGGTCGGACTGACGGTGGGACCGGGGGGGCAGCGGCTCATTCAGGTTTCCAGCGCCACTGCGCACCCATGGGGGCCTGGCCGAATGAATAGGCATTACGCTGGTTGTTGGTGTTGTGGCTGTCCCCGCCGACCAGGCCCCATTCAATCGGTCCGGCAACGCCCACGGTCAGGCAGTGCAGCAGCCCGGACTGATCGGCGATGAGCACGTCCAGCCGCTGGTCGCCATCGACGTCGGTGACCACCGGGCTGCTCTCGACCGGGGCGGGCAGTGCGTGTTTCACGAGCACGTGGCCGGCGGCGGAGACCACGGTCAGAATGCCGGTGGCATTACCCTCCTTGTCGCTGCCGATACAGGCCGTGATCAGCTCCGGCCGGCCGTCGCCGTTTATGTCCGCCACCGCCGGAGTGGCCCAGAGCGAGCCGGCGAGCGGGTTGCGCCAGCGGACTTCGCCTGGTTCCAGGGCGCAGAGGGCGGCGTGGCTGTCGATGGTCGTGGCAGTCGGGCAGGCGACGACCCAAGGCGGCCCCTCGGGTTGGGCCAAGGCGCGCAGCCCGGCGATCACCGTCTCCTGTCCGTGAATGCGCAGGTTCCATTGTCCGACCAGTTCGAAACCGCTGCTGGTGGCGATCAGCCCCCACACCCGCGCCGTGCGGTCGGCCACGAAAACGCACGGACCGCCCTTCCTGCGCGTGTCGCAGGCCAGCGGTGCCGCCAGCGCCCCGGCCGGCAGCAGGCCGCGCCACCGCACCGCGCCCGTGCGCGCGGACAGGACACGCAGCCAGCCGTCCGGCGTTGCCACCAGGACCTGGTCCTCGCCGCCGCCTGAGATCAGCGCCAACGTGACGGTCGCGGCGACGATATCGCCGCGCGGCGCATCCATGGGATCCACCGGTGAGGTCGTCCAGGCCGTGCGGCCGGTGCGGCCGCTGACGGCGATGACGTGGCCGCTCTGGCGGGCGGCGATGACATCCAGGACGCCGTCGCGGTTGAAGTCGCACGTTAGTGGAATGCTGCCCAGTGGGCCGCCGGTGCGGGTCTGCCAGCGCAGCGCGCCATCGGGCTCGACGCAGTAGATCGCGCCGTCGGCGCACGTGGCGAAGAGGCAGTTGTCGCCGGCGGATATGCCCAGTATGTCGGTTACGCCGGTCGAGGGCGGCGCGAAGATCAAGGCGGCCGTGCCGTCGATGCCCGAGACGCGGACGATTCCGTTGGCCGGATCGTCGGGGCGCCCCAGCGCGCTGCCCAGTGAGGCTACGTATATCTGCCCATCCAGCGGGATGATGGTGGAGAACCACGCGGTTAGCCCGACGGGGGCCTGCCAGCGGCGTGCCAGGCGAACACGCTCGCGGCGGGGCACCGCAGGCGCTGCGCCCGCACGCGCTTCCGGGCGAGAATTCAGCCAGCGGCTCCAGTCTTCGCGCCGCGTGCCGAAATCCGCACCGCTGATCCGCGTCAGCAGGATCCGAACGTGCTGGCCGCTCAGCGGGTAGTTCTTCAGGATGTGCGTGATGAGGTCGTCGCGGCGTGTCTGCCAGCGCGAGCCAGTCTGCCGCTCCCAGGTATCAAGCGCGGCGAGCATGGCCGGCGCAGTGTCAGCCGGCGTGAGCAACTCCAGGCCGTGCCGCGTAGCACGGTCCAGCGTGATGTGCCGCCAGTAAACCCGGATAGCGAAGGCCGCGGCAGTCACGGCGGCCAGGCCGGCGATGAACACCAAGGCGCGCAACAACGGTGGGCGACTGGGTTTGTTTAAGGCTGGTCGGCTTTGGGCCATGCCTTGCGAGGCTCGTGCAGGGTGTCCGCGTCCTATCCGTGGATAGTCATCGTACCACCCGGCCGCGGGTCGTGCGACTTGAGCCCGCCGCCGGCCTTAAGCCCGAGGTTGTCAGCACTCGGCACTCGGCCCGGAGTGCGCTAGTAGTCGATGCTCAAAATGCGGCCCGGCGTGAAGCTGAAGAACGCGTCCTTGTCGGCCACCTGCACGCCCGGCCGCAGATCCGCGGGCGTCCGGCCGGCCGCCCTGAGGCACCCCGGGCACGCATAGAGCGGCACGCCCTTCGTCAACAACTCGTTGAGCTGCGTTCCTGATGATTCGAACGCCTCATGCGTGATGTCCGGGCCGCCCTCCAGCACTACTTCAACCCCTCTCAGGTCGAAGTACACCAGCACGTCGCGGTCGGAGGCCATCAGCCGGGCCATTTGCAGACCCATCAGGACGGCGTGCGGGTCCTCCGCACCCTTGGTGATGTGCACGAACACCCCCTCGCGGACCGTGGCGGCCCGACGCGATCCACCGGTGCTCTGGCACCCGCTCACGCAGATGGTCAGAAGCAAGATGCCGATTGCCGCGGCGCGCGCTGCTCTTGCTGACACGTTCATGCCTCCTTTTCGGAAGTGACTCACGACCTGTCCGCCGGCGGGCACGCCGGCACGCGGCGGAGCTTCGCGAAGCTCCGGGAGACCACGCGGCCAAATGTTAAGTGCTGTCGTCGGGTTGTTCCAGGTCTGTCGGCCGGGCCTTGCGGTCCCAGGCGGCCCGCCAGTCCGGGCGGGCTCGCGAACGGCCTGGGTTTCCCGCCCGCGCGGTCGTCTTTCCGATAATGTGGCAGCCCGCGGCCAATCGACGAAACAGGTTGAAACGCCACTTGGTCCTGTGAAGAATAGGGTTACTGGGATGGCACCTCACGTGCCTCAGGAGGTCGAAAGCAATGAGCCGAAAGTGCGCCCGTATCATGTTGCCCCTGGCCGCCGTCCTGGCGTGGACAGCCACGGCGCCGGCCGTTGAGGTCGTGGTCAAGAACGACTCGTTCGTTGAAGGCGGTGCGGCGGTGATTGTGGGTGATTTCATCCCGGGCGAGAAGGCCGGCGTGCGGCTCACCTCGCCCTGTGACGGCACCATCGTGGCGGTTCAAATCGCCTGGCTGGAGGGCACACCCGGCCACCTCTTCTCACTGCAACAGGGCATTCAGATCGCGGATGGTAGCACGTTTCCCACGCCGGGCACGCAGTGGGCCTACCTTGAAGCGCCTCTGCTGACGCCCGGCTACATAAACGAATTCCGCTATATCGACGAAGCCGGGACAGTGCCGCTTAGTGTACCCGTCGCGCAGGGCCAGCAGTTCTACGTCGTGCTGGAGTTCGCCGAGTGGACTGACGTGGGCTCCGGCGGGCCGAGTGTGATTCGCGACGTGGACGGTTGCCAGGCCGGCAAGAACGTGCTGTACGCGATCCCCGGCGGCTGGCTGAATTTCTGCCTGTTCATCCAGGGCGACCTGGTGATTCGGGCCGTGGTCGAGTGCGGCGATCCGACCGGCGCCTGTTGTCTGCCGGACGGGAGCTGTGCGGACGATCTCACCGTCGGCGAGTGCGCGGCCCAAGGCGGGCTGTACCAGGGCGACGACAGCGACTGCAGCCTGGTGAGTTGCCCACAGCCGCAGGGTGCCTGTTGCATTCCGGCGACCGGCGGCTGCCTGGACCTGACCGCGGCCCAATGTGCCGTCGTCGGGGGTGTTTGGGCCGGTGCCGGGACCGACTGTGCTACGTACGTGTGCTTCCCCAGCGGGGCCTGCTGCCTGCCGGACGGGCAGTGCGCGGATGATTCCACCCCGGAAGACTGCGCGGCCCTGAACGGCACGTTCATGGGCGACGGCACGACCTGTGACTCCGTCGAGTGCCCCGAGCCTGAGGGCGCGTGCTGCTTCCACGCTACGGGAGGCTGCCTGGTGTTTACGGCCGAGATGTGCCAAGTAGCGGGCGGCGACTGGATGGGGCCTGGGACGGACTGCCGCGACGAAGACCAGAGCGGCGTGGCGGATGCCTGCGAGGAGTGCGCCGGTCAGCTTCGGGGTGACGCCAACTGCGACGGCAGCGTGAACTCATTTGATATCGACGCGTTCGTAGTCGCCCTGACCAACCCGGCGGCCTGGGAGTCGCAGTATGGCGTCCTGGGCTGCGATCTGCTGTGCGTGGCCGACTGCAACGGCGACGGTGCCGTCAACGTGTTCGACATCGACCCCTTCGTCTTGCTGCTGGTCAGCCGGTAACCCGGCCCGTCGTCAGCAGTCCGCCGCAGAAGCGCCGCCCCCCGGGAGAGGGTTCTGGGATAGCTTCCAGTAGCGGTTGCGGATGACCGCCAATCGAGTAGCGCGCAGTCTGCCGCGGCGTGAACGGCCGGCGTCGGGATCACGTCGGGAGCGATGCGAAGTCGCGCCAGAAGAAACAGGCGGCGAACCTCGGTTCGCCGCCTGTCGCGTGTATCACGCCGCGGGTGCCGGCGGTTCTGTGGCCGGCGGCTGTCGTGCGGCGGAGCGCGGTGCTGTCAGCCGCGCTGCCCCGGCCCGAACAGCCCGCTGTAGAACGCGGCCGGCCCGGTGACGATCTCGATGGCGTTGGTCGGCATGAGGGCGCCCGGGGCGCCGTAGGTCAGGTTGTTGACCAGCGTGCCATGGAAATCGCCGGCCAGGAACACGACGTTGTCGATGCCCAGCGCGTCGATGTAGCCGAGCAGCTCATTCCGCTCAACGGCGTAACCCTCGAAGCGGTCTTCAGCGTTGATCGGGCCGAAGTTCTGGATCGGCTCGGGGATGATCACGAACTTCCAGGTGATGCCGGCTTCCTGCGCCGCCAGCAGGTCAGCCTTGAGTACCGCTAGCTGCGAGGCACCCAGCAGCGTGCGGCCGGGCGTGAACGTCGACGTGATGAATGCGGCCACCGCCTCCGGATCGGTTGGGTCGGTCACCGGCGGCAACTGCGCGTCACGGAACGAACGGCTGTCCAGCATGATCACCGCGGCATCCTGGCCGTACGTGTTGTAGCGATACAGCATCGGGCGGCCGTCGGTGCGCAGATCGCCCGGCGCATCCCACTCCAAGCTGTGCAGCGGGTGGTACTCGTGGTAGGCCTGCATTGCTTCCTGATAGGCCAGAGTCTGGTTCACGAAGTCCACCGGGTCGGTGAACATCGGCGGCTCAGCCGGATGGACGTCCGGGGCATCCGGGGAGTCGCCCGGCATGGCGCCGCCCGCGAAGTTGTCGACGACCTCGTGATCGTCGATCGTGGCGAGCACCGCCGTCGAGGCCGTCAGGTCACGCATGAAGTTGTAACCCGGCGCCTCGGGCCGCTCCGACGCGACCTCGAAGTGCTTCGTGCGGAACTGCGGTAGCGTGCGGGCCTGCACGATACCGGGCAGCGCCGGCGTCTCGGTGTCAGCGTAGATCGTGTCGCCGAGCTTGAGGAAGAACTCGAGCTCCTTTTCGGGCACGTTCTTCAGCGAGGGGTAGGGCGGAGCCTGCTGCCAGTCACCGGTGGCACCGAAGCGCAGCCCGTTGAAGCCGGCCTCGGCCGACGTGCGGAACTGACCCGCCACGATCGACGACCCGGCCATCCTGACCGAGATCGGCGAAGCCCTCGGCCAGATCGGCTACCCGAAGCGCTCGTAGCGCCGCTGCCCCGACGGCCCGCCGCGCAAGCAGCACCGGTCCCCCTGCGGCTGACGCTGTATGGCTGGACAGCCAGGGCGTCGCGCGCGATTCGGGCAGCACCCGCAGCGCCGACCGATGACTTGGACAGCGAGCCGGACCGCGACGCCCGGGCGTTCTACTACGAACGGGTCCGGGCCGTCCTGGACCGGCTGGACACGGCCGACCCGCCGGACCCGAAGGAAATCGGCGGCATCCCGCTGCCCGCGGCGATTGAAGCCTTGAGGCTGTCGGCCCCGTGGACGCCGGTTGCGCCGTAGGGGGCGGTGGCTGGGTGGGCCCTTCACACGCCCGGCCGCGCGTTCACGCTTGGATGCATTACCGGGCAGGTGGTAGAATGAACTCGGCAAGAGGGCGTCGCGGACGTAAACGAGATTCGGAGGGTCCATCATGTCGCAAGGCAATCGACTATTCACGGTTTCCATCGTGGCTTCGCTCGCATTGTTGGTCGTTTCCCAAGCACCTGCGGGAGTTCTGGTATTCGCTGACACGGAGTTTGCGGACGCTGATTGGATCGTCGACACGGTCTACAGCTATGGGGCTGGTGCTACGCTCGCTACGGCGCATTCTGACACTGGCGGAAACCCCGGTGCTTGTCAGATAACGATGGGGCAGTTGCACGCCGAACCAGACGTGCCGTCAGGTATCTGGCGCGTCTACCTCGATGCAGATGCAGTGTTGGATCCCGCGACAATGGAGCCGCTTGAGAGCGCGTCGGCTGCGTTCGACGTGATTGCGACCGGATGGGGCAGTCCGGGAGCGGCGCTGAGGCTAATTGCTCGACAGGACGATCAAACTTACGGCACTCCGTGGGCACAGATACTTCCACCGCGAATGGGCTGGATATGGGATGACGTCGGGCTTCACTTTACAGCGACAGACTTGGGACTGTTGCAACAAGGGGACTTCGACCCGTTAATCCAGCCGGACCTGTCACCGACCGGCGCCCCCCTGACTTTCGGTTTCATGCTGTGGCAAGAACTGGCGGCCGGCGCCACCGAAGCCGAAGACACCTTCGCCGTGGGCAATTGGTCCATACAGCTACACCTCGTGCCAGAGCCTGCCACGTCTCTGTCGGTGCTTGCCGCAATCTTGCTCATCCGACGCAGACGCGCGGCGTACTGATGCGCGGACGTCGGCGAGTGCAGTGCGCCAACCCATCATGCACTCTGCGGCGCATGGCCCACGATTCGAACACGAACGGAAACCACGACGCCCGCGGGCGGTTCACGGCTGGGAACAAGGCTGGGCGGGGGAATCCGCATCATCGCCGCGTGGCCGAGCTGCGCGCGAAGATGCTTGAGCGCGTGACGCCGGACGATATTGCGGCCGTGGTCGAAACGCTCGTGAACAAGGCGAAGGCGGGCGACACCGCGGCAACGAAGCTGCTGTTCGATCGGGTCTTCGGCCGCATCGCCGACCACGACGCCGCGGCTGCGGGCGAGCGGGCCGAGCTGGAAGCCGTGCAGCGCGAGCTTAAAGCCGCCGCCCCAACGGCCCGCCGCGCAGGCAGCACAGCTCCCCCCGCGGCCGACGCTCTATGGCTGGACGGCCAAGGCGTCGCGCGCGATTCGCGCAGCACCCGCAGCGCCGACCGCTACAGCGCGTCTCACGGCAAACGGTCGGCCACCGCCTATCAGCGACCGGCTACCTTCCGCCGCCGGTCAGCAACTGCACAAACGGATCGATATCAAACACATTCACCAGCCCGTCGCGATTGATATCCGCCAGCAGCGGGTCGCAGTCCGGGTACGCCGCCAAGTAGCCGGCGAACGGCGGCTCGTCGAACGCGCTCGTCAGCGCCAGCACGAACGGATCGATATCAAACACGTTCACCGCACTGTCGCAATTCAAGTCGCCGGCCCCGAACTGGTATTCGTACGCACCCATGTCAATGCGGGCCACGCCATCGCCGGTTCCATCACGGATGCGCTGTTGGCCGTCCAGGTCCAGTTCGCCTGGCACCGGCACGTAGGCCGGATCGCCCGTGTCGGTGCAGGGCGAGCTGCCCAGCACTCGATAGTTGTTGTCGGCCCAGGTGTTCAGGTCGTCATCGGGGCCATCAGGGTCAACGAACAGGGGATCCTGCCCATGGTTACCAGTACCACCGTAGCCGCCGGTCCAGTCGGCGACGCAACTGTAGTTGATGAGCAGGAGGCCCGCTGCGTGACGCAGTTGGGCTGTCTCGCTTCCTCCGGTGTCGTCACTATTATTCCAGAGGATCGTGTTATGCACGTTGAGGGTGGCACCGTTCGCACGCACTCCACCCCCGGTTGGCGCGTGGTTGGCCACGATTGTGCTGTTATAGATGGTAACATCAGAGTTGTTGCCCAGGATGATGCCACCACCGGAACCCCCACCGGTCACGTGGTTGCCGCCGATGAGGCAATTGCGGAGTTCCGGAGCGCTGTTGTTGATATCCACAGCGCCACCGTTGCCACTGGCGGTGTTGGCGAGGAACCAGCAGTTCTCGAGCGCCGGGGCGCTTTGGCTGCCGACGAAGACGGCCCCGCCGAAGAGTGACTGGTTGGCGAAGAAGGTGCATGCGTTGAGCTGGACGTCGCTCAGATCTACCGCGGCCACGCCGCCACCAGCGTAGCCAGCCGTGTTGGCCGTGAACTCGCAGTCCACGATGCTTGCATGGGAACCGGTGTTGCTCCAGACCGCGCCGCCGCAGGCGCCGGCGGTATTGCTCGTGAAAGTGCAATCCGAGACTGCCGGTGAACTCTGGTAGCCATCAATCGCCCCGCCATTGTTGGACGCTGCATTGCCCTGGAAGGTGCAAGCCTGAATCGTGGCGTGACTGCCGCCCTCGTTCGTGAGCGCGCCCCCATGTACGGCCGTGTTGTTCAGGAATGTGCAGCGCGTTATGGTCGGCTGTGAATTACCCGCGTTGGTAATTGCGCCGCCGTTCCAGGTTGAGACGTTGCTGTCGAACACACAGTCGCTGATCGTCGGGTTGCTCGCCTGCGCACAGCGGATCGCGCCGCCGCCGCTGGCGAATCCATTACGGATCGTCAAGCCGGCGATGACTGTGTCGGGTCCCTCGCCGCCACGGATCAGGAATGCCCGCCGCGGCTCGGCCGCACTACCCTGCACGTCCAGCACGGTTGCGGCCACGACACTGGGGTCGCCGGGATCCGCACTGCGAATCACCACGGCCTTGCCGGCGAGGGCGACAGAGTGGTTACCAGTACCGGTGTATGTCCCAGCGGACAGGACGATCTGGTCGCCGTCACGCGCCAGATCGACGGCCGCCTGGATCGACGCGTGCCAGGTGTCCTGGGTGATGTTGTGGACCGGGCCGGGCGCCGGCGCCACGATGTGCGTCGACGGGTCACCGTATATCCCGAACGCCACGAAATTCGGCCACATGTTCTCGTTCCACAGCGCTTGCTTCAGCGCGTGCAGTGCCAGGCCAGCAGATGCGCCGGCCACCACCCGGGTTCCATAGGCGTAGCCCATACCGGCGTTGCTACTCGAACCGCGGAACGACGTTTCGCCGACCCAGTACCAGGAGCTGCGCGTGGCGCCAATCGTGACAATTCCACCATGCTTGAGCAGTGCATAGGCCAGGTTGTTGCTGTTCTCCGGACGGGCGTTGCCGCAGGAGGCCTGAAAGGTGAACGCCGGGTATGTGTCGTTGAGCGACGGTACGTGCCCCGTGTCCATGACCCCGGATGCACTCTGCGCGCTGCCGTGTGTCCACCAGACCACCAGCCCAAAGGGAATGCCCGCCCAAACGTCGGTCACGCCATCGATTGTGCATGGCGTCGTCTCCGGTGGTGGCGTCAATCCGTACGTCTCTTCATAGACGCGGTGATAACCCCACGTCGCGGAGATCAGCGCATCGTTCTTAATCTGCTCGCCGAGTTGATAGCCCGGCGTGGACTCGTCCGAGGGCTTCATGGGCAACAGTGCGCTGCGCCGCCAGTCGGTTGCCGGGCCATCCTGACTCTGGTACGCGATCGTCTTCGCCAGAATCGCGTCCAGATCCGTGAAATCGCCATAGAACGGGATGCGCCCCACCAGCACCTCCCAGTGCACGTCGATCCCGCCCGGGCCGAAGTCGTCCGGCGGTTCGCCCTCGCCCGGATACCCGTCGCCATCGAGGTCCCAGTTTCCCGTCAGATCGGCGTAGTAGTAGTCAGAGGGATGCGGCTCGGGCAGGCCTTGGTCGTCGCGCCGCGCATACAGAACCTTCATCGGCACCGTGCTCGTCGGTGTTGGATCGCCAATCAACAGCACATACTGAATCTGCTCCGTCAGGTAGTTCTTCGCCAGCCAGTTCCGGATGTTCTCGGCCGCCGCGTCGCCGGATCCGCCGCCGAACTCGGCCTCGGTTACCACTTGCACGGTGAAGCCGCGCGTCTGCTGATGCGCCACGAAGTCCGCGAGTTCGGTCGAACCACCCGCGATGGCCTCCGTCGTGATTATGACATAGCCGGGTTCAGTGCGCTGCGGTCTGACCGGCGCATATGTTTCGACCTCCGACGCGAAGTTGATGCACAACTCCACGACCCGCTCGCGGCCCTGCGCGTCAACGGCGACCAGTCCGCCCTTGGCCGCCTCACTGAAGGCGAGCGCGAACTCCGCACTGCGCAGAACGCGCAACTCCCCGCGAATCGGGTTGTACTGCACCAGTGGCACCGCCACGCGCGCCACGCGCCAGCCCCGCAGCTCGCCGGCGTCAATGAGTGTCGCCGGTGCCATCGGCCAAAAGGCGTCCTCCGTGTAGATCGCGGCAGCTTGGCCATCCACCAGCAGGCGGTCGGCGGGCCACGAGAGCAGGCGGCCCTCCGCGGTCCACGCCGCCGCTGGCGGCGTCGGTTCCACATCGTACGTGCCGGCCAGGTCCTCATAGCGACAGGCGCGTTCCGCGACTACAACGCTTGCCAGGTCCGCATTCGCCGGCAACAACGCCGTGACCAGCATCCAGGGGATCGCCGGCTCGCCAGTGCGGCTAAGCCAGACGGCCCCGGGCGCCCGGAATGCGGCGCTGTCCGCATCGCCTGTCTGGACCACGACTGGCGGCGCGTCCAACACGACCGACACCTCGCCCGCTGCGGCCGTTCCAACTGAGCCAGGTGCCAGCAGCATTACCGCGATTGCGATGGTTGTCCTTGCTCTTTGCATCTTCCAAGTACACTTGTTCGTGGGGGCGGCAGACCCCCTGACATTCTGGATGCAGTCAGTTCCTGACGGGGCCACCGTTTACAGCCAAAGGTGTCCGCCACCGGACCGCTGTTGCGCCGCGACCGGCGGGCCCCATGCCGCGCACACGCCTGGGGCCGTCATGAGTCCAGCGGACTTCGCAGCCATGTTCTACCCGCCTGACGATGTGTTCTCCAATGAGCAACTGGAGAGCTTCTCCCGCATGGCCCGGCGTCGATTGGCACACTCGGCTGCACGACCTAAGCTCATCCAATATACCGCAACCGCATGCGCAAAGAAATGTTTCTCAGGCAGGCCCACGTTGGCAGCAGACGAGGCAACCGGTTCAGGGTTAGCGCTACTGGGGCATAATGCGTTATGGGTCCTGCTTCCCGGGGGGAGTCAAGTGACTCTTGTTGCCGCACCGAACGATCAAGTGCCGACGCGCCAACGCCGTCCGACCCACCTCAACATGGCGAACCTGTGGAGCCACGGACTGGATCGTCAACTCGCCTAAAAGACTGCGGGTTGGGTGGGGTCATGTCACCGAAGTCTGCTCGGTTGGGCGCCGTTTGCGGACGCGCAGCTCGCGGCGGTTCGGATGCAGCCGATGCAGGTGCGGCAACTGATCGATTAGGCTGATAGGCTCGCGAGGCGCGCCGATGCTAGTTGGAGGGCCGTCTGCCCCGTCCACCGCAGAATCCACCAGGCCGCAACACCCGCCGCCAACCACCAACAACCCCGCCCCAACTCTTTGACCCCACCCCATCCCCGCGCCATATATCAAGTGCTCACGCAGTGCCCGGAACGCCTTGGCGAACCTGTCGGCCCCAGCGCCCAACCGCGCCGGATAAGCTGACCGTCCCGTGACACGTGCGATCGGCGGAGGACCACCGCCGCGACCGAGCCGCAACGCGAACCGCAACGCTCGAACCGAGCCGCGCGGCTGAAGGCGCGAACCGCTCGAACCGAGCCGCGACCGTCCGAACCGAGCCGCGACCGTAAGGGAGCGGTGCCCTTCTGCGTTCGCATCTTCGAGCAAACGCCTCTCGCGTCGCACCCGCTCGCATCGCGGCCGTGGTCCTCAGAGGACGCCAATCGCATCGGCTGTGAACCGGGCCGCGGCTGCCTGCAACGGAACCACATCCTCGTGGTCACTCAGCGCAGCACCGGAGCGGCTCTTTGACAACTGAATAAAGAGGCCCCAAGCAGCCGGACGCCTCCGCAGCGCCGTGCCATCGGCCCCGGTACACAATGGTGCCCGACCAAGCCGACACGCGACGAGCCAAGCCTCGCCGACCGCGCCCACGAGACCCGTCCGCCTGCTAACAGCCGAATCCCCACCCGCTCGCCAGCCTTCATGCGTCAGCCAAACCGCCCGCGCTCCCGGGGGTGTTTCGGTTTGAACAGCGGCTTTTGGAAGCTGCCCATGTAGCCCAGCGCCTGGAAGTGCCGAAACGCTTCCTCGGTTGTCGCGAACACCTTGGTAGCGGTCTCGGTAACAAACGGCGACGGCTCTATGCGGGGCTCCCAGATGACGTACACCTCCTTGGTGGCCTCCCAGGCGTGCTGCAGCTCGCGCTCGACGCCGGAGGACAGCCCCGCCTGTCCGCTCGGCAGCTCCGGAATGAAGCTGACGATCATGTCGGATTGGTCGATCAGCTTGAAATCCCGCGCGTAGATCTGCGCGTCGACGTCGCGGGCGATGCTGTTCACCTCGGCCACGTCAAAGACGATGTCCCGACCGTTGACCTGCAACGTGAACTTGTCCGCCCCGCCCCGCGCCGCGGCACCCGCTTCGACCAGCAGCCGCTTCTCGTCCATGTCGCCCGGATCGAACGTGACGAAATGCTCGGCCAGCGCCGCCCGGAAGGCGTCGATTTCCGCCAGCGTGTCGGGCAAGTCCATCACGTGCGTGATCGGGAACGAGGGGTAAACCCGCTTGGTCTCGGGGCGGAAGATCAGGCGGTAGAGCGACCGCAGCGCGCTCTCGTCCGTGCCGCGCGCCACTACATAGAAGCAGCCGTGGCCGCGCACCGCACTGGCCAGCACTTCCGTCGCCAGAATCTCCTCTTCCCGCCACACCAGAATGTCCTTCAGCGTGTGCGGCACATCGTGCTCACGCGTTAGGCGCTCGTGCACGGCGTCCACATTGTCAACCAGCGTGATGTAGAGATCGGCCCCCAGCGCCAGCATCTGGTCGTGGTCGAACGCGGGAAACAACCCGTGCTTCCAGCGAAAAGCCGCGTGGGTGTTGATAATCGCCGTCGGCGGCTCACCAACCTGGGCCAGAATGTCCTTGAATACGGACCGCCGCAGCCCGTTCAGCCGCCCCAGCGGCAGGTCCAGGATCCGCCCGGGCCGCACGTCCGGTGCCTCGGCGTACATCAGGTCGCCAACGTGGAAGAGCCGGGCGGCCCCCCCCCGCGACTCGGCCAGCCGGGCCACCTGTTCCAGGAACGGCTTCTTGTCCACGCCGACCTGGCCGGTGACTACGACGCGGCGATTGGCGTGCGGCATGGGTCCGAAAAGCGTTCCCAAGCGTGCCTCCTGCGACATAGCCGGCCCAAAGCCTCGCGGTTCCTCAGCCCCCGAGCGATTGCCGTCGGCCGGCTTGACGTTCGCCGGCCGGCCCGTATCATGATCGTTTCGTCGGGACGTGACAACGTGCCGACGAGCAACCGCCCTCATTGCGGCTGTGGCGGAATTGGCAGACGCGCTAGGTTCAGGTCCTAGTCCGGGTTTCCGGGTGGAGGTTCGAATCCTCTCAGCCGCACTACCGTTCCCGCTTTTGATGCACATCTCGCCGTCGCGCCGAGTTGCGCTGCATTGCGGCTGACTGGCGTCGTGGTATTCGGTGGCCGGTCCAAGCGGGGCTCGTGTGCAGGTTCCGATAACTCCTCTCCACGGCGGCCGGGACCTGAACGCCGGCAGGGCCTTTTTCCGTTGGCCCGGGAATTGGCAGCCCGGTATGCGGGTTACAGCTTCTAATAGGCCCGCAGAACAACGTGACAATTTCCGAGGAACGGAATAAGGAGAGGTGCATCGCATGAAACGACTTGCCATTATCGCGTCGACGGCCGCCCTGCTGCTCTGGACGACAGATGTGTGGGGGCAGTGTGACAAGGGTTCCAAGGCTGACGCCAAGAAGGCCGCCCAGTCCAGCAAGAACATCAATACTAGCTCGTGTCAGACAGTTAAGGCCGACGGGGCCGCGGGCAAGACCTGTGCCGCGAAGGCGTGTCCCACCGTCGCTTGTCCGGTCGCGTGCTGCGCGATGCCCAGGTTCGCCTACAAGGTTGGCGAGGAACGGACCTGCTGCGAGAAGACCGCGGGAGCCTTGGCCGAGAAGAACGGTTGCCAGATGATCTACTGCGTGGGCGACAAGGAGTACTCAGGGAGGTCGGAGGCCGATGAGGCGTTCGCCAACCTGCTGGAGAGCTACCTGACGCAGATCACGACCGTGCGATACATGGTCGCTGACAAATGCGTGGCGTGCCCGATGCACGCGCGCGGCCTGGCCGGCGAGTCCGGAGGGACGATCCGGTATTGTGTCGGCACTGCCACGTTCGATTCCGAGGAACAGGCCCAGAAAGCCGCGGAACGGGCGCGTGAGGCCGCGGACAAGGTCAAGATGACTATGCAGGTCGACGGTCGGCCGTACACCTGTGACAAGTCAGCGGCCAAGGCGTGCGTCAAGACGGGCAAGCAGTGCACGTATGTGGTAGGTGATGAGTTCAAGACGCAGTGCCAGGTTTCGGCTCGTGTGAAGCTGGCCTCGGATCGCATAGCGGCTGCACGGGAAGCCGCCCTGGAGCTGGGGCAGACTGTCCGCGCCGCTCAGCCATAAGACAGGCCGGATCGCATTGCAGCCTAGCATACGCGAGTGACCTGACAGGCACGTTTGAGGATGGTGCTCGATGGACGAGCGGTACGTCCACTTGGATGTGGGCGGCGCCGCTCGTCCTCGCACTATCGCGCTAACGTCCGCACGCGGCAACGCGTTTCGCGCGAAGGTCCTGCGTCGAAGTCAACAGGCTGCTTGGCAGGCGCGTCTCGCTACCACAGCCAGAGCACGGCTCGATGGACCAGGTAGAAGGCCAGGGCGATCGCCGCCATGCCGAGGATGATGTTCATGAAGGTGATCGCCGTGCCGCGCGGCATGTGCTGCAAGGAGCGCGCGCGGGTGGCGCGGTAGACGACCGCGATACAGAGCACAAGCGGGAAGAGCGTCCAGAGGCGGGCCCCGGCGGGAAGCTGGATGGGGTGGAGGAACGGCACCCACGCCAGTAGCTGCACTGCCCAGCCCGGCATCAGCCCGGCCCCTCGCTACTTGCGCCGGCCCGCGCCATCTCGCGGTAGAACGTTGGCAGACCGCCTGTCTGGGCGCGCGTCAGGGCATCCAGTATGGCCAGCAAGTTCAGCAATCCGGCGGTGGCCAGGTAGATCTGGGCGATCTCAGACTCGGGGGCGAAGCTCATGTACCTCAGGCTGACGGCCAACCGCTCATCGGCCTCCTGTGGGGGCATCCCCTGCACCTGGGCTGTCAGGTAGTTCGGATCGGCCAAGGCGCGCGGGTCAAGATCGCCGACGTTCACGTTTATTAGCAGGCAGGCGCCGGTGTAGCCGCCGATGCCCATCTCAGCCAGGAACAGCCAGCGGTTGCTCCAGGGGTTGACGCAGTTTTTGATGCCGCCGACGGCGAGGCCGGCCCAGAACGGGATGCTGATGGCCAGGAAGAAGGTGACGGCCAGGCCGCGCTGGCCGAGTCGCCAATGGCCGGCACCGGGCAGCAGCCATGCCAGGACACCCGCCTGTATCGTCTTTGCCAAGCCGGCTTGCGCATGCAGCCTTGCCATGACCACGTCAGTCCTTACTGGTACGGACAGGCGCCATCGGGCTGGCAGCACGAGCTGCACGGGCCGGATCGCGCCGGGGGTGCGTTCTTGACCTGCGGGGTCGCTATCACGCTGAACTGCCGCTCGATGCGCTGGCTGCCGCACTGCGGGCAATGCAGGTCACGCTCCTCTCGCTGGGCGCGTATGAGCTGCTCGAAGGCAGCCCCGCACGCGGAACATACATACTCGTAGAGAGGCATTGGGATTCTCCGTCAGTTCGGCAGCCGTGGCAGTATAGGAGCGGGGCCGGGCGCTGGCAACGCGGGCGCGCGGCGAACAGCCGGCGTGGGTGTGCCGGTCTTATAACGGGCGGCTGTCGAATACGTCCGAGATCGGGCAGAATACCGCCCAGTGAACATCAATGCGGACACAGGTGGGCGGGGCAACGCGACGGGCGGCGACACGCCGGGGCCCGTGGAGGTCGTCCGGGCGTTCCTGGGCGAGATGATTGACCGGTTTGGGCAGTCGTGCGGCCCCACCGGGGGACCGAACGCCGGCACGACGGTAGCGCCCGACGTGCTGGTCGCGCTGCGGCTGGGTGAGGCTGCAGTACGATTGGCGCGGCCGGATGCCCGACCGAGGCAATTGGCCGTGATCGGGCCGACGCAGGTCGGCAAGAGCACGGTCGTCAATCTACTGGCCGGCCGCACGGTGGCGGAGGTCAGCCCGCTGGCCGGGTACACCGTGCATCCGCTGGGTTGCGCGATCGGCGACCACGCCGAACCGGACGCGTGGCTGGCGGAGGCGTTCCCGGACTGGAGGCGCTGTCGGCCGGATGAGTTGCGGCGGGATGAGCTGGAGTCATACGGCTGGCAATCCTGCGGCCCGGCGCTGAGGGGGACGAGCCAGGTGGCCCGGGCACCGTACGTGATCTGGGATACGCCGGACTTCGACTCGCTATCCGCCGACCAGTACGTGCGGGGAGTGCTGGAGGTGGCGGCGCTGGCCGACGCTTACCTGCTGGTGCTGAGCAAGGAGAAGTACGCGGACTTGTCGGCCTGGAAGATGCTGCGTCTGCTGGCCCCGCTGGGGCGGCCGCTGATAATCTGCCTGACGAAGCTGACGCCGGATGCGGCTGAGGCGGTGACGCAGTCGCTGCGGGCGCGGCTGAGTGAGTCTGGTGCAGGCTGGGGCGATGTTTCGATTGTGACAGTGGAGTATTGCCCGGAGCTCGCGGCGGGCACGCCCGCGCCCGAGACGGTGCAGCGACTAGCGGCGCCCCTGGTCGGGGCGGTTCAGGGGGCGCTTGAGGGGGCCGGCGCGGGCCGCTTGGCGGGCGCGCGGGCGTTGGTCGATGCGCATTGGGAGGCGTGGACGGCGCCGCTGCGAACAGAGCTTGCAGCGCTCGAAGAATGGCGCGACGTCGTTGATAAGGCTCTGCAAGGGTTCATCGAGCGTTATCGAAGGGATTACCTGGAGCATCCGCAGCGCTTCGACAGCTTTCGGCGTGCGACGGTAGAGTTGCTGGAACTGCTCGAGATTCCGAAGCTCAGCCGGTGGGTCACGGTGGCCCGGCAGGCGGTGACCTGGCCGTTGCGGCAGCTCTGGGCGGCTGGGTCGGGCTGGCGCCACGCGCAGCCGGGGCACGTGCTCGGGACTGAGGCGGCCGTGTTGTCCGATTCGCTGGAGACACTTGTAACCGCACTGTTACGGGAGACGCAGCGGCGGTGCGTGTCGGCGTCGCCGGCGTTTGCGGTGTGGCAGGGGCTCGGCGGTCGCCTGCGGGCTGAGGAAGCCCGGCTACGGACGATGTTCGAGCAGGCCCTGCAAGCGCACCACGCGCGCGTGACGGCAGAAGTGCACGCCGCGGCGACTGAGTTGTACGAGGAGTTGAAGCGGCAGCCGGCCCGGCTGGCGGCCGTACGGACGGCCCGGGCGACGATTGACGTGGGTGGCTTGCTGCTGGCAGTGAAGACGGCGGGGCTGTCGCCGATGGATGCGCTCTGGGCGCCGGCCACGTTCGCGCTAAGCTCGCTGTTGGTTGAGGGATTCGCCGGCGTGCAGATGGGTGCTACGGCCCGGCGGCTGAAGCGCCGGCAGGTTGAGGCCGTGCAGCAAGAGCTGAGCGAGAAGGTACTGGCGACCGAGTTGCGGCATTTGGCCGAGCGCCTGAGCGGGCCGGGCGTGTTCGGGCTGTCCGCGGAGCGTTTGAGCGCGGCCGGCGCGGCGTTGCACGCTTGGCAGGAAATGGAGCACGATGGTTAACCCCTGCACAGCCCTGATAATGCGCACGCGCGACTGGTGCCAGCGGGCGGCCGGGCCGGGCTGGTTTGACGAGGCTGACTGCCGGCGCCTGGAGACGCTGGAACGTACGGCGCCGGAGGATCTTTTCGGGGCGGGCGCGGCTCGGCCGCTGGTTATTGCGCTTTTCGGCGGGACGGGAGTCGGCAAGAGCAGCCTGTTGAACCGGTTGGCGGGGGAAGAGCTGGCCCGCGTGGGCGTTGAGCGACCGACATCGCGCGAGGCGACGATCTATGTGCACGAGGCGGTAGCGCTGGGCCAGTTGCCCGCGGAACTCCCGGTGGATCGCGTACGAGTCAAGCGGCATCGCTCCGACGCTTACGAGGCGGTTTTGTGGATCGACGCCCCCGACATCGACAGCGTGGACGAGGGAAACCGGCAGTGTGCGTTGGCATGGCTGCCGCACGTGGACCTGGTGTGCTACGTGGTCAGTCCGGAGCGTTATCGCGACGACGCGGGCTGGCGCGTGCTGCGGGCGCGCAAGCTGCGGCACGGGTGGATGTTCGTCATGAACCGGTGGGACGAGGGCGACCTCCGGCAGCGGGCGGACTTTCTGCAGATGCTGCGGAACGCCGGATTCGATGACCCGCTCTTGCTGTGTACGAGTTGTCTGGAGTCGGGTGAGCCCTTGCCATCTCCGGACGAGTTCGGCCAGATCCGGCAAACGATTCGGATGCTGATAGACGGCCACGCGGTGCAGGAGTTGAGCCGCCTTGGTCAGCGGGCCCGGCTGCAGGAATTGCGGTCGGTGCTGGAGTACCTCGCCGGGCGCCTGGGTGACGACCAGCGTTGGGAGCAGCTTGGCCAGGGTTTGCGAACGCGCTGGGAAGGCCTGCGGAAGCAACTGCTCGACGGTTCGGGCTGGGCGCTGCAGACGGCGGCCAGCCGTTTCGCCGTGCGGGAGCGGGGGCTGCTGCGGCGTGTGGGCGAGCAGGTGGCGGAACTCCGCGGATCCGATGACGGGCCGGGCAAGAGGCAGAAGGCTGGGCCGGATACGGGCGAATTGGCGGCGCTGACGGCGGGGCTGTGGGATGAGTGGAGCGAGTCCCGGATCGCGCGGCTGCTGGATGGGATGGAGGTGGCTACCGACCAGGCGGGTATTGGGGTGGCCGGCGTGAGACGCAGGCTGGACAAGGTAGGCGCGCAGTGCCGGCCCACGGTCCTGGATGCCGTGCAGGAGCAAGTTCGGGCGGCGTTGCTGCGGCCGGGCGCGCTCCCGGTGCGTGTGGCGAGGCGCGTTACTGGATTCTTGATGTCGGCTTTGCCGTTGGCGGCGGTGGCGGCGGTGGCTTGGCAGGTTGTGCGGGGGTATTGGCGGGGGAGCCATGGTGAATCGGAGTACCTTGGTTGGGATTTTGCGATTAACAGCGGATTGCTGGTGCTGGTCGCCTGGGGCGTGCCGTTCCTGGTTGACCGGTTGCTCAGGCCGTCGGTTGAGGCGGCGGTCTTGCGCGCCATGCGTCACGGGCTGGCGACGGCGCTGGAGGATCTTGGAGAGCAGATGCAGCGGGCGTTGCGGGACGCACGGCTGGAAGCCGGGGGATTGCAGGGCGCGGGGCGCGAACTGGCCCTGGAGGCCGCTGGTATGCTGATCAAGCCGATTGATGTGCGGAATCCGGCGTTGGCGCGCGTGATCGGGAGTGCACGTGGCGGACAGGAGGCGGAACCGCGATCGGCCGGTGCAGCGGCAGGTTCGTGAGCGGTTTCAGGGTCGTGCGGGTAGGAGCATAGCGGCGACATCTTCGGAGGCGGAGGCCAGTTTGACCTGCCGGCCGGGCACGCCGACGACGGTGCATAGGGAGGGCACGTCTTCGATGACGACGGCGCCGGCACCGATGATGCATTCGCATCCGAGGGTGACGTTTGGGATGACGGTGGCGCCGATGCCGACGAAGGCGCCGGACTCGACCTTGACTCGTCCGCCGATGCGTACGCCGGGGCAGATGTGACTGCCCTCGCCGATCATGGTCTGGTAGTCGACGATGCAGCCGGTGTTGAGGATCACGGAGGATCCTATTTGACAATGATCGCAAACTACTGCCCCGGCGCAGATTACGACGTTTCTGCCCAGCGTTGTGGTCATGGCGAGGGTGGCGGCGGGATGGATGGCGTTGACGAGTTCGATCCCGGCGGCGTCGGCCTGGCGGGCGAGGGCTCGGCGGGTGCCGTTGTCGCCGATGGCGATGATAACGCCGGCGATGTCGAGTTCGGCATGAATGCGTTTGAGGTCGCCGACGCCACCGTGGACGGGCAGACCGTCGACGCGTCGGCCCTGGATGGCGGGGTTGTTGTCGAGGAAGCCGACGGGGGCGTGTATGCCGTCTTGCTGGAGGATGTCGAGGACGACGCGGCCGTGGCCGCCGGCGCCGATGATGAGGACGCGTTTGCGCGGGCCTGGGGGTTTTCTAGAAGCGTCCATAGCGCGACTGCCTGTCCGGTGCCGAGGCGTACGACGTGACGCTTGCGGCACGGGGCGAATCGGCGGACGGTGGTCCGCCGCCATTGTCTATCGGGTTGACGCGGTTCCGACGTGCGAGGAAATGGGGCTTTTGGTGGTCGAGTTACTGTGGGCCGTGCGCGGTTTCGGGGTGGGTGGCGGGGGCACAAACGCCCCGCAAGCCGAGGGGCGGCACGTGCCGATAAAACTAGTCAAAGGATCGCATTGTCCCCGGATAAAGTGGGACGAACTGGTGCGTGCCAGGGGCCGTAACTCCTGTACCGGGCCGCGTACAGGGTAGTGCGTGATGGTTTGACAGTTGCGCACTGGGCTGGGTACAGTTTTCAGTTCGTCAGCAGGGCTGCGGGGTCGCGAGAGGGAGCTTGCCCGGCAGGCCTACTGTCGCGGGCACATGTTGCGTCGTTTGAAGGCCGGCCAGGGCGAAGGAGTACGGAATGGGTTTCCGGCAAGCGCTCAGAGTGGCGACGTGGGTGGCGTCTGTCGGCGTGCTGCTACCGGGCTTGACCGGCTGCGCGATGCTCAACAGCTTCCTGGACCCGACCAAGGTCGGGCAGTTTCCGGCGGAGTACCAGGAGCGTGGCATCCGGCGCATCCTGACGCCGCACGACGGGCCGATCGGCGTGCGTGACGCGGCTGAGCCCACGCCCGAGGATCTGGTGCCGATTTTCGCGGACTATCGCCTGAGCGTGGGGGACGTTGTGGCGGTGGTGGTTCCGGACTTGATAGCGCCGGGTGCGCCTGAGCAGGTTGCGATGGAGATCACGGCGACGGGTAACATTCGCATACCGCAGCTCGGGTCGGTCAAGATTGACGGTTTGACGGAGCAGGAGGCGGAGCAGGAGATCAACGCGCGGCTGCGAGAGGCGAAGCTGCTGTCGGAGCCGGAGACACGTGTTTACGCGCAGTCGCGGCGTGGGCGGACGTTTACGATCAGGGGGGCGGTGGGTGCGCCGGGCATGTACCCGATCCCGGAGCCGGGGACGCGCTTGCTGGACGTGATCGGCATGGTGCAGGACATCAGTCCGACGGTGCAGCGATTCTACGTGATACGGCGGGCGGCGGGCGGAGCGCCGCCGGCGGCGGGAGTGGAGCCGCTTCCGGTCGTTCCGGCGCAAGAGGATCTGGTGGTTCCGCTGCCGCCGGTTGACGAGGATTTCGAGTTCAGCTTTTCGACGGCGGGCGGTTCGGGGGGCGTGGCAGAGCCGCCGCCGGACTTTGCGGAGATGGAGGCGGTGATTGCGCCGCCGGCGGGTGGTCCGCCCGCGACGCAGGAAGCTGACACCGAGCTCGAGTTGCCGTTGGAACCGCTGGTGTTTGATCCGATTACGGGCGAGCTGATCGAGGCACGGCGGGTGGATGAGGGTCCGGCGGCGGAGCGGCCGCTAGTCACGGGACAGGCGTTTCCGCGGGGGCCGTACGCGGAGGACTACACGGAGCCGTTTGACTGGGAAGACGTGCCGGAGTTGGAGTTAGAGCAGCGAGTGATCGAGATTGACGCCCGGGCATTGTTTGCGGGCGACCCGCGTTTCAACATCGTGGTTCGAGATCGTGATGTCATCAACGTCCCGGTTGATACCGGCGTCTATTATCTGATGGGCGAGGTGGCCCGGCCGGGTGCGTTCGCGTTTGGCGGTCGGGAGATCACGATCAAGCAGGCGCTGGCCAGTGCGGGCGGTTTTGCGCCGTTCGCGTGGCCGCAGCGTTGCGAGATCATTCGGCGTGAGCCGGGCACGGACCGGCAGATAACCATTCCGGTGAACGTGGACGCGGTATTTGCCGGGCTGGCGGACGATGTGTTCCTGCGTGATGAGGATATTGTGAACGTGGGCACGCATTTCGTGGCGCCGTTCCTGTTTGTAATTCGCAATTCGTTCCGCTTCACCTACGGCTTCGGGTTTGTGTACGACCGCAACTTCGCTGACAAGGATGCGTATAGCGCCCGGATCAACCCCGATACGCTCAGGATTCAGGAGCGTCAGAGCCGTGGCTTGTCCTTCTGATGCGTAAGGTGACCACGACATGAGTACCGTCGACTCGTCGTCCTTGCCCGGGCGCATCTCGTTCGAACGTTCGGACCAGATCAAGACGGCGATCGTGGTGGCGGCGTTCGTGGCGGTGTTCTGGGAGTTGCTGGATTTTTTTCCGGTCGGCGGCCTGGGTTCGCTGGTATGGCGCTGGGTGCACGAGTCGGATTGGTCGCACGGCCCGATCATCCCGCTGTTCAGCGTTTACCTGGTGTATCTGCACTGGGATCGGATCAAGCGTTGTCCGGTGAAATACACCTGGGTGGGGCTGATACTGCTGCTGGCGGGGTTGAGCCTGTACCTGTATGCGCTGTCGTTTCTGATGATCGGCTATGCACGGCCGGTGGCGATGATGATCACCTTGCTGGGCGTGATCATATATCTGTGCGGGCTGCCGGTGATGCGGTATGCCTGGCTGCCCTGGCTGTACCTGTTCTTCGCGATTCCGATTCCGCGGCGGATTTACTTCATGTTGACCGACCCGTTGCAGCGGCTGGCGGCCGTGGTTTCGTGCAGCGTGCTGGAGGTGATTCCGGGTCTGACGTTGGACCGCGACGGGATCAAGATTTTTCCCTACGTGAACGGTGTGTCGGCGGGGGAACTGAGCGTCACGGATGCGTGCAGCGGGATGCGCAGCACGATGGTGCTCTGTGCGCTGGGTGTGGCGGTGGCGTTCATGAGCCCGCGGCCGTGGTGGCACCGGGCGGTGCTGCTGGGCTCATGCGTGCCGATCGCGACGGCCTGCAATGCGGTGCGCGTGGCGGTAACCAGTCTGCTGCACGTATACGTGGGGCCGAAGTACGCCACGGGCACTTATCACACGGCGTTGGGGCTGGTGGTGATTCTGTTGGCGACGGGCATATTCCTGGGGATCGGCTGGGCGTTGAACCATCTGTTTGTGGAGGAAACGGGGGACGAGACGGCGGCGGAGCGGGCCGGCTAGCCGCCGGGTGCGCTGGTTGCACCTGGGCAGGGTGATGACGAGTGGCTTGACAGAAGCGACGAGACGCGAGGCGCCGGCGGCGGAGCGGGTGGCGCGACCGCGGGGACTGGCGAGCGTGCGCTTCTACATCTGCGTCGGGCTGCTGGTGGCGGCGGCGGCGGGCATTCAGGCCTTGGCGCGGACGCTGCAATGGCACTATCGCAAGGAGGCGGTGCAACTGAAGCGGCCGCTGACGGCGCTGGACTGGCAGAAGCTGGCGCCGCGTTACCGGCGGCATCCGGTGCAGCCGCCGCTGCTGGGGGAAGAGACGATTCAGGCGCTGGGCACGGACAACTATTTGCAGGTGCGGCTGATCGACGAGTTGTGTGAATCGAACGACCCGACGGCGGTCGCGAACGTTTTCGTCACGTACTACACGGGGCAGCCGGACATGGTGCCGCACGTGCCGGACGAGTGCTACCTGGCGGGTGGCTTTGACCGGGTGGGAGCGTCGGAGACGGTTACGCTGCCGGTCAGCGGCGTGGGGGCGCCTAATGACGGTGTGCCGGTGCGCGTGTTGCAGTTCCAGTCGCGGGCCGGGCGGCACCAGCCGACCACGGTGATGTACCTGTTTCACACGAACGGGGATTATCAGGCGACGCGGACGGATGTGCGTTTGCGTTTGGCGCGGCTGGGGGAGCGGTACGCGTACTACGCCAAGATCGAGGTGAACTTCACGAACAACGTGGACCGGGCCATGCAGCCCGCCGGCCGGGAGGCGTCGCTGGCGGCGCTGCAACCGCTGTTGGAGCGGCTGCTGGCGGTGCTGTTGGAAGACCATTTTGCCTGGGACCTAGTGGAATCCGGGGCGTACGATCCGGGCAGGCAATAAGACGACGGGAAGGGTAGGCCATGGCGCGCAAGCGTGCGAACAAGAACCTGGTGGTGTTCCTGACGGCAATGGGGATCTTGTTGACGGTGATAGTGGCGTGGGTTGCCACGACAACGGCCGGCAGCAAGGACCCGGAGATATGGGCCGAGCAGGCGCGTAAGCGCGAGGCGGCGGGCGATTCGGAGATGGCCCTCGATCTGTTTGGGCGGGCCTACAAGCAGAGCCTGGACGTGTCCTATCTGGTCGAGGCGGCGGAATGCGCCTACCGCCAGGGTGACGTGGGCCGGGCGCTGGCCACGTTGCAGCGGGCCTACAACGAGCAGCGCACGAATCCGGGCGTGTCGGCCTTCCAGCGCGTGTTGGTGTCGTACCTGACGCACGTGTGGGAACTGGTGCAGCCAGACGCCTACTGGCGTCTGAACACACAGTTGCGGCAGGACCTGCTGGAGTACGCGCAGGCGCTGCAGGAGGTTGACGCGCAGAACGTGCTGGGGCCGATCTCCGAGGCGGTGGCGCAGTGGGCGCTTGAAGACCAGGACGCCGCAGCCGGCGTCCGGGGCGACGAGGCTTTGGAGCGCGCCCGCGAACTCGATGCAACGCATCCGTACGTGGTGATGAGCAGCATCCAGCGTGAGCAGCGCCTGCTGCTCGGGCGCATTACCGAGCTGCGTCAGCAGGGCACGCCCGATGACCGGTTGCAGGCCCTCATGGACGACTTCCGGTCACGGGCGGTGGCGCAGTTGAAGGCGGGCGTTGAGGCCAACCCGGGCAGCTGGCAACTGGTCAGCGCGTACATGGGGCAGTTGCGCACGCAGGAGCAGTTTGACGAGGCGCGCGCGGTGCTCCAGCGGGCGATTGCGGCGGACGAGCAGTCACCGGAGTTGCACGCGGGCTATGCGGACCTGCTGCTGAACGAAGCGCATCGGCGCCGGGAAGAACTGGCGGCGGAGGATTACGCGCAGTTGCTGAGCGAGGCGGCCGGGCACGCGGACCGTGCGATCGAGTTGGCGCCGGCCCTGTATCGGGCCCACGTCACGCGGGCGCGCGTGGAGCTGTCACGCGACCTGCAGGCGACCGGCGGAGAGATCACGGCGCCGCGCTACGCGGCGGGGCTGCAGATCTACGCGGCGGCGCTGGAGCAGACCGCCGGCATTCGCAGCCTGCGGGCCATGCTGGGTGAATCACGTGACCGGCCGCTGCTGCACATTAATGCGTACGTGACGGCGTTGGAGTACTGGCTCAAGGCGACGAGCGAGCAGGAGCGGTCTGAGCGGATGGCGGTGGCGCAGCGTTTTCTGGACGCCACGGAGCGCCGTTACCCCGAGGCGCCGTTCACGCGCTACATGCGCGGTCAGTGGCACCTGATCAAGGGGGAGCGCACACCGGCGCTGCAGGCTTTTGAACAGGCTGAACAGGGGGCCAGCGCGGATCGCTCGGGTTTGTATCCGGCTTTGTGGTTCAGTTCCCTGGGCGGCGTGCTGCCGGTGCATCGACTGGCCACGCTGTATCGGGAGTTGAACCAGCCGGGCGAGGCGCTGCGCTATGTCGATCAGGCGATTGCGCAGTACGAGGCGTTGCGGGGCGGTGAGGCCGTGCCGCTGAACTTGCTGGTTGATCGCATCGAGTTGCTTAACCTGCTCGATGAGCCGCCGCAGGAAACGCTGGACCTGGCCCGCATGGTGCGTAGCGCGTACCAGCAGATGCTGGCGTCTCCGGACTACCAGGGCGCCCGGTTGCGGTTGGCGCAGGCCGAGGCGCAGGCGCTGCAGAAGCTGCAGCGCGGCGACGAGGGCATGGCGCTGGTGGCCCAGGCCGCCGGCGAGGATGTGCGCGGCCGGCTGCTGCAGGCCAGCCTGGCCAGGCAGCGTGAGGATTACGAGACGGTAGAGGCGTTGGCGCGTGAGGTGCTGGCGAGCCCGGACCTGGCGCCCGCGGTGGCGGCGGATGCGCTGAGTCTGTTGATTCCGGCCCTGGAGCACAGAGGCGATCGCGTGGGCAGCCAGAGCGCCATCGCGGAGTTGCGGCAGCGTTTTCCGGATAATGCCGCCCTGCAGCGTGCTCTGAACCGGGTCGACATCGAGCTGTCCTACCGGGATGACCCGGCACAACTCCGGGCCAAGCTGCTGGAGCTGATTGCGGCTGAGCCCGATCCGCAGCGCCGGGCGCAACAGTACTTCGACTTTCACGCGGCGCGGCGGGAGTATGAGCAGGCGCAGCCCTACCTGGACCAGTTGGAGCAGGCGCAGCCGGACAGCGTGCTGGTACTGGAACAGCAGTTCATGCTCAAGCTCCAGCTCCAGCAGTATGAACGGGCGGCCGAGTACGTCGTGAAGCTAACGCAGGCGAACGAGGGTCGGGGGGCGGACAACGCGGGCGGCGCGACCTATCGCGGGCGGTTGGCGTTGACGCGGGGCAACGCGGCGGAGGCAGTGCGAGAGTATCGCGAAGCCCAGCTCAAGCTGCCGCGCTCGGCCCAGTTGCAGATTGACCTGGCGCGGGCCCTGTTGGGCGTCGGCCGTCACGATGAGGCCGTCACGGCACTGCTGGAAGCGGTCAAGCTGAACCCACGGAGTTTCGAGGCCAACGCGCTGCTGGACGAGACGTTTGTGCGGCACATTCCGCCGAGCCAGCGGCCGGACAACTGGGAGTCTTACCTGGAGCAGGCGGCCAAGTTGCAGCCGCAGCACGCGTATATCCTGGAGCAGGCGGACCGGCTGGATCCGCAGGCGGGCATTAAGACGCGCGAACAGCGGCGTGCGGCCGAGCCGCGCAACGTGGAGAACCTTGTTCGGCTGGCGCAACTGTACGCCCATCAGAAGGTGGGTGACGAGGCCCGGGCGGCGGAGCGTTTCCAGGAGGCCCTGGCGATTGAGCCGGGCAGCGACTTGCTGGCCCGGTCGGCGGCGGCGTTCTACGCGCGGGTCGGACGCCGCGAGGCGGGGGAGCAGCACCTGCGGGCGTTCATCGAGTCGCAGAGCGGTGCGGAGCGCGGCTACGCGCACGTCCTGCTGGGCGGTTTCTACCGGGAGTTAGGCGACGTGCCGGCGGCCGAGGCGGCCTACGAGCGTGCCCGGCAGGTGATAGGGGAGTTCGTGGCGGACCCGGGCGAGCGGGAGCGGGCCATGCTGGCCGTGGAGCTGGAGTTGATCCGCTTCTATCGGGAGGTGCCGGGCCGGGAGAACCAGTTGATCACGGCGTGTCGCTGGGCGCTCGACAAGTTGGACCGACGTGACGAGACGGACGCCTTGCGGGCGCAGTTTGTGCGCCTGACGATCGCGCGGGCGTTGCTGGCGCTTGGTCGGCTTGGTGACGCCGAACAGGAACTGCTGGCGTACATGGCGGAGTATCCGACCGACCCCAGCGCTGCGCTGTACATGGCGCAACTGAAGCTGACGCAGCGAGACGTTCCCGGGGCCGAGGCCGCGCTTACGGAGGTGTTGCGGTCGGTGCCGGATCACGTCTGGTCGCTGCTCAAGCGGGGTGCTTTACGGGCGCAGGGAGGGCGCTACGAGTTGGCGCGCGAGGATTTGACGCGGGCCCGCACGCTGACGCGGCAGGCGTACGAGCGGGCGCCGGAAGAGCGTCGCGCGGACGGCCCGGAGACGGCCGCGTATCTGGACGCGTGCTCGGCACTAGGCGGTCTTTACGAGGTTACGGCGCAGTATGAACTGGCCGAGGCCGAGTTGCGGCAGATGATGGATATAGTAACCCGGCACCCTGGGGTCGGTCGCAGCGCGCCCGAGGTGGCACAGCGTCTGTTGCGGGTGTTCCGGCGGGCCGGACGTCCGGACAAGGCGCAGCAGATCATCAGCGAGTTCATGGCGCGCAATCCGAATGAGGCTTTCTGGCCGCTGCAGTTCGCACTGCTGCGGGCTGAGCGGGGTGAGGAGCTGAGGCTGCAGGCAGCGGCGGCGCAGAGGGCCGGACGGGCGGCGGATGAGCGCGAGTATCGCAATCAGGCGGAAGTGGCCTACGATCAGGCCGCCAACTACTATGAGCGGGCGGCGCGGGTTGCGCGTGATCGGAACCCGACGGCGGCGGCGTTGTACACGGCCTATCAGCTCGACGCCCTGGCGGCGGCCGCGCGCACGGACCGAGCCATTGAGTTATTCGAAGTGCTGCGTACTAGGATGGATCAGGTGCCGGCCGCCATTTACGCGGCCATGATCCGGGTGTACGAGACGGCGGGGCGGCGGTCGGACGCGACGACGGCGCTGCAGCGCGCGTTGATGACGGCGATGCGTGAGGGCGGCAACACGGTGTTGGGCGTGATGGCGTTCGCCAGTGATCATTTGCCGAAGCAACCCAAGCTGGACACGCTGGCCGAGTTGATCGCGGCCACCGAGGAGCGGTCGCAGGGGATGTTCTTCTTGCGGACGGTGTATGCGATGCAGTTGATTGCGGCGGGCCAGCCGGACGCGGCGTTGGAGGCGCTGGCGCCGGCGCTGGCGGCCACGGAGCCCGGCGCTTCCGATCGGCTGCAGGCGCTGCTGGTACAACACCAGGCGTTGTTCGACACGGGCGATGTGGAGGGCACGATTGCGCTGCTGGAGGAGATTCTGGAGGACTACCCGGACAATCGCGTGGCGTTGAACAGCCTGGCGTACATCCTGGCCGCGCGGGTCGGGCGACACGAGGAGGCGCTGCCGTACGCGGAGCGGGCGCGGGACATTGGGCCGCCGGATGCGGCGGTATTGGATACGGTTGGGTGGGTGTACTTCAAGAATGGGCGCCATGAAGAGGCGGAGGCGGCGTTGAGGGAGGCGATCAGCGTGGATCCGGACAGTCCGGCAGCGCTATACCATTTGGGAATGGTGTATGCGGAGCGCGGGCGGCTGGCGGATGCGCGGCAGAGCCTGCAAGCGGCGCTGCTGGCGGCTGAGAAGACCGGCAAGCACAATTACGATGAGGATATCCGGAGCGCCCTCAGCGACCTGCGCTGAGGAGGCCTTGGGCCGCGCTGGTGCCGGAGTTGGCTTGAGGGACCGGCACCTGACCGGCAGAAGAGAGGATCGCGATGAGTACGATCGGTGACGCGCACGCGATGATTGCGAAGGGCGAGATGCTGCCGGAACTGCCTGGCCTGCGCGCCCCGGCGGGGGCCGGCGACGAGGGCGGCATGACGTTTGCCGACTTCGTGCGGGTACTCAAGGAGCGCAAGACGCTGGTGATCATCGCGCTGATTGCCATTTACGCGCTCGTGGGCGTCGTGACGCTGGCCGTGTGGCGCTTCGTGCCGGCGTACCGGGCGGAGGCGCTGCTGGAACTGCAGCCGCCACAGGAAGATGCGTTCGAGGCGACGGAGCGGCTGGTCGATCCGCGCATGATGAACATGCTGCTGCAGACTGAGGCGGCCCGGATCAAGTCGCCGAGCGTGCTCTACGAGGTACTGGGGCTCCAGGAGGTGCAGAATACGGAATTCTACCAATGGTACGACGACTTCGACGAGTGCGCCGAGGACCTGGAGCGATTAATCGGCGTGGCCCCGGTGCCGGACTCGAAGCTGATTCGCGTGAGCCTGCAGTGCCGCGAGCGGGATGAGGCCGTGCTGATCGTGCGGACGCTGATCGAGCGTTACCGGGAGCGCTACCGGCAGCGCACCCAGGTACGTGGCCAGGCGCAACTGGAGGACCGCAAGAACACGCGGGACCTGCTGCTCAAGCAGCTTTCGGAGAAGCAGACTGAGCTGGCCCGTTTTCGTGAGCAGACGGACGTCGGTGCGATTGAGTCGGAAGGTCTGATGCTTACGCAGAGTATCACAGACCAGACTTACCTGGTGAACACGTACGATGCGCGCGCGGCGGAATTGCAGGCGCAGCTCAATATCGTTCATGGCATTGACCCCACGGCCCTGCCGATCACGCCCGAGGATCGGGTAATCGTCGAGGCCGACCCGCTCTTGCGGATGTATCGCCAGCAGGTCGAAGCCCTGGACATCGAAATCAGCGTGCTGCGCGAGAATGTGGCCGGTGACAGCCACAAGATGCTCAGACAGGTAGTGGGGCGCCGCGACGGCTATGCGCGCCTGGAGACTGCGCGGCGGGAAGAGCTGCTCGACGATCTGCGGGCCCGGCGTGTGCAGGCCATCCGCGAGGAATTGGCGCGGGTGCGGGCCGTGCAGGCGCGCGTGCAGGAGCAACTCGACGAGATGGAGGCGCGCCAGGCCGCCCTGGACGCGTCGCGGGTGCGCTACGAGAACATGGTGAAGGACGAGGAGCGCATCCAGCGGCAGTTGGAGGCTAACGAGGAGCGCGTCATCGAGGCGCAGCACGTCGTGGACTCGACGCCGCGCAGCCTGCGGCTGGAGATCGTCAACCCGCCGGTGCGGCCGGTGTGGCCGAGTCGCCCGAATTTTCCCGTCTATCTGGGCGGTGGTGCCTTGCTGGCCATTGGCGGGGCGATCGGGCTGGCGTTTCTGCGTGAACTGACGGACAAGTACGTGCGCACGCCGATCGACGTGGCGCGTTTCGGCCGCCTGTCGGTGCTGGGCTGCATTCCCGAGTTGGACGAGGAAGAGGCCGAAGTCGATTCGATCGAGCTGGCGACGCGGCAGGCGCCCCATTCACTGGTGGCCGAGGCTTTCCGGCAGGTGCGCGCTAACCTGATCTTCAGCGGGCCGGCGGAGTCGCAACGCTCACTGCTGATCACCAGCCCCGGCCCGGGCAACGGCAAGACGGCCATAGCCATCAACCTGGCAATCACGTTGGCGCAGGCCAACGAGCGGGTGCTGCTGATCGACTGCAACTTCCGGCGGCCGGCCATTCGGCAGGCGTTTCCAAACGCCCGCAGCGCCGGGCTGAGCAACATCCTGATCGGCCAGGCCAAGTTGACCGACCTGGTGGTCCACACGGATACGCCGAACCTGGACATCCTGAGCAGCGGGCCGATGCCGCCGACACCGGCCGAGTTGATCGGCTCGGAATACATGCAGAAGCTGATCAAGGAGGCGGAGGAGAAGTACGACCGCGTGATCTTCGACGGTCCGCCGGTGCTACTGATCAGCGATGCCCTGGTCGCGGCCACGCAGGTCGGGGCGGTGATCCTGGTGGCCCGCGCTTCGGACAACACCAAGGGCGTGTTGCGGCGGGCGCGCGAGCAACTGGCGCGGATCAACGCCCATGTGCCGGGCGCGGTTCTCAACGCCGTGCGGGCGCGGCCGGGCGGTTACTACCGCGAGCAGTACCGTGAGTTCTATGAGTACGGCGCGGACGTGACTATTCCGCCGGAGTTGCCGGGCGTGGCGGCGGACGACACGGAGCCCTCCGGGAAGCAGGTGTAGCACTTAGCCGGCCGTAATGCGCAGCAGGCCGGTCCCGTTGATGCGGTCGGCCTTGAGGTCCTGCAGGGCCTGATTGGCGTCGGCCAGCGTGTATTCGGTCACGTGCGGGCGAATTGGAATCTCAGCGGCTTCCGCCAGCAGCGCGCGGCCGTCGGCGCGCGTGTTGGCAGTGACGGAGCACAGGTTGCGCTCGTAGAACAGGTGTTGCTCGTAGTTCAGCGGGGGCACATCCGTCATGTAGATGCCGGCCAGCGCCAGTGTGCCGCCCTTGCGCAGCGCAGCCAGCGCCGGCGGGACCAGGTCACCGACCGGGGCGAAGATGATCGCGCCGTCAACCTTGACCGGCAGGTCGGCCGCCGCGGCGCCCGCCCAGGCGGCGCCCAGGCGGCGCGCCAGTTCGCGATGTTGTTCGCCGCGCGACACCACGTACACATCGCTGCCGCGATGGCGGGCGAGTTGGATCACGACGTGCGCGGATGAGCCGAAGCCGAACAATGCCAGCCGACCGCCGGCCGGGAGGTTGCAGCGTTGCAGGGCGCGGTAGCCGATGATGCCAGCGCATAGTAGCGGGGCGGCCTGGTCGTCCGCGAAACCCTCCGGCAGCTCGTACGCGATGTCTTCGGGTACGACGGCCTGTTCGGCGTAGCCGCCGTGCTCGTGATAGCCGGTGAAGCGCTGCGACTCGCAGAGGTTCTCCCGGCCGGAGTGGCAGAACTTGCACGCGCCGCAGGTATGCCGGAGCCAGGCCACGCCGACGCGCTGTCCGACGCGCAGGCGGCCGCAGCCGGGGCCAAGCCGGTCAATCGTGCCGACGATCTGATGGCCGGGGATGATCGGCAGGCGCTGTTGGGGCAACTCGCCCTCGGTGACGTGCAGGTCCGTTCGGCACACCGCGCAGCAGTGCACGCGCAGCCGTACTTCTCCGGGAGCCGGCTCGAGGTCGGGCCATTGGGCGAGTTGCAGGGGGCTGCTTTCGACGGGAGCGATTTTGTTGAGCACCATTGCCCGCATGGCTGGTTCAGGCCCCAATTGGCTGCGGCGGGTGGCCGACGCTGTTCATGTGGCGGACTGTCAGCAGATTGTGCGCACCGGCACGTTCGGCCGCGTCCGCCCGTAAGGGCAGCCGGGAGTATAACGGTCAGGGTGGGTTGAGGCGAACGCGGGGGACCGGGAGGTACAATGCGTGCAGGATTGCCGGCCGGAAAAGAGGCGGGGCGGGAGTCACCCGAGACTCCCGCCCGCAACCAGTTGCCGCTTCTTCCAACGCAACTTCACGCCATGCATCGGACCGGCCAGTGCCGTGGACCGATGCGTGGTGCGTCTACGGCAGGATGATGTAGCCGACCGTCGTCGCGGTGTTGTCGCTGCGCGTCGTGGCCGTCTTGAAGCCGACCGTGTCGAGGCTGCAATCGACGCTCCAGGCCGGGCAGGCGTAGGGGTCCTCGTCCTCCGGGTCGGCCGGGACGACGAACGTGGCCCCGGCGGTGCTGTACTGGAGGTAAGAGTTGGCCAGGAAGACGTAGCTGTCATCCGGAACGATATCGAGCGAGCCGCCGAAGCCCGCCAGGCCGTTGTTCACGGTCGAACCGTCGATGTACTGGTTCAGGGGCGCCTTGGTGTAGCCCGGCCCGGGGACCGTGCCCACCGCGGCGCGCTGCGACCCGCCGCTGCTGTCGTCGGCGTCGGCGTCGGCGAAGAAGGCGAAGACGTCGGTGCCGATCGCGACGGCTCCGATCCCGAAGCCGTCCGTCAGGTCGATGATGGTGTTCGTCGTCAGATTGACCAGGATCGTGTGCGGGTAGGCCTGATCATCCAGCGCGATGATGTAGCCGCCGTTCATCTTGATCTGCGTGTCACTGACGCCGTTCGGAGACACGATTTCGGTGGGCGCGGCGGTGGGGTCGGTGATGTCGTAGATGAAGAACGTGTCATCGGCCACCGCGACAACCGTCTGCGAGGCGGCATCGACGGCCACCTGGTCAACCTGGAAGCACGAGCCGGCCGGGTTGTTCGTGAAGGCGATGAGGGCTGGGGCGTCACCACTGACGTCGATGACCTTGATGATCAGGCCGTCCGTCACAGTGCTCTGGTCGCAGATGACGACGCAGTAGTCGCCGTCGGCCTGGATGTGGCCGGTGTCACCGGCGGCCACCGGGATGCTGCACAGGCGAATGTCGGTGGTGTCGAAGGTTTGCGTAATCGTCGCGGTGTCCACGTCGAACACGCTGACCTGGAACGCCAGGGCGCCGATGTTGCTGCCGGCCAGGAATATGGTGCGGCCGCCGACGGCGAAGGCCTTGTTGCTGTACAGCTCAGTGTTGGGGACGGGCGTGCCGACGGTCGGGGCCTCGGAGGGGGTGATGTAGGAGACGCCGACTACGGTCGATCCGCCAACCGCGGTACCGAAGGCGATCAGGTCGGTGCCGGTCTTCAGCGCGGCATCGTGCCGGACATCGATATCAGTCTTGACGATGACGAGCGTCTCGTCACCGTTGTCGTCGCCATTGTCGTCGCCATTGTCGTCGCCGTTGTCGTCACCGTTGTCGTCGCCGTTGTCGTCGCCATTATCGGCCCCGTCCGGTACTGGGAGGAGGTCCGTGAACAGGCAGCAGCCCGCAACCGGCATCACCAGGAAGGCTGTGGCCAGCACAATTAACATCACTCTCAAGCTGTTTACCATCTTTGTTTGCTCCTGCTGTGTAGGGAAACTCGTGAGACACCACACACTTATGTTCGGATACGCGACAGAAGCTCACGCAGTGCGCAAGCTTGCTGAGTGGAAAAGCGCTCTGCTTCCGGGTTGCCGCGGCACGGCCGGAACGAGTGCGTGCGAGGGTCGGCAGCAACTCAGCAGTGGCCACAGGCGAGCAGCCGCCCACCGGGGCGGCGGCGCCTGGTCGGGAATGCGGGATGGCACACAGTGCATAACATGTTTACACAAAGGAACTTGTGGGACAGGGCGGGCGCGGCGGCGTTCGGCGTGCGGATTGGAGTGCCGGTGTTGCTGAGACGTCGGGGGGCAGAAGACCCTCGCCGCAAGGTCAGGATGGCCGGCCAGGTGGCTGGAATCGTTTCGAGAGGCATGCGCAAATCTTGCCGGACGGAGATAATGGTTTGTGGAGATGAGCGCGGCAAAGCGGGCAAGGTTGTGGATCGGACCCTCGGGCTGGAGCTACGGGGATTGGACGGGGGTGTTCTATCCTGATCGACCTGGGCGGGGGTTCAAGCCGCTGGCGTACTTGGCGCGGTACTTCAATGCCGTCGAGGTCAACACGAGCTTCTACCGTATGCCGACGGCGCGGATGACGAGCGCGTGGGTGCGGCTGGTGCCGGCGGAGTTTCGCTTCGCGTTCAAGCTGACGCAGAGCTTCACGCATCAGCGGTCGGCGTTTCCGGGAAGCGGTGAGGTCGCGGCGTTCCATGAGGGGTTGCGGCCGGTTCAGGAGGCCGGCCTGCTGGGTCCGGTGCTGATGCAGTTTCCCTGGTCGTTCCGCTACACGCAGGAGGCCGCTGATTGGCTGAAGCGGCTGGGAGCGGCGTTCGTGGAATACGAGCGATTCATCGAGGTGCGGCACGCGTCCTGGGCGCAGCCGGAGGCGCTGGCGGCGGTGGCCGGGGCCGGGGGGTACTGCAACATTGATCAGCCGCGGCTGCGCGACTGCCTGGGGCCGACCGCCCACGTGCTGGGGAGTGGGGCGTACGTGCGGCTGCACGGGCGCAACGCGAAGAATTGGTTCGCCGAGGATGTGCCGAGCTACGAGCGTTACAACTATCTATACAGTCCGGACGAGTTGGCGGAATGGGTGCGGCGGCTGGACGCGCTCGTGAAGCAGGCACAGAACGTCTACGTGTTTGCGAACAACCACTACCGCGGACAGGGGCCGGCGAACGCGCTCGAGCTGCGTGCGTTACTGGATGGGTCGCGCGTGGCGGTGCCACCGGCGTTGCTGGCGGCCTATCCGCGGCTGGCGAAGATCGTCCGGCCGGACACGCCGACGGGCCTGTTCAGCGAGTTGAAGTAGCGTGGGCGGGCCGGCCCGACGCGGGGCCGTTGGCCAGGATCAGCCTAGTGACGTCGACCAGGGCGATGAAGAGAGTGGCCGCAACGGCGGCTTTCATGGCTGCATTGTCGGGTCCGTTGGGGCGGCGAGCTCCGGTTGAAAGAACGGCTGTCCGTCCAGCGAACCGGCGGTGGGTGGTTCTACGCCCAATAGCGCCATGATCTGGGGGGTCACGTCCTGCAGGCGGGCGCACTCGATCGTCGAGCCGCCGGCGATGCCGGGGCCGGCGATCAGCAACGGAATGCGCATTTCGGCCCGCGTGATGCCGCCGTGGCCGCCGCGTTCGCGATTGAAGCTCCAGCCGGCGGCGGGGAAGACGAGCACGTCGCCGAAGCGGCGGTTTTCGAAGAGGGGGATGAGTTGCGGGACGACGTCCGGGAAGTAGGCATTTCGGGTGGCGTGCAGCCAGCTACGTGAGTCGTGGAAGCCGGCGGCGACGAAGGCCGCCAGTTCGGGGTCTTCCTGGTACATGAGCGGGTCGCCGGGGACGGGCACGTAGCGGTACTCCGGGCCGGTCGGGGTGCAGCGCCGCTCGATGCGGGCCGAGCCGCGCGGTGAGCGGAGGGCCGCTTCGTCCGGGCCGAGCGAGAAGACGACGAGGTCGATGCCGGTGAGGTTCCAGAGCTGCTGCGCAGCGGGCGGAGCGCTGAGGATCTGCTCGACGGTCTCGGGGGACGGTTCGGAGTCCCAGCCGGTCGGGCCGGCGAAGTACAGGCCGGCGCGGCGGCCGTCCTGGTGTACTACGACGGTGTCGAATTGGTCGAAGAAGCTCTGGCGCTGCGCGAAGGAGCCGTCCTGGAGCATGCGGTCGGTGGCGTGGCGGCCCCAGCCGGTGCGCACGAGGTGCAGCAGGTCGATGTGCTCGCTGACTTGAACCATGCCGTGGTCGGCGACGAGGACCAGGTAAGTCGATTCGAGCAGGTCGTTGCGTTCGAGCCAGTCGCAGACGCGGCCGATTTGATGGTCGATGTTTCGGGCCGCGCGGTGGTAGCGTGGTGAGTCAGGACCTGCGAGGTGGCCGATCGAGTCGATGCCGGGGAAGTAGCAGGTTATCAGGGCGGGCCACTCGCCGTTGTCATTGGCCCGGCGGGCGACGAGGTCGATGGTGGCGGCGGTGACTATGTCCACGCCGCCGTAGGCCTCGAAGAACCAGAGGATGCCGGATCTCATCCAGTTGGCGATGTTGTCGGAGACGCCGCGGTGGTGGGCGGCCTGGATGCTGGTGGAGCGCACGTGGGGCAGCAGTTCGTAGATGGTGGGCGTGTGCGAGTCGATGTTCACGTCGCGGTAGTTCTTGATGGTGGCGTAATTGCGGAAGAGGCGCTCCTTGGGGTCGAACCAGCGGTTGCCGGGGATGCCGTGGGTGGCGGGCGTGGTGCCGGTCAGCAGGGTGTTGATCGCGGCGTAAGTGATGGAAGGCACGACCGTGAAGGCGTTCTCGACGCGCAGGCCGCCGGCAACGAAGCGGTGCTGGATATTCGGCAGCCAGCCTTCGTCGCAGCCGCGCTCGACCAGGTCGGGTTGCAGTCCATCGCAGAGGAGTATTATGGCGCCGGGTTCGGGCCGGACGACGGCGGGGTCCAGGCGGCTGGTCAGCGGTCCGGGCGTGACGCAGCCGCCGGCGTATGCGAGAATTAGCAGGACGGCGGGCCGGGGTGATTGAAGGATGATGCTACAGGAATGCTTGCTGGTCATTAATCCGCCTTACACGTAGTAATGGGGGTATAAGGCGGCATTATGTGCGGTGAGCCGGGGCCTGCAAGTTGTTTTCGGCTGTATCTTGTGCCGGCCCGCGATGCCGATATAGTGTTTGGCTGTCGAGCGACCCGGTGGGTGAGCCCCCGGGCGCGGCGAGTGGAGCAAATGGAGAGTGCAATGAAACGGCGAAGCTGGAAGTTCTTGGTGCTGGCGGCGTCCGGCTGTGTTCTGTTCCAGGCGGCGGGCTGCGCGCAGGCCATCATCCAGTCGGTTGCGACGAATGTTCTGCCGCTGATCATCTCGCAGTTGGTACTGGGGAGTCTGCAGGGCAGCACGACGTAGGGCGCTCGGCACGGCAGGAAGGCTATCAGGGCCGCGCGCTGACCGGCGGTTGGCGCGCGGCGACAGCATAATGGGGCTAGCCGGAGGGCGCGGCCGGCGATTCCATGTGCTCAGGGGGTGGTTTCTGCCAATACATCCGCCATGCCGTACAGTCCGAGTGGGCGGCCCACGAGCCAGTGGGCGGCATGCAGGGCTCCGCTGGCGAAGGTCTCGCGCGAGTGGGCCTGGTGCGAGAGCCGCAGCGACTCACTACCTGCTGCGAACGTGACTACGTGGTGTCCGACGTGTTCGCCCATGCGCAGCGCGTGGACGCCGATTTCGCCGGGGCGGCGCGGCCCGCAGCGGCCGTGGCGGCCGTGCACGGCGGTCTGCGCGGGGTCGCAGCCGCGGGCGTGGCAGATGGTCTGCAGCAGGGCGTTGGCGGTGCCGCTGGGGGCATCGACCTTGTGGCGGTGGTGCGTCTCGCAGATTTCCACGTCCCAATCGCTGAGCCGGGCCGCCGCCTGCTCGACGAGCTTCAGCAGCAGGTTGACGCCGATGCTCATGTTTGGCGCCCAGAGCACGGGCACGCGCAGGGCGGCGTGGCGCAGGGCGGCGTGGTGTGGTTCCGTCAGGCCGGTCGTGCCGCTTACGAGGGCGACCCCGTGCGCGGCGCACCAATCGGCCCACTGACGGCAGCCGTCCGGGAGCGTGAATTCGACGAGGACGTCGCACGGCCGGCGGCAATCGACCGAGATGGGCACGCCGATGGCAGACCCGCCGACCGCCTGGCCGGCATCGCCGCCGAGTTGGGGATCGTCGGTTCGGGTAAGCGCGGCGACGATGGTGAATCGCGGATCGGTCGCGGCGAGGCGCAGGATGGTGGCGCCGGTGCGGCCGGTGCAACCGGCGATTGCCAGACGAATGGGTGTCATGAAATGGTGTCCCGCAGCTCGGTCATCTCTTTGACGGTTTTCTGGTCGCCGGCGGTGTTGGCGATCGCGATGCCGGCGGTGAGTGTCTCTGCGGCGGCGGCGCGCCGGCCGGCGCGGATCTCGGCGCGTGCCTTGTGGTAGTAGGCGGGGGCGTAGTTGGCGTCGACCGCCAGGACCTGGGTGAAGGCAGCGACGGCCTGGTCATATTGTTCCAGGTTGAAGTACTCCAGGCCGATGGCGTAATGGGCAAGCGGATCGTCCGGGGCCGCGGCGGCAAGCTTCCTTAATTGGTCAAGTCGCGACATGATGTCTGCTCCGGCCGGCTCAAGTGCTCAAGGAGTTGGGCGATGACTACGCTAGCGGGCCTGCACGCGCTCGTAGCAGTCCTTGAAGTCGTAGCCGGCCTCCTTGGCGTACTCCTTGCCGATCTCGCGGATGCGCTGCTTGAGCGCGTCGCAGCGTCGTCTTTCGGCGGCGCGGGCCACGGTGTCATCCTGGTTAATGAGGAACGGCTCGCGGGCGATGAGCTGAACATCGCTGCCGGTGCGCAGCTCGGTCGGGACACCGCGTTCGTGGAGGAAACTGGCGGCCTGCTGCGCGGCGTTAAGGTCGGCGCGGCGGAAGTGCTGCACGACGACGTAGTGATAGCCGCGCTTGAATTCGAAGGTCGGTTGTGCAGTTTCGCCGGTCCGCTCGACGGGCGCGGGGCGCGACTGGGCGGGCGCTTGCTCGACCGGGCGGGGCGTAACCACCTCGGCCTGTCGGGGTGGTCGATGAGCAGCGACGGGTGCGGGCGTGTCCTGGGGGGGCTCGTCGATTGGCATGGCGGTCGGCGGCATGGTATCCGCGAGGTCGCCGGTTTGCGTGGTGGCGAAGCGCGCGCCGGCCTGGAACGCGACGAACAGGACGAAGATCGCACCGACGGCGAGCACGGCGAGACCGGGCCAGCCCAGCCGGACCGACACGTGTCCATCAATAACACGCACGGTTCTGGGAGCGGTTGGTTCCGCGGTCTTGGGCGGCGGCGTTGTTCGCGGCGGGGCGGGTGTGGAGCTTGTCTCGGTGGCCGCCGGCTCTCCGCTACGCGGCCGGGCCGTTTGCCCCGGACGGCGCGAATGCCGCACCATCTCGTACAGCACGGGACGGTTTCTGCGGGCAGACACGGTGACTCTCCTTGCCGAGCAATTCGACCACGAAGGCGGCGCTGCGGTGTTGACGATTGTAGAGCCTGTCCCGGCGCAGACAACTGTCAATTTGGGCGGCGGGCGACGTGGGCGGCCGGCAAAGGCCGCGGGCAGCCGCCGGAACCGTTCCGGCCGCTGCCCGCTGACCCGATGGGCATCGTGTGTGATGAAAAGAGGCTTAACGTCGATAGCAGAAACCGCCGCCGAACCTGGAGGTATCGATTCGCAAAGCGGCTCCGAAGCTGCAACGGGCATCGCGCACCGGTCGCGAGTGCCAGCGGGGGCGGTGTCCGTCGCGGTGATAACCGTCGTGTCGGACGATGCGGTGCGCGCGTTCGAAAGCCGGGCGATAATGGCGATGGCGAACGCGCACGGCCGGCTGGGGACGCAGCAGCACGACCCGCGGAGCGGGTGCGTAGTAGCAGCGTGGCGGCGGTGGGCACGGATCGTGATACACCGCCGTGGTGTGGTAGCTGGTTGACACTACTGGAGCACAGGTATACGCAGCCGGTGGCACGATTGCGCGGCTTACCCGGCGGGGACCATCGTCATAGCTGAAGCTGAAGCCGCCGGCTTCGGCTGGTGCCGCGGTCAGGACCGCTGCCACAGAGCCGAGCGTCAGAGCAAGTGAACGTTTGGTCATTATGTTGCTCCTGCTGCTGGCGCATCCGCTTTCGGAAGGCCGGGACTGACCCGGCCACCACGTCTTGAGACAGGATTGGGTCGGAAAGGTTTGCGGATTGCGGTGGGGATAACGCCAGTACGGTGGCTGGGCCCGCTCCCGGCGGGTGCCCGTCCGCATAATGTACCCGCGGCGCCATCGCCGGACTGCCGCACAAAGCCTTTTCTGGAAAGCGGTTGCGGCCCCGGCGCCGGCCGGCTTGCGGTTTTCCAAGTGTGGGCGCGCGTATTGTGGGACTTTCCCAGCGGGGCAAAGTGTGGTCCCCTGTGTCGAAGTGTCGACCGGACGCGGGCGGCGGACACCGTGAGGAAACGCAGTGACGGCAGCTTGGGACATTACGGAGGTGACCTGGCCGGCGGATATCGCAGCCGCCGTGGCGGCCTTCGCCGGTGGAGCGGAGTTGGCCTGGCTGGACTCGTGCGCCGCCGGGGCGGCGCCGGCATCGGCGCCGTGCCGCTCGCTCGTGTGTGCGCGTCCGCTGTTGTGGATCGAGCAGTTTGACGGTCAGCCGGCGACGTTGCGGGGCGCGCGGCAGGAGCCGCGCACGTCCGCGGATGGCTGGCGGCTGTGGCGCGGCGTCTGGCAGGATCTGGCACAACTGCCGCAACTGCCCTGGTCAAACGGACCCGGCTGGGTGGGATACGTTGGTTTCGAGATGGCGCGGTACCTGGAGCGGCTGCCGAGTTCACGCCGGGAGGATCTCGGGCTGCCGCTGATGCGGCTGGCGCTGTTCGAGCGCGGGATCGTGCTGGATCACGCAGCGCGGCGGGCGTTTGCGGTGCGAGCGGTTGGACTGGACCTGCCGGGCGCGGCCGCCCCGGCGACGAGGGATGGAGATTGGATTGCCCGCTGGGAATCGGCGGCCGGCGCGTGCCGGGAGTTTGCGCCGACCGGGTTGCCGCGTTGGCGGCCGGAAGTTGAGCGGGAAAAGTACGAGCGGTCAGTTCGGCGTGCGCTGGGGTACATTGCCGCGGGGGATATCTACCAGGTGAACCTGGCGCAACGTTTGCGCATTGAGGGCGCGGGCGATCCGCTGGCGGAGTATGCGCGGGTGCGCGAGGTTAATCCGGCGCCGTATGCGGCACTGTTGCGTTGGGACGATGGGGCTGTGTTGTCGCATTCGCCGGAGTTGTTCTTGCGGGTGCGGGGACGCGAGGTGCTGACGAGTCCGATCAAGGGCACGCGGCCGCGCGTGGGCGACGAGCCGCTTGACGATGCGCGGCAGGCCGAGTTGCTGGCGTCGGCGAAGGAGCGGGCGGAGCTGGCCATGATCGTGGATCTGCACCGGAATGATCTGGGGCGGGTGTGCCGCTATGGGTCGGTCAAGGTTGTTCAGCCGCGGCGGTTGGAAGCGCACCCGACGGTGTTTCACACGGTGGCCGACGTTGTGGGTCAGTTGGCGCCGGGGGCGGATGCGCTGGCGTTGTTGGCGGCGTGTTTTCCGGCAGGCTCGATTACGGGTGTGCCGAAGATTCGGGCGATGCAGATCATTGACGAGTTGGAGCCGGTGGCGCGGGGTGCTTACACGGGGGCGGTGGGCGTGCTGGGGCTGGATGGGCAAATGACGTTCAATGTGGCCATCCGCACTTTACAGATGCGCGGGTCCACGGCGACACTCTACGTGGGCGGTGGGATCGTGGCCGACTCCGACCCGGCGGAGGAGTACGAGGAGACGCTGGCGAAGGGTCGCGGGATCATCGCCGGCTTGACCGGTGCCGAGCGGGCCGGCGGCCGGGCCGCGGCGGCGAGTGAGGCGCGACCAGTGGCGGCGTGTCGAGCGAGTGATGACTGAGTGGGTGTGCATTAATGGCGAGTTGCGGCCGGCCGAGTCGGCCAGCGTCAGCGTGTTCGACGCGGGGTTCATGCAGGGGGTGGGTTTGTTCGAGACGATGCGGGCCTATCGGGGGCGGGTGTTCCGGCTGGAACAGCACCTGGATCGGCTGGCGGCGTCGGCACGGACTCTGGGTTGGTCGGTGATTCCCGATCCTGAGGAGACGGGGGCGAACGTGGCCCGGGTGCTGACGGAGCTGGGGGCGCAGGACGGGCGTGTGCGGCTGACGGTGACGAGCGGGTCGTTGCGCGGCGCGGCGGGGGCGGAGCCTGAGCTGACGATTGTGGCCAGCGCGACGCTGGGCGGAACGTACGCGGCGGAGTTGTACGAGCGGGGTGCGACGGTCGTTGTGTCGCGCTATCGGCAGAGCCGATTCGACCCGACGGTGGGGCACAAGACGACGAGCTACTTCGCGCGGCTGGCGGCGCTGCGCGGGGCGCATGCGGCGGGAGCGCTCGAGGCGCTGTGGCTGGATGACAACGGGCAGGTGGCCGAGGGGGCGGTGAGTTCGGTGTTCGCGGTGCGGGGTGGCCGGGTGCACACGCCGGCGCTGGATACGCCGATTCTGCCGGGGATCACGCGAGCGGCGGTGCTGGAGCTGGCGGCCGAGCTTGAGGTCATGGTGGAGGAGCGGGCGTTGGCGGTGGGCGATTTGTGCGCTGCTGAAGAGGTGTTTCTGACCAATAGCATGATGGAGGTCATGCCGGTGGTGAGTGTGGGAGGTGAGCGGATTGGGGCGGGTCGGCCGGGTGAAGTGACGCGCCGCCTGGCGCAGGCGTATGCGCGGCGGGTGCGAGAGGAGTGTGGACATGACTAGGCGGCCGGCGGTGGGGGCGACGGTGGACGACTTGCGGGCGGCGCTGAATGTGATCGCGCCGTTTCAGTACGCCGCGGAGTGGGACAACGTCGGGCTGTTGGCCGGGCGGCCGGAGTGGCCGGTGCGGCGGGCGCTGCTGGCGATCGATCTGACTGATGCGGTGGCTCGTGAGGCGCTGCGGAAGCAGGCCGGCGCTCTGGTCTTGTATCATCCGCCGATCTTCAAGGGCATTCGGGCGTTGACGCCGGAGGCGGACGGGCCGACGGAGCTGTTGCCGGATTCGCTGGCGGCGCGGGTAGCGCTGCTGGCGGTGCATACGGCGTTGGATGCCGCGCCGGGCGGGACGAATGATGTGCTGCTGGATTTCCTGCCGGTGGGCGCGCGGCGACCGCTGGAGCCGCAGGTGGAGCGCGGGAAGACTTACAAGCTGGTGGTGTTCGTACCGCCGGCGGAGGTGGCCGGACTGCGGCGGGCGCTGACGGCGGAGGGGGCGGGGGTGATCGGGCACTATAGTGAATGCAGCTTCGAGTTGGCGGGACAGGGGACGTTTCGCGGGGATGCGACGACGTCGCCGACGATCGGACGGCCGCTAGAGCTGGAACGCGTGGACGAGATTCGGCTGGAGATGGTCGTGCCGGCAGGGCGGCTGGGTGCCGTGGTGCGGAAGTTGTATGCCGCGCACACGTACGAGGAGCCGGCGTTCGACCTGTATCCGGTTGATGAGTTGCCGGGACGTGGGGCGGTCGGGATGGGGCGCGTGGGCAAGTTGGCGCGTCCGCAGCGTGGTGATGCCCTGCTCGCGGCCCTGGCGTCGCATGTGGACTTGTCGAATGCGCTGGTTGTTGGTGATTTGCGGCGGCGGTTCCGGTCGGTGACGGCAGCCGCGGGCGCGTTTGGCGTGCGGGCTTTTCGTGAGCCGGAGTCGCTGGTGCTGACGGGCGAATTCAAGCACCATGACGCCCTGGAGCTGCTGCGGCGCGGTGTGACGGCGGTGCACCTGGGGCACTATGCGAGTGAGCGGCCGGTGCTGGATGTTCTGCGGCGCCGGCTGGCCGGGCTGGTGGCCGGTGCGCGTTTTGAGTTGGCCCGGGCGGACCGGGCGCCGTTTGCGCGGGTGCGGCGATAGATTTGTCGTTCGGGTCGGGCCGCGCGGCGCGGCCGGATGGAGGATTCCGATGTCAGCATTGCTTGCGATCAGGCGCCGGTCGATCTGGGCGGCCGTGCTGGTTCTGGTGCCGGGGGCGGTCGGGCTGTTGCCGGCGCGGGCGGCGGCGCAGGATGGCGATGCCATTGTGATTGTCAACGGTCAGCCGATCGCGCGCCGCAAGGTCGTGGACCTGCTGATGGAGACGCGCGGCCTGGAGATCATGCAGCAGGTCATTGCGGTGGAACTGGCGAAGCAGGAGACGCGGCGGCGGGGGTTGCAGGTGACCGAGGCGGACATCGAGGCGCAGTATCGCCGGGCGCTGGATGAGATTGTGCCGGACAGCGATGCGGATAACGTGCCGCTGACGCGCGAGGCCAAGGAGCGCGCTATGCACACGATCCTGCAGCAGCGCTGCCTGACGATGCCGGAGTTCATGCTGGCGATGGAGCGGAACGCGCATCTGCGGAAGGCAGCGGAGCAGGAATTCCGCGTGACGGAGGCGACGTTGCGGGAGGAATTCGCGCGGCGCTACGGCGAGAAGGTGGAGGTGCGGCACATTCAGCTTCCGGCCAGCGACACGCGGGCGTTGCACGAGGCGCTGGACGAGTTGGGGCGCAACGTGGATTTTGCCGACGTGGCGCGGCGATTGAGCGTTAATCGCGAGACGGCCGAGCGGGGCGGGTTGATGACGCCGTTCGCGTTCAATGCGCCGGACCAGGAGGTGCCCGCGGCGCTGCGCGAGGTGGCGTTCGGCCTGGCGCCGGGGCAGGTGTCGGCGCCGACGCTGACCGACCGGATGATTCACATACTCAAGCTGGAGCGGCGGATCGCGCCGGAGGGCGTGCGGTTTGAAGATGTGCGCGGCGAGGTCGAGGCGCGGCTGCGTGAGCGCGTGTTGCAGCAGAACATGAACACGCTGATATCGGAGCTTTTCCAGAAGGCGAAGATCAACGTGTTGGACCGGGGGCTGAAGCGCGAGTACGAAGCCCTGCTCGATCAGTTCAGCGAGGAAGCGGCCGGAATGCCGTAGTGTTTGTCTTTGGGGGGCGGCGGCCTGGGTCAGGGTGAAATGTCCGCCGGCGCGTACTGCATGCCGTTCTCGTCGATGCGCAAGGTTTCGGTGGCGAGGCGGAAGTTCAGGAGGGCCTGCCAGCGAGAGGTCTTGGCGAGGTTGAGTCCGTTGCGCGCACTAGTCCAGGCATCCTCGGCATCGAGCAACTCCCGCACGTCGAGCTTCCCATCGTCGTACTGATGCTGGGCGAACTCCAGGCGGCGATTGGCGACCGCGAGGTTTTCCTGCTGGATCTGGAGGGAGCGATCCTCCAGGCGGATCTGGTTGACGGCGCTGCGCACGTCGACCCGGATGCGCTCGACGGTGTCCTGGTAGTTGCGTTGGGCGCGGCGGACGTCGACCAGTGAAGCGCGATAGCGATTGCGCTCGGCCATGCGCTCCAGCGGCAAGTCGAGCAGCAGTTCGCTGCGCCAGGTGGTGCGATCAAACGAGAAGTCGGCCAGGCGGTTGTGGCCGGGGTCGGTCTCCCACGAGACGGTCGATTCCAGGTCCAGGTTAGGCAACAGGGTGTTCTGGGCGATGGCGACGCCGCGCCGGGCGTCGTCGATGCGGTCGTTGCCGGTCAGCAGGTCGAGTCGGTGCTGCGTGGCGAAGGCGAGGGCGCGGGACTCGTCGCCGGCGGCCGGTGGACGCAACAGCAGTGGGTAGTGGCCGGCGGTAACCTGGGCTTCGATGGACTCGATGTCCTCGAGGCGCTCCTCGTTAAGCGGCTCTTCGACCGGCATACCGATGGCCAGCTTGAAGCGGTCGGCGGCAGCGCGGAAGTCTTCCCGGGCGCGCTCCAGGCGGTTGTCCGCGCTGAGGTATTCGAATTCGGCGCGCTGCGTGTCGAGCGGGCTGCGCAGGCCGGCCTGTTCGAAGGCCCGAGCGCGCTCGAGGGTTACCTCGCGCCGCTCCAGACTTACCTGGCTGTCCAGCACGCTTTGCTTGGCACGCAGCAGGTCGAAGTAGGCGCTGGCGACGTCCACGAGCTGGCGGCGGCGAAAGCGCTCGAAGCTGCGCACCTGGTAGGTCAGTTCGCGTTCGAGGCGGATCAGGTCTTCCTGGGCGACGTGGCCGGCGCCGCGCAGGAAAGGCACGCGGACGCCCAACTCGACCGTGCTGCCCTCGGAGGCGGTGATGGAGCGGCCGACGTCGCGGATGAGGGTGCTGATGGCCTTGGCGGTGAACTCGCCGCCATAGGGCAGGCGCTGCGAGGCCGACAGCTCCGCCACGAAGCGCATGGCCTGGTCGAAGTCGCGTATCTGGCCGAAGTTGCCGTAGACGGTACGGAGGCGCGAAGCAAATACGGGCGTCCAGAGATGCCGCTCAAGCGTCAGGGCCAGGGCCCGCAAGTACAGCTCTTCCTTGGCGGTCTGATAGGCGCGTTGGTTGGCCTGGGCATAGGCCAGTGCGTCTGTGAGGGTGAACAGGTCAGATTGGTCGTCGGGTGCCGCCTCGGGCGGTGCGGCGGGCTTGCTCGACAACGACGGGGTGGTGACCAGTGGTGCGGCGGGTGGCTCCTCGGACTCGGGGACGAAATCAGCGGGCAACGTGGTCGAGACCGGCCGGGGCACCGGCACGTACGCAGTCCGCGACGGGGTGGCCGCGTCGACATCGGCGGCCGACATGGTAACGGGGGGGCTGGCACCCAGCGCGGCCTGCTGCCGTTCGGCGATGATGGCTGACACCCGGCGGTCAGTGCGGTCGGCCAGATGCTGGCAACCCGTGGCCAGGGTCGCAGCAAGGCCGGCGAGCAAGATGAAGCAGAGCAAGCCGGCGGGGCGGCGCCGGATTCGGGGGTCAGAGGTCGGCCGGGCGAGTTGTGGCGAGCGTGCGTGGTGTGTCATGGCACAACAAGGTTCCATGTTGAGCAATCGGCCGGCGCCGTGGCTGGCGCGGAAGATCGCCGAGGCCGCTCGGGCGATCGGTCCAGCGCGGCGCGTTACTATAGGCGATGGTGGGCGAGGGCGGCAAACCTGGCACGGCGCGGGGGCCGCGGGGCGAACGGCTTACGCCATTGTCAGGGCGGAGCCGATCGAGTCGATCAGGGCCTGGGCGGTGTAGGGTTTGGGGACGAAACCGGCCATGCGATGACCGTCAAGGTGGGCAAGGGCTTCCTGCTCGCTGTATCCGCTGGAGAGGATGACGCGGGCGTCGGGCCGGATGTCGAGGATTCGCTGGAGCACGGTTTCGCCGCCCATGCCCGGCATGGTCATGTCAAGCAATACGACGTTGATCTCGTCGGCATGGCGGCGAAAGAGCTCGATGCCGCTGACGCCGTCGGGGGCGGTCAGGACGCGTGCGCCGCGTGATTCGAGGATGGTTTGGACAACTTCGCGAATGTCCTCTTCGTCGTCGACGACCAGGACCGTAGAGCTTACGGGCAGCGTGGTGCACTGCAGGCGTGGGACGGGGCGGCGGATGGTGCCGACCGCCGGGGGGAACAGGATGGTGAAGGTGGTGCCGCGTCCGACGGTGCTGGTGACGCGGACGGCGCCGTGATGCGACCGGACGATGCCGAGCAGGGCGGACAGACCCAGGCCGCGGCCCTTGGCCTTGGTGCTGAAGAAGGGGTCGAAGATGCGTGCCAGAGTGTCCGGGCTCATGCCGCAGCCGGTGTCAGCGACTTCGAGGCAGACGTACTGGCCGGGCGTGAGCGGATGGCCGATGAAGGCGGCATCCGGCTCGCTGGCAAGTCGGGTGCGCAGCTCGGTCCGCGCCACGACGGTGCCGGGCTGGTGCCCGATGGCCTCGGCGGCGTTGAGCAGCAGGTTCATGATGACCTGCTGGAGTTGCGCGCCGTCGGCCTGGATCATGGGTAGATCGTTGGCCAGCTTGAGCTGCACGTTGACGGTCTTGGGGAGGGCGGCCCGCATTAGGTCGGCGATTTCCTCGACCAGCTCGCTGAGTGCCAGGGGATGGACGTCGTAGGCGGCCTGTCCGGAGTAGGCCAGCATCTGGCGAGTGAGCTCGGAGGCGCGCTGGCCGGACTTGATGATTTTCTCCAGGTGGCCGCGCAGGTCGGAGTTGGCCGACGTACGTTCCATGGCCACGGAGGCGTTGCACAAGACGCTCAGCAGGAGGTTGTTGAAGTCGTGGGCCAGGCCGCCGGCCAACATGCCGAGGCTGTCCAGCTTCTGGGACTGCTGCATGCGCACTTCCAACTGGCGGCGCTCCTCCTCGGCGCGTTGGCGCTCGCTGATGTCGCGGAAGACGACCACGGCACCGGTCAGACGGCCCTGTTCTCGGATTGGGGCGCTGACGAAGTCGATCGGGAACGTTGAGCCATCCTTGCGAAGAAAGACGTCGTTGCTGCCGTGCTGGACGGCGCCGTTGCGGACCGCGGAGCAGATAGTGCAGTTGTCGTCGGGGTTGACTTCGCTGGTGAGGCGTCCGTGGCGGACGAGTTCGTGAGCGCTGCGGCCGATCAGGTCGCTCACCTCCCAGCCGAGCATGCGGGCGGCCGCCGGGTTCGCGAACGTGCAGCGGCCGGCGGTATCGACGCCGTAGATACCCTCGGCCGCGGAGTCGAGGATGAGCTTGTTCTGGTGGCTGAGGCGTTCGAGGGCCTCCTCGGCGCGCAGCCGCTCGGTTACGTCACGGGCGAAGCCGACCAGGATCTTGCGATCCTCATCGCGCAGGACAATGACGCTGGTTTCCAAGCGGATGATGTGGCCGTCGCGGTGGCGATGCGCGGTCGCAAACTGGTGAAGCCCGGTGCGCAGCGGGCTGATGGTGGTGCGGTCCTGCAGCGGCTCCTTGATTTCGAGGTCGGTGATGCGCATGCCGAGCAGTTCGGCGGCGCGGTAGCCGGTCATGCGGCAGAATGCGTCATTGACCTCCAGGAAGCGCTGGTTCTGATCGACGACGAAGAACCCGTCCATGGCGCTGCGCAGAATCGCGCGGTTCCGCGCCGCCAGGCGGTCCAGGCGGGCGGCCGACTCCTGCTGCTCGGTGATGTCGCGCAGGCAGACGGCGGCGGCAGCCGGCCGCTCAGGCACGGGTCGCAGTGGCAGGATCTCGGCCATGATCGTGCGGCCGTCGAGTTGAAAGCGGTGGAACTGGCGGCGCTGACTGTCGATCGCGGCGCGTAGCTGTTCGCGCAGGGCGGTACGCTCCGTTTCCGATACGGACCCCAGGATTCCGTGCGCCCGGGTTTTGTTCGTGGCCGGATACTCGTCCAGGCAGTTAGCCTCGTAATCCAGCACGATGAGCGGATCGGGGATGATCGCGAACAGTTCCTCAAGCTCGGCGACGCGGCGACGGTCGTGCCCGGCCGAGGCGCTTTTCCGCCGCAGCGCCCGCAACTCGCGCAATGCGAGCAGGACTGCGGCCAGCACCGCAAGCAGCAGGACCACCGTGACGGTCGACTGCATCGGAACTCCGTGAAAACTGCCGTGTCACAACCGTCTGCCGACGGCCTCATCCCGGCGCGCCCGCGCCTTCCGTTCCCGCTTCCTCCCCTCGCGCCAAGCAGTCGTCGGCTTCGGCGGTGCGACCCAATCGCCGGAGCGCCTCCCCCTTCAGCCGCCAGCCGACAGCCTCCATTGTGCGGTTCTCGTGCCGCCGCGCCAACTCAATCTTCTCGTCGGCACATCGAATTGCCTCGGCATAGTTCCCCAGCCGTAGATTCATCTCGGCGATGTACTCGTAGGTACGTGCCCGGACATTCCAGAAAGAGGTGTCCTCGAGGGTGTTCAGGGCGAGTGTGAACTCGTTCTTGGCCTCGGTGAATAGTCCCTGGAGGGAGGCACAGCGGCCCATGTGCATGTGGCAGACGCCGGTATTGGTGCGGTCGCTGATCTCCTGGGCGTAACCGAGAGCCCAGCGGTAGTGCTCACGGGCTTCGTCGTAGCGTTTCTGTTGTAGAAGGAGGTTGCCCAAGCCGTTGTGTGGGCCGATCAATGCGGCCAGGGCGCCGAAACGCTCCGAGACGGCGATCGCCCGCTTGAAAGCCCGTTCGGCGGCTTCGGGCCGGCCGAGGCGAAACAGCGCAAACCCTTTATTGTTCTCTATTTGCGCCAACTCTTTGTCGAGGCCGTTCCGCTCGGCGATTTCGGCGGCGAGGGCGTAGTGGCTACAGGCGACCTCGTGCTCACCCTTGAGATAATGAAGCACCCCCAAGTTGGCCTCGGCGGCCAGGAGCAACTGGTCGTCACCGCGCTCCTCCGCTACCGCGACGATACGCTCGTGCAAGGCCGTGGCCTCGGCGTAGCGGCCAAGTCGGGCAAAGCAGATGCTCATATATTCAAGGGCCTCGATCAGGTTGGGATCCTGCTCGACGGCCTCACGCGCTAGCCGAATGGCAATCTCGTACTTGCCCTGCAGATAGGCCTGCTTGCCGCGAGCAAAGCGCTCGTGTGCTTCCAGCGGGATGGCCTCCAGGGCGGGCTCGGCGGTTGTGGCGCGGGGTGTGGCGAGTTCTGCCGCACCCGCGACGCGCAAAAATAGCGCGGCCTGCAGATTGACGAGCTTTGACAGGGGGCCGTGCAGCGGCTCAACCTGTTGGACGTGCTCGCTGTCGTGCCGACACACGTGGGCCCAAATGCGGATCTCGTCGCCAGCTCGCCGGAACGTACCGGCGACGACGGTAGCAGCGCCGACCAGTGCGCCGGCGGCGCGCAGCTCGGCGACATCGGCGGGACCGGCTTCGGGGGCGTGGCGTGCCAGGACAGCCAGGAGCTGGTCGGGGTCGACTATGTACGTTCCCGGGGCTTTCGACAGCTCGCGTGAAAGCGAATCGGCCAGTGCGAATCCCAGCCAGTCATCTTCCGTGGCCCCGGTCTGGTTGTCGAACGGCAGGACGGCCAGGCCGCGAGGGTGACGTTCATCGGCCACAACGGCGTGCTGGATGGGCGCCTCGGGCCCGGCCCGGGGTCGGCGGAGACGTTCGGCGAGCAAGTCGGCGGAGCGGAAGCGCTGGGCGGGCTCGCCGCGTAGGAGCCGCAAGACAGTATCGATGAACCAGGTCGGCACGTCGGCGGGGGCGTCGGCCGGCCAGGTGACGGGGCGGGTATGGGGGCTGAGCAGGACCTCGAAGACGCTGTCATGTGCGTGCGGGGCGCGGCCGGTCAGGGCGTGGAAGAGGGTTGCGCCGAGCGAGTAGAGGTCGGCTTCGAAGCCGACGGCGGCGCCGGTTTCGAGGGCCTCCGGGGCGGCGTATTGCGGGGTACCGACGGGGCCGGGCGTCAGGCCTTGGCTGGTCGCGGGAGCGAGATTGGCCAGGCCGACGACCCCGAGGTCAGTCAGGCGGGCTCGGCCGTCGGTGCCGAGGAGCAGGTTGGCGGGCTTGATGTCGCGATGAATGAGGCCGGCGCGGTGGATGGCCGCGAGGCCGGTGGCGGCGTCGAGGGCGATGTTGAGCGTCTGTTGCCAGCCGAGTCGCACGCCGGCATTGATCAGTTCGCCGAGATCGACGCCGTCGGTGTACTCCATGACGAAGTACCAGATACCGGCGATGGCGTCGCAATCGAGGACGCGGACGACGTGCGGGTCGTTGACGCGGAATCCGGCGCTGGCCTCGTTGCGTAGGCGCTGTGCGGCGGCGTCGGTGGGGCTCTGAATGCGCTGGGGCAGGATCTTCACGACGCAGGGGTGGTTCAGGAACTCGTGTTCGGCGTAGTAGGTGAGGCCGTGCGCGCCGCGTCCGATCAGCTCGATCAGGCGGTAGCGGTCGCGCAGGATGCAGCCGGGGGCGATTTCGGCGAGGCCGTCCAGCGGCGGGAGGGTGTCCAGGGTACGAGGCTGACGGGGTAACGGCCAGACGAAGTCGCAGGCGTGGCAGCGCATGGCGCGGGCGGCGACGGCCGCGAGGCGCCCGGTGGTATGGCAATGCGGGCAGCGGCCCGGGCCGGGGTGGGCGTCTTCATCGGGCCAGGCATGTTGGTCAAAACCCCTGGAGCTCATTTGGCGACTTCGTCCGAAAATCGGCATGTCTGGGGTTGACATCCTTTGAGATTATCGGTACCACACTCGCACGAGCGAGGTTTCTTGGGTTTCGAAGATGCACGGTAATGCGCCCACAGAGCGGGCGGTTTGCGCGGATGGCGCCAGCGTGAGCCGTTTGCGCCAAGTCAAACGGGGGACAGTCTATCGCTTCATGTCGTCAGCACGCAAGTGCTCCGCTTCTTTCGGTTCCCTCACCATCATCAAGGAGGCCTGACATGGTCGCCCTCTTCGAGTTGTTCCTCGCTGGATTCGAGTACGCTGCAGGCATTATCGACAACGTAACATCGTGGTTGTACTAGGAACGGATGATGATCGACGTTATCACTGAAATCGACGATCTGACGATCGTTACGCGTTAGGGTCCCGGCCCTGGCCGGTGAGCGCTGACACGGCGTTCCGGCCGACGTAGCCGGTGACTGCGTTCCGGCAACAGGGGGTGTGTTGCGGGTGCGGTCATGTTGATGGGCATGACTGCGGTCGCACTCAGGCGATTTGGTCCGGGCGGCGCCTTGGGTGGCGTTCCATGGCGCGGTTGGGGGTTGCGCATCGTCCGGTCCGGACTAGCGGCGCCAGCCAGCTTATCGTTTGGAACTTCCGGCCGCGGCAAGACTTGCGGACGGCGCTGCGCGGGTATAATCGGCGCACGCTCAGGATGGCCGGAATCATAGCATGCGCTTGGCTCGAATCTCACTCGCCACGAAATACCGCATCCTGTTCGGATTGGCGGTGCTGCTGATCATCGGGGCGGCTCTGGCTGTGCCGTGGTACCGCATGGAACTGCTGGTCATCGCGCAGCCGTACCACGAGGCCCAGCGGATTGTCGAGGACTACTACCAGTTGGTGCTGCCCGACACGGGAACGACTTCGGGCGTTGGCACGGTTCATAGCCACGAGTTTGGCCTGTTGCCGGAGAAGCAGTACCACCAAGCCCGGTTTGTGCGGCTGAGCACGATTCCCGACGACTTGGAGGCGATCGCGAGCGTGGTCAGCGACGACCCGTTCGTTGTCACGGCGGTGCATACGTTTCTGCGGAATCCGCGCCAGTCTTCCGTGTACCAGACGTACGTTGATGAGGGCTCGCGTCGTTTCGCGTATGCGCATGCGGTGCGCATCTCGAGGCGCTGCATGGCCTGCCACGGCGAGGCGCGGACGGCCCGCCCGTTTCAGGAGAATCAACTGGCGGGGGTTATCGCGGTGGAATTGCCGGCCGACCCGCATGCGCGCGGTGTGCTGTGGAATCGGCTGGTTGTGATCGCCGCCGGATTGCTGGCCGGCACGCTGGCCATTCTGGTGTTCTACGTCATCACGCAGAGGTTCATCCTGGCGCCGATCCAGCAATTGCGGGAGGTGACGATCCGGGTGGCGGAGGGCGACCTGACCGTGCGCAGCCAGGTCCAGACCGGCGACGAGTTCGAGCACCTGTCGGCGAACCTGAACACGATGCTGGAGCGGCTGCGGGCATCGCAGGAAGATTTGCAGCGCGCCAACCAGTTGCTGGATGAGAAGCTCGGCCAGATGGCCGAGAGCAACGTGGCCTTGTACGAGGCCAACCGCGTCAAGAGCGAGTTTCTGGCGAACGTTTCGCACGAGCTGCGCACCCCGCTGACGACCATCATCGGCTTTGCGGAGCTGCTGCGCGAGGGGCCGCACGGGAGCGACGATCCGCGGGCGGCGCGCTACGCGGAGAACATTCTCATCTCCGGCCGGATTCTGCTGGAGATCATCAATGACCTGTTGGACCTGGCGAAGATCGAGGCGGGCAAGGTCGAGCTGCGCATCGAGACGGTGGATGTGGGTGGCTTGTGTCGGGCCCTGGTCGATTTCCTGCGACCTTTGGCGGAGAAAAAGAGTCTCGCGGTGACGGTTGATGTGGATCCCGATCTGCCGACGGCCCGCACGGATCAGAGTCGCCTGCGGCAGATTCTGTACAACCTGCTATCCAACGCCATCAAGTTCACGCCCGAGGGGGGTGTTGTCCGGCTGACGGCCCGGTCGATCGGCGGGAAGCAGATTCGGCTGGCGGTCAGTGACAGTGGTCCGGGCATTGCGCCGGAGAACCACGCCACGATTTTCGAGAAGTTCCGCCAGATCGACCAATCGGCCACTCGTGAGCATCACGGTACGGGTCTGGGGCTGGCGATTGCGAAGGAGTTGACGCACCTGCTGGGAGGCGAGATCGCCGTCAAGAGCACGCCGGGCCACGGGGCCACTTTTTGGGTAGAGTTCGGTATTGAGGCGCCCGAGGCGCGGGCGCCGCGGCTGATTTCGCTGGTTTAGCTCGGGATGGGCGGCTGCGGGGGTGTATTGGGGGGAATCGGCGGGGTGTGCTTCCGCCTACCCGCGCGGGGTAAATGGGCCGATGGATTGCTTAGCGGGTGTTGGCCGGGAACTGTGGTCGGTCGAAGGTCGTATAATTACCGGGGTACCGGTCCGTGGTGCAGGGTGGCACGGGCTGCGGTCGGCCGGTCCTGGAGTGCAGATGATCCGGATTGAAGAGCTTACGAAGGTCTTCCCGAACCCGGACGGTACGGAGAAGACCGCGGTTGACCGGGTCAGCCTGCGTGTCGCGCCGGGTGAGATCTACGGCCTGCTGGGCCCGAACGGTGCCGGCAAGACGACCACGCTGCGCATGGTCAGCGGGTTGCTGCGGCCGACCAGCGGGCGGGTCTTGATCGGGGGCATCGATGTCACGAATCACACGGCCGAGGTCAAGCGGCAGATCGGCTATCTGACGGCCAACACGGGTCTGTACCAGCGTCTTACGCCGCTGGAGACGCTCGAGTATTTCGCGGCGTTGTACAGCATTCCCAAGGCCCCGGCGCGTCGGCGTATCGATGAGCTGGTTGACTGGCTGGGGATGCAGGATTTCCTGAAGCTGCGCTGCGGGGCGCTTTCCACGGGTCAGAAGCAGCGAACGAACATTGCGCGGGCGCTGATTGCCGACCCGCCGATTTTGATCATGGATGAGCCCACGCTCGGGCTGGATGTGCTGAGCAACCGGCTGATTCTCCAGTTCATTCAGAGCCAGGCCGACGCGGGCAAGGCGATACTGCTGTCCACGCACGCGCTGGACGAAATCGAGAAGATGTGCAAACGAATCGGGCTGATTCACGACGGCCGCCTGGTGGCCGAGAACGACCTGGCGGGACTGCAGCGTATGACCGGCCGCGAGCGGCTGAGCGACGTGTTCCTGCACCTGGTGCATGCGGATGAACCGCTTCTCAAGGATTAGTACGGTCTGGCGGAAAGAGTTCGCCGACACGCTGCGCGACCGCCGCACCGTCATCGCGATGGTGCTGGTGCCGATGGTCGTGTACCCGGTGCTGATGCTGGGGTCGCTGCAGGCGTTTGAGCTGCAGGTGAGCCGGCTGAAGCAGGAGGAATACACGATCGCGGTGACGTCGGAGGACGTAGGCCGTTGGCTGCGGACGCGCATTCTGGATCCGGATCTGGCGCGGCATACCGTGGCGCGGGGTGTTCCGGCGGAGGATCTGGCGGCGGCGATTGACGAAGCGGAGCAGGCGGCGCGGGCGGCAGAACACGGTTCGGGTCGGGGCAGCCCGACCGAGGCGGCCGAGGCGGATGTGCAGCGGCGGCCGCCGCCGTACCGGGTCGAAGTCGTCAGCAATGTTCAGGAGGCAGTGTGGGCGGGTCAGGCGCACGTGGGGGTGGTCGTGGACGGGGCGGAGCTGCCTACGCCGGACTCGCTGGGTTCGGCGCGGGTCACGCTGGTTGTGGACGAGGCGGAGATACGGAGCCAGATAGCGGCGTCGGGGTTAGAGGCGGTTTTCAAGCGTGCCAATGAGCGGTTTGTGGAGCGGCGGCTGCGTGATATCGGGCGCGCGATCGACTTCATCCGGCCGCTGGACCTGATGCACCAGAGCATCAGCACGCCGGAGAAGCTGGGCGGCTCGGTGATTGGCCAGGTGGTGGCGCTGGTGCTGGTGATCATGACGATAACCGGCGCGATCTACCCGGCGATTGATTTGACGGCCGGCGAGCGGGAGCGCGGCACGCTGGAGACGCTGATGGCGGCGCCGGTGCCGACGGTTGACCTGATTGCCGGGAAGTTCGTGGTGGTGGCGTCGATCGGGATGCTCAGCGCGGTGCTGAACCTGCTTTCGATTGGGGGGACGATCTACCTGGGCGGACTGGGCAGTGTGTTGACGCAGGGCAGCCCGCTGCGCATCCCGCTGCACACGCTGCCGCTGGTGTTGGTGGTCCTGGTGCCGTTGGCGGTGATGTTCAGCGCGATGTTGCTGGCGGTGTGCAGCTTCGCGCGGAGCTTCAAGGAGGCGCAGAACTACGTCATGCCGGTGATGATGCTGGCCCTGATTCCGGCGGTGGTGGGTGTGCTGCCGGGCGCGGAGTTGAAGGGGCCGCTGCTGATCATGCCGGTGACTAACATCGTGATCCTGACGCGCGAGCTGTTCATGGGGCAGATCGACCGCGTGGCGATTCTGTGGGTGTGCATGTCCACCTGTCTGTATGCCGGCGCGGCGGTGGCGGTGGCCGCCAAGCTTTTCGGGCAGGAGGCCGTGCTGTTCTCGGACAGTGCGTCGCTCCGGGCGCTATTCCGGCGGCGTTTCTTCAAGCCGGCGGATGAGCCGTCCGTGGCGCAGGCTTTCCTGCTGATGGCGGTGGTTTACTCGCTGAACTTCTTCATTCAGCAGACGCTGCTCAAGAGCGGCGTCGTGCCCGGCACGGCGGCACACCTGGCGGGCGTGGCACTTACGCTGGTCCTGCTGTTTGCGGCGTTGCCAATAGCGGCGGCGGTGTTCATGCGCGTGCGTGTGGCGCCGGCCCTGGCGCTGGGAGCGCCGCGGCCGGCGGCGGTCGTGGCGGGCCTGTGCTTCGGCGTTTCGACGTGGGTGCTGGGGCTGGCCTGGCTGAGCGTGCAGCAGCGGGTGCTGCCGCTGCCGCCGGAGCTGGTCGAGGCGGCCAGGCCGTTGGAAGAGCAGTTGCGTGGCCTGTCGCTGCTATCGGCGCTGTTCTTCATTGCAGTTGTGCCGGCCTTCTGCGAGGAGCTGTTTTTCCGGGGTTATTGTCTGAGCGGGCTGCGCGGGGCACTGGGTAAGAGTGGGGCGGTGCTGGTGGCGGCATTCGCATTCGGCGCCGCGCACTACAGCGTACATCGCCTGGCAGTGACGATGGCACTGGGAGTGCTGTTCGGCCTGCTCGTGATTCAGTATCGCTCGATCTGGCCGGCGATGATAGCGCACGGGCTGCACAACGGCCTGATTCTGCTGGCGGCGCGCGAGGACGGCCTGCTGCCGTATCTGAAGCGCTGGGGCTTCGTCGATCCGCACACGGAAGCGGTGTTTCCGCCGGCCGGGTGGTTGATCGGAGCCGGCACGTTGGTTCTGGTCGGCCTGCTGCTGTGCGTGTTCAGGCCGGGACGCCCGGATTATCCACCGGCGGCGGAGGTCAGGGCGGCGGGGCCGTGACTTCGGCGCTCAACTCAGCCAGCTCTTCGGGGGTGAACAGGCGGCGCAGGACGTCGGCCTGCGCGGCTTCTTCCAGGTAAGCCGGATCCAGTGCGAATGTGCGCTGCAGGGCGGCAGCCGCCTCATCACGGCGGAAGGCCGTGCCGTGGATCAGGGCCAGGAGAAAGTGGGCGGACGGGCGGCGGCCGTTGATGGCCAGGCTGCGCTCAGCATATTCGCGAGCGGCGTCGAGATCGCCGCTGGTCAGGGCTACGCCGCCGAGGGTTTCCCAGGCCGGGGCGTGGCGCGAGGCGATTGCCAGGGCGCGGTGCAGATGGGCCTTGGCCGCCTCGATTTGCCCGTCGTTCAGCTCGAGCACGGCGCGCCAGTAGCAGGCCTCGGGACGGTCCGGGTCGGTCGCAATGGCGGCGTCGAAGGCCTGCCGGGCGGCTTCGAGTTGCCGGCCGCGCATCAGCGTAACGCCGCGCCAGGTAGCCACTTCGTACGAGTCGGGCTGGGGTGGCGCGAGCTGGTGGCCCTCGTCCGTCTTGACTGCAGCATCCACCGTGGCCGGGTCGGCGTGGAAATCGAGGATGGCGAGCGCCTCGGGCAGGCGCTCGCCGAGCTGGGTCAGCACGACGGCGTGCAGGAAGCTACGTTCGGGGTCGAGGCCGGTGGGGACATGCTCGAGCCCGTCCAGCGCGGCGGCCATGGCCGGCCAGTTGTGCAGCCGCAGGTGGGCGCGGGCCAGCTCCAGGCGTTCGCGCGGCCGCAGCAAGGCGGAGTCGTCGATGTACCCAAGCAGCTCGGCCGCCTCGGTATCGTTGCCAAGTGCCAGCAGTGCCCGGGCGAGCAGCAGTGCCGCGGGCGGGGCCCCGCCCGTTTGCTCGAGCAGGTAGCCGGCGTGCGGCGCTGCCTCCTCAGCGCGGTCGGCGGCGAGCAATTGTCGGGCAGTGATCTCGGCGTACGCTGTCAGCGGCGCGCCGCGGGCGTGGGCCTCGCGGGCGAAGACATCGGCGGGCCCTGCCTGGCCCACGAGGCGCGCCAATGCTGCCAGCCGGGCCCAGGTTGGGCCGCTCCAATTGGCGTGGGAGACCTGCTCGCGTGCCGTGGCCACCAACTGCCGACCGGCTTGGGCGTCAGTGAGCTGCAGCGGCAGTACATCCCCTGGCACGAGCAGGCGCGCCAGTTGGGCCATGATCTCTGGTTCGGCTGTGCTGCCGGGTGGCGGAGGCACTGCGGGCGGCGAGGTCGCTGTGGGTACGGGGGCGGCGGGGGGCGGCGGCGCCGGCGAAGTCGTGGGCGGGTCGCCGGCCGGCGGGGGCGGAGGCTGGTCTGGCGGACGTTCAGCGGGTGGCAGCGCGGCGGTTGCGGTTCGGAGCGCGTGCTCCTGCAACTCCTGAACCGCGCGCTCCAGGGCTGATAGGCGTTCCGGCACGGCGCGGCAGCGTTCGTCTTGCCGCGTTAGAGCGCCACGCGTGTACAGCCCCAGCACGATCACGGCGAGCAGAAGCAGGACCGTGCTGAATATCCAGTAGGCGTAGAGCCGCTCGATCGCGTCGGAGCCGCGACGGGGCGGCGCGGGCGGCGGAGATGTGTCGGCGGGGTTTGACATGGCATTAGCTCGTCGGTTCGCCGGGCGGTTCGTCAGGATCGTCCTGGTCGCGCGGTTCGCGGGTGGCGGCCGCGATGTCCTCGTCCGTAAGTCGGTATTGGCTCCAGCCGTCGACGTAGTCTGTGGGCTGACCGCCGACCTTCGGCGTGGAGACCATCCAGCCGACACGGATCAGCAGGTACGCGCCGACTACGAACAGGAGTATCAGCAGGATGGCGGCCAGGAGCAACACGAGCAGCCTGGTCAGTTCGGTGAGGGCCTGCTCGCTGGACAGTTCGCCGGCGGCCGGCCGGAGTCGACGCAGGAGGAACAGATAGGCGGCGACTGATGTGATGGCGACCAGCACGACGAGGGCCAGTGCCAGGACGCGGCGGCCGGTGAAGCGGGCCGAGGGGGTGGTCATTGCCGGCCTCGCGCCGGCCAATCTGCTCGGGGTTCGTGCTGCAGCTCCTGGGCGAGGTCCTCAATGAGTTTGCGCGCGTGTGGCGAGACCTGTTTGGGTGTGACGATGCGCACGACGGCAAGCAGGTCGCCGCGGGCACCCGAGCGAGCGTCCGGCATGCCGCGTTCGCGGAGCCGCAGTTTGGTGCCGCTGGCGGTCCCGGGGGGCACGGACACGACGGCGGGCCCCTGGGGCGTGGGCAGCTCGACCTTCGTGCCGAGCGCGGCCTCCGCAAAGGTGAGGGGCAAGTCGAGCAGGACGTTGAGGCCGTCGCGCTGAAAGAACGGGTGCGGGCGGATTTGGCAGCGGATCATCAGGTCGCCGCGGCCGCCCGCCGCGGCCTGGCCCTTACCCTTGACGCGGATGCGCTGGCTGTCGTGCACGCCGGCCGGGATGTGCACGGTTATGCGCTCGGAGGTGCCGTCGGATCCGGAGAGCACGACCTGGCGGGTTGCGCCGTTGATGGCCTCTTCGAAACTGAGGGCAATGCTGTGCTCGACGTCTTGGCCGCGGGGCGCCGCGCGCGGCGCGCTGCGTCGCGGTCCGCGTCGCACGCCACCGCGCTGGAAGAATTGCTCGAAGATGCCGGTCAGGTCGCCGAGCGAATCGAAACCGAAGCTGACGCCGCCGAACGGGCTTTCGCGCGTTGACCAAGTGTGGAACTCGGGGGTGGGGCCGCCGGCGCCGAAGCGGTCGTATTGAGCGCGGCGTTGGGGATCGCCGAGGACCTCGTAGGCGGCCTGGACCTCCTTGAACTTCTGCTCAGCGGACTTGTTGCCGGGGTTGCGATCCGGGTGATATTCCTTGGCCAGACGCCGATAGGCGCGTTTGACTTCATCGGGGGTCGCGGTGCGTGAGACGCCGAGGATTTGATAGGGGTCCTTGCTCGCCATAACCGTGTTGCCTGACTACTGGCAGGGACCAGAGGCACACTCGCGTCGGAGGTTGGTGCGCGGGCCAGTTGGCCGCGGTGACCTCAGGGTATCAGCTCCAGTTCCTTGTAGGCCATTTCGACGTAGATCGTGTCGGGGTATTCATTGATGACGCGGCGCAGGATCTGCCGGGCGCGTTCGTGGTCGCCGGTTTGCCGGAAGCTGCGGGCCTGGGCCAGCAGGCTGGTGCAGGTGTTGCGGGCCTGGTGGTCGCGCACGTAACCCATGATCTCCGCGTTCTGGTTCATGCGGCCGCGGATGCGTTCGGCGTCGGCGGCGACTTCAGTGTCGCTGTAGTCGCTCCGGATCTTCTCCAGCCGTTCGTAGGCCTCGCCGAAGGCGCGTTGCCAAAGGTGCTGACCGGCCTCGGACAGCAGGGCCGCAGCCTCCTGGTCGCGGTCCAGGGCCTGCATGGCCCGGCGGGCTTCGGGGTTTTTCTCTTCGAGGGCGCGCAGGCGATCGCGGGCGAACCTGCCGGTCCGGTACACCTTGAAAAGCTCGGCCGTTTCGCGCAGAAGGCTGGCGGCCTCCTTGTACTGCCCATCCTCGACCAGCACGTTGGCGCGGGCCAGTTGGTCGCGTCCGAGTGCCTCGATCAGGTCGCTCACCTCGATGCAGGCGGTCTTGAGCCTGTCGCCGTGCAGGGCACGCTCGTAGCCCTGGCGGAGATAGCCGAAGGCGGCCCAGTAATCCTCGGCCCGGACGGCGGCGCGAGCCTTGTCAAGCGCGTTATGCACCTTGTGCGCTTCGCGCGGGTGTGTGCGGAAGGGCGGCGTGTCTTCAAAGACCCGCTGCAATTGCTGCACGATTTGATCCAGGCTGGTAGGTGAGTCGCTGTAGGCCACGCGTCCGGTGGCGCCGATGATGACGACGCGCGGGAAGGTGGTGATGCGGTATTCGCGCGCGGCCCGGCATTCAAGGGCGATGGGGAAGAAATAGCGTTTCTCCTTGACCATATCCTCGACGCGTTTCCGGTCCGACTCGGTAACGCCGATCAGGAAGACGCCGCCATACCGGCCGAATTGCGGGTGGTTCTCAATCATGTTGATGCCGGCCATGGACGCCTCGCCGGCCTGGTGGTGGGTGGCCCAGAAGTAGAGCACGACCACCATGCCGCGCAGCTCGGACAAGGAGATGGACTGGCCGTCGGTGTTCAGCCAGTCACCGGCTTCCAGGTCAGGTGCGTAAGTACCGACTTCGAGGTCCGCCCGGGCCGTGCCGCTCAGGAGGAGCCCCGCCACCGCGACTGCTATCAGCGTCCGCCACATACCATCTTCTCCGTCCAGCCCCGGCCGGCACCCGGTGCAGGGGACCCGGTCGCCACTGCTTGAGCCGGCAACAGACACGTCTGCCGCTGCCCCCGTGCCAGGCACCAGGATTCTAGTTATATCACGCGCTGTTTGCAGCACAAGCCTGACGAAACATCCCGGCCGGGCGGGTTGAGCGTCCGTGGTGAGGGGTGGGCAAGTGAGGCGGGCGGAAGGGAGTACGCTTCCGGGGGGCTCGACCAGGGGACAGCCGGGCCCGTGGCGCCCCGTCGGCCACAGCCCGGCTGGGCAGAATGTGGGCCTTTCCGCGACGACGGTGGCCCCGGGGGAGTAGTATCGCTGTGCGGCCGAGCGTAGAATCCGGTTATGTCCGCTGCGGCAACTCTGATTCTGATTGTCGACGATGATGTCGATTTTCTCGAGATCAACCGGCACATACTTGAGCCGCGCGGCTACCGCGTGGTGTGTTGCTCTGATCCGCAGGGTGCCTGGCAACTGATGCAGCAGGAACGCCCCGACCTGGTCATAACCGACCTGATGATGGGGAACCTCGATTCCGGCTTCTCGCTTGCCCGGCAGATCCGGCAGGATGAGCGTTTTGCCGGCGTGCCGATCATCATGGCCACTGCGGTCACTAGTCAGGCCGGGCTGGATTTCCGTCCACGGACCGCCGCCGATCTGACCGCCATGTCCATCGATGCCTACTTCGACAAACCCATACCCCCGCCGAAGCTGCTGGAGAAGGTGGCCGAACTGCTGTCCAGGCCGGCTGAAAGCTGAGTGTCGCCGACGGGCAGCCGGCCTTTCGACACCGGGCACGGGACTATAATAGCCGGGGTGCCCGGCGGATCGTCGTGATTCTCGGCCTCGTGGCGGGCGGCCCAAGCGACTTATGAACCGGATTGACCGCAGCGAAATCGAGCACTGGTTGCGCGAAGCCGATGGGCGGCGGCTGCACGAGCTATGGCAGCGCGCCGATGCCGTGCGGCGCGAGTGCGTCGGCGACGAAGTGCACCTGCGTGCCCTGGTGGAAGCATCGAACTACTGCGGCCGCGATTGCGGCTACTGCGGCCTGCGGGCGGCGAACACCGGCATCGAGCGCTACCGCATGACGCACGATGAGATTCTGGAATGTGCCCGGCTGGCGGTTGAATTGGGCTGCGGCACGATCGTGCTCCAAAGCGGCGAGGACCTGGGGCTCGGAGCCAAATGGGTTGCAGAGCTAATTAGTCGTATTCGGTCGGAAATCCAACTGGCGGTAACGCTGAGCCTGGGCGAGCGTTCCGAGCAAGAGCTGGAACAGTGGCGGGAGGCAGGTGCCGACCGCTATCTGTTGCGTTTCGAGACGTCTAACCGCACTCTTTTTGGGCGGATTCACCCGCCGCGCACGGGGCGTACTGCTGACCGGATTGCGATCTTGCGCACGCTGCGTGCGCTGGGATACGAAACCGGCAGCGGCGTGATGATTGGTATTCCGGGCCAATCGTGGAGTGACCTGGCGGACGATGTGGAGCTTTTCCGGAACCTGGACCTGGACATGATTGGCGTGGGGCCGTTCATCCCCCACCCGCAGACACCGCTGGGGCGCGGCCGGGGGCCCAAGCCGTTGCCGCCGGAAGAACAGGTGCCCAACGACGAGCTAACGGCCTGCAAGGTCATGGCGCTGACCCGGCTGGTGTGTCCGCTGGCGAATATTCCGAGCACGACGGCGCTGGAGACACTGAACCCGGGCGGCGGGCGCGAGGCGGGGCTGGTGCGCGGCGCGAACATCATCATGCCCAACCTGACACCCGGCCCGTATCGGCAGCGCTATGAGATCTATCCGGGCAAGGCATGCGGCTGCCTGGATCCCGTGCAGACGGTGGCGGATTTGCGCAGGCGTATCACGGGGCTGGGGCGCAGCGTGGGCAGGGGGCGCGGCGATTCGGCGAATTATCGTCGGCGCGCTGCCGGGCGTTAGGGTGTGGGACGTTCCACAGGGGCAACTGCTGGTGGTGGGTGGCCGAGGTCCGCGTTGCCAGTAAGAGGTGGGGAATCGGAGCGGGCGGGGTTGGTTGTCCGGAAAACGGACTGCAGTGCGGGTTGTGGTATCGAACTTGCATGACGAGCTTTGGCTGCGGGCTGGCGTCTGAGAGGTTTCGGACCTAACAGGGCTGCGGAATGGATCCTCCGAACATACCGTTGGTTACAACGATCAGGGAGCGTTGCCGGCTCTGTTACACGTGCGTGCGCGAGTGTCCGGCGAAGGCAATCCGCATTGCCAACGGGCAGGCGGAGGTGCTTTCGGAGCGGTGCATCGGGTGCGGCAACTGCGTGCGGGTTTGCAGCCAGGGGGCCAAGCAGGTTTGCAGCGGCATTGAAGACGTCGAGCGGCTGTTGGCGGCTGACGGCGAGCTGACCGCGATCATCGCGCCGAGCTTCCCGGCCGAGTTCACGGAGGTCGATTACGAGTACTTCGTGGCGATGGTGCGGGCGATGGGCTTCAAGTACGTGCACGAGGTGGGCTTCGGGGCGGACCTGGTGGCGGCCGAGTATCAGCGGCTGCTGCGGCTGCACCCGCGGCAGCGTTTCATCGCGACTACATGCCCGGCCATCGTTGGATACGTGGAGCGGTATCATCCGGAGGTGGTCAGGGCGCTGGCTCCGATTGTTTCGCCGATGATTGCGACGGCGCGTGGCCTGCGCCGGCTGTACGGCCGGTCGCTGCGAGTCGTGTTTGTGGGGCCGTGCATCGCGAAGAAGGGCGAAGCCGCCAGTGCGGGGATTGCCGGCGAGATTGACGCAGTCCTGACGTTCAACGAGCTGCGCGAGCTGTTTCGGCGGCACTCGATCAAGCCGGAAGCGGTAACGCCGAGTGATTTTGATCCGCCGCATGCCGGGATGGGCGCTCTGTTCCCGTTGAGCCGCGGGTTGTTGCAGGTGGCGCAGATCCCGGAGGACTTGCTGTCGGGCGCGGTGGTGGCGGCGGACGGGCGCAGCGAGTTTGTCGAAGCGATCAAGGAGTTCGAGCGCGGCGACCTGGATGCCAAGCTGCTGGAAGTGGTGGCTTGCAATGGTTGTATCATGGGTCCCGGCTCGAGCTCGCGGGCGCCGTTGTTCAGTCGTCGCGCCCAGGTGAGTCGCTATGCCAAGCGGCGCATGTCCGAGTCGGACCGCGAGCACTGGCACGAGCACATGTCGAAGCTGTGCGAAGTCGATCTTGGGCGGCCGTTCCAGCCGCACGACCAGCGCATTGCCGTGCCCTCGTCCGAGCAACTGGCGGCGATCATGGAGCGGATGGGCAAGTTCTCGCCGGAGGATGAATTGAACTGCGGGGCCTGCGGTTACGAGACCTGCCGCGAGCACGCCATGGCGATTTACCGCGGTCTGGCCGAGAGCGAGATGTGCCTGCCCTACACGATAGAACAGTTGCGGCAGACCTGCGGTGAGCTGGCGCACTCGAACAAGCAACTGGCCAGCACGCAGGAAGCCCTGATGCAGTCGGAGAAGCTGGCCAGCATGGGACAGTTGGCGGCCGGAATCGCGCACGAGGTGAACAACCCGCTCGGGACGGTGCTGATGCTATCGCACATTCTGCTGGAGGAGGCGCCGCTCGACAGTAGCATGCGCGAGGATCTGGCCCTGATTGTGCAGGAGGCCGACCGCTGCAAGAAGATCGTGTCCGGCCTGCTGCAGTTTGCCCGCAAGAACAAGGTTGATCTTGAGAACGTGGACCTGCGCGAGGTGGTGGCGCGCTGCGTGCGCGCCTTGAATCCGCCCAGCAACATCAGCGTTAAGACTTTCCACGAGTATGGTAACGCCTGGGCCGAGGTGGATCGTGACCAGATCGCGCAGGTGCTGACGAACCTGGCCAACAATGCCGTGGCGGCGATGCCCGAGGGCGGGGAGCTTGTGTTCCGGTCGGATGGTGATGACAACAACGTGCGTGTCAGCGTTGCGGATACGGGCGTAGGTATCCCGCCGGAGAACCTGCGCAAGATTTTCGAGCCGTTCTTCACGACCAAGCCGCCGGGCATCGGCACGGGGCTGGGCCTGGCCGTCACCTACGGGATTGTGAAGATGCATCACGGTGACATACGCGTGGAGTCAAACGCCGACCCGACCAAGGGCCCCACCGGTACTACCTTCACGGTAACGCTGCCGCGGCGGCGACTGGTGCGGGGATGAGGCGGGCCGGCTGAGCCGAGGACTGTGATGGACACGCTGCGCGTACTGGTGGTCGACGACGAACCCGGGATGCAGTACAGCATCGCGCGGTCGCTGCGCGGCTTCACGGTGCACCTGCGAGACGTGGAGGGGGAGGTCAACTTCGAGGTTGAGACGGCCGACAGCGGCGCGAGCGGCCTGGCGAAGATCGCCGCCTGGTCGCCGGACATTCTGCTGCTGGACTACAAGCTGGGGGACATGACCGGGCTGGATGTGCTCGAGCAGGTCATGCAGCAGGAGCGCGAGCTCCTGACCGTCATGATCACGGCCTTTGCCACGCTGGAGACGGCGATTCGCGCGACGAAGTTCGGGGCCTTCGACTTCCTGGCCAAGCCGTTTACGCCGGAGGAGTTGAAGGAGACGGTGCGCAAGGCCGCGCAGCACCTGGTGGTGCAGCGGCAGGCGCGCAAGCTGGCGGCCGAGCGGCGCCGCGTGCGCTTCGAGTTCATCTCGGTGCTCGGGCATGAGCTGAAGGCCCCGCTGGCCGGCATCGAGGGCTACCTGAACCTGCTCAAGGAGCGGACCGCCGGGGACGACCTGGCGGCCTACGATCAGATCATTGAACGCTGCCTGGAACGGGCCAGCGGCATGCGCAAGCTCATCCTCGACCTGCTCGACATGACGCGCTTCGAGTCCGGGGAGAAGAAGCGCGAGTTGGTCGAGCTGGATGTTCGTGAGGTGGCACGCGTGGCGCTGGACACCGTCCGGCCGGAGGCCCTCAAGCGCGGGATCATGCTGGAACTGCACGGTGACAATGAGGTCGTGATGACCGCCGACCGCCAGGAGCTCGAGATCATCTTCAACAACCTGCTCTCCAACGCGGTGAAATACAATCGTGACGGCGGACAGGTGGACGTGCACCTGGCCGCGGACGAACAGAAGGTGAGCATCGCCGTCAGCGACACGGGTGTGGGCCTGACCGCGGAACAGGCGGCCAAGCTGTTTCGTGACTTCACGCGGATCAAGACCGACCAGACCCGGCACATCACCGGCAGCGGCCTGGGACTGTCGCTGGTGAAGAAGCTGACCGAGCTCTACGGCGGCACGGCCGGCGTCAGCAGCAAGCCGGGCGTTGGCAGCCGGTTCACCGTGGTGCTGCAGAGACACAGCAAGGCCCCGCCGCCGAGCCACGGGTTGGCGGCCACAGAGGCCAAGATGCTGACAGCGGCCGCGGAGCGGTTGGGCGGTTCGGCGGCGGCCGGGTCGGAAGGAAGATAGGCGGGGGGATGGTTGGTTGGGCACGGTGCCGCAGCCGGCGCCGACTGGATTGAGTCAGAATGAACCGTTTGCCTGAAATGACCTTGAGCGCGGGCGCGACCGATTTCATCCGCGCGGCGGAGCTTGAGCGGGCCCTGGAGCGGGTGCAGCCCGAGCCGGGGTACGTTCGCGAGATCATCGCCAAGAGTCTCGCGAAGCAGGCCCTGAGCGTGGCGGAGACGGCCGCACTCGTGCGGGCCGACGACCCGGAACTGATCGAGGAGATCTTTGACGCCGCCCGCCGGCTCAAACGCGAGGTCTACGGCAACCGCATCGTCCTGTTCGCGCCGCTATATATCGGCAATCTGTGCGGCAATGACTGCCAGTACTGTGCGTTTCGCCGCTCCAATCCCGACGCGATTCGCCGCACGCTGGACCCGGAAGAGATCCGCCAGCAGGTCGAAGCGCTGGAGAGCAAGGGCCATAAGCGGCTGATCCTGGTGTTCGGCGAGCATGTGCGCTACAACCCCGAGTACATCGCCGACACGGTGCGCGCCGTTTACGGCGTCAAGCTGAACCACGGCGCGATTCGTCGCGTGAACATCAACGCCGCGCCGCTCGACGTGCCGGGCTATCGCACGGTGAAGGCGGCCGGCATCGGGACGTTCCAGGTCTTTCAGGAGACGTATCACCGGGAGACGTACGAGCGCTACCACCCGCAGAATACGCGCAAGGGCGACTACATGTACCGGCTGGATGCCCTCAGCCGCGCCCAGGAGGCCGGCATTGACGACGTGGGTGTCGGCGTGCTGTTCGGCCTGTACGACTGGCGGTTCGAGGTGCTGGGGCTGGTGGCGCACGCGCTGCACCTCCAGGCGCGCTACGGCGTTGGGCCGCACACGATCAGCTTCCCGCGGCTGCGGCCGGCGCAGGGCGTGATTCACGACAACTCGCACCTGGTCAGCGACGAGGACTTCAAGCGGCTGGTGGCGATTCTGCGTCTGGCCGTGCCGTATACCGGCCTGATTCTGACGGCGCGCGAGGAGCCGGCGCTGCGGCGCGCGGTGCTGGCGTTCGGTGTTTCACAGATCGACGCGGGCTCCCGGCTGGAAGTCGGCGGATACACGGAGGCCGGCGACGCGCAGTCAATGGAGCGCGAGCAGTTTGAGCTCGGGGATATTCGCCCGCTGGACCAGGTAATGCGCGAGCTGCTCGAAGATGGCTACCTGCCGAGCTTCTGCACGGCGTGCTATCGCCTGGGCCGCACCGGCGAGCATTTCATGGAGTTCGCGATTCCGGGCTTCATCAAGCGCTTCTGCACGCCCAACGCGCTGACGACGCTGATGGAGTATCTGGTCGACTACGCCTCTCCGGAAGCTCGCGTGGCCGGCGAGAAGCTGATCGCGGACGAGCTTGAGAAGTTGGAGGAGGGGGGCGTGAAACGTGAGTTGCTTAGGCGATTGGAGTTGGTACGCACCACAGATAAGCGGGATATGGTGTTCTGAGCCGGACGGCCGCGCTGGCCCGTACCGACGCGGGTTTCGGCGCCTTACGTAGGACGTCAGTTCCTGGAACAGGACGATGCGGAAAACACCTAAGGGATTGCGGCTGCACATCGGCCTGTTCGGCCGGCGGAACGTCGGGAAGTCGTCGCTCCTGAACGCGCTCACGCGCCAGGAAGTCTCGATCGTGTCGGCGATTGCCGGCACGACGACCGACCCGGTCGAGAAACCCATGGAGCTGCTGCCCATCGGGCCGGTGCTGTTCATCGACACGGCCGGCGTGGATGACACGGGGGCATTGGGGGAGCGACGAGTCGAACGCACGCGTCGCATCCTGGATCGGACGGACCTGGGGCTCATTATCGCCGCGCCGGACGGGGAAGACGGTCGGCCGCCGCGGGCGATGTGGGGCGATTTCGAAGAAGCGCTGGCCACGGAACTGGCCGAGCGCGGCATCCCGATTATCGCGGTTTTCAACAAGGCTGATATTGCCGGTCCGGATGCCGAACTGCTGGCTCATCTGGGGGGACGGAAGATCAAATGCGTGCGGACCGCCGCCAGCCACGGGGAGGGAGTGGCGGACTTGCGGGAAGCGCTAATCCGCAGCGCGCCGGAGGAATTCATCAACACGCCGGCCATCATCGGCGATCTCGTTCCACGCGGCGAACTCGCGGTCCTAGTCGTGCCGATCGACAAGGAAGCCCCCAAGGGTCGCCTGATTCTCCCGCAGGTGCAGACGATCCGCGACCTGCTCGACAATGACGCGTACTGCGTGGTCGTGAAGGAGAACGGGCTGGCCGAGGCGCTGGCCCGCCTCCAGCGGCCACCGGCATTGGTGGTGACCGACTCGCAGGCGTTTGCGCAGGTGGCGGCCGACACGCCGCCCGACGTGCCGATGACGTCCTTCTCCATTCTGTTCGCGCGCTTTAAAGGTGACCTGCCGGAGATGGTGCGCGGAGCCGCGGCGATCAAGCAACTGCGGCCGGGCGACCGCGTGCTGATTGCCGAGGCCTGCACGCATCACCCCATCGAGGAAGACATAGGCCGGGTCAAGATTCCGCGCTGGCTGAGCGAGTACGTGGGCGGCCCGCTGGAGTTCACCACCACGCAGGGACATGACTTCCCGCCCGATCTGGGCGAGTACAAGCTGGTGATCCACTGCGGCGCGTGCATGCACAACCGACGGGAGGTGTTGACCCGGCTGTTGAAGTGCCGGCGTGCCGGCGTGCCGATGACCAATTACGGACTGGCGATTGCCTACGCGCTGGGGATTTTCGAGCGGGCTTTGACGCCGTTCCCGGCCGCGCTGCGGGCGTATGCGGGGGCGCCGGATTAGCGACCGGCGGCGGGCCGCTGGACGCGGAGGTTTGGCGGCGCGATCATTGCCCCGCATACATGAGCAGTTTTGTCCGGGATGCGCTGTAAATGGCGCGTGTAGCCGAACGAGCTGGTCCGCCGTTTGCCTCAAGCCGGCGGGCTGGACCCCGACCGGTGTGCTTCGGAGTCGAGGATGAGAGCTTCTGATCTGGCGCCAAGAGCGGGATTGCGGGTGGTGACGCTTGGACGTAACCCGAACGTCTCAGCCGACCAGGTGTACGCCGGCGATCGCATCAGCGACCTGCTGAACGCCGCCGGCGAGTGCATCCTGCTGGTAACCAACCTGGCCAGTGCCCAACTGATGCGCATGGCCGAATTGCTCGACGTGCCGGCCATCTGCCTGGTGAACGAGCAGACGCCGGATGACAACATGCTGCGGACGGCACAGGAGCACGCGACGGCAATACTCGTGTCGTCGGCCGGCCTGTTCGAGACCTGCGGCCGGTTGCACCGTTGCCTGAACGAGGAAGAACAGGGACCGTGAGAACCGTATGCCGGCAGATACAGGGGGGCGGCTACGAGGAGGGCGGGGCGGCGTCGCGCCTGGTGAAGGAGCAGCTCAAGAGGATCGGGGCCGATCCGGCGGTCGTGCGGCGCGCCATGATCGCGGCCTATGAGGCCGAGATGAACGTCGTGATCCACTCCCACGGCGGCGAGTTGCGGGCCTGGCTGGAGGACGATTGCCTGCACGTGGAGGTGACTGATACCGGGCCGGGCATTCCAAACATAGACCAGGCGATGAGTCCGGGGTACTCGACCGCCTCGGCCAAGGCTCGCGAACTGGGCTTCGGCGCCGGCATGGGGTTGCCCAATATCCGCAAGAACACGGACGAGTTCGCCATCGAGTCCAAGGTGGGCGAGGGGACGCGCCTGAGCTTCACCATCGGTCTCAAGCCGCAGGCGCTCTACGGTTCGGGGCGGAACTCGATCCGGATCGCGGCGGAGAAATGCCGGCAGTCCTTGCGTTGCGTGCACGCCTGCCCCACACAGGCGGTTCGCGTGTTTCGCGGGAAGCCGGATATTCTTGATTATCTGTGCATTGATTGCTCGGCGTGTATTGCGGTCTGCCCAAGCGGGACGCTGCACGTGACGGGAACGGCAGCCGAACTGAAGCCCGGCGCTGATACCGTGCTCGTGGTTCCGCCCGCGGCGCTGGTCCAGTTCGGCCCGGGCGTGTCGGCCGAGCGCGTGCTGCGCGAAGCGGCCGCCCTTGGCGTGGGCGAGGTCCACGTCACGGCCGCGTGGGATGCGGCCCTGCAACAAGCGGTGTTGGAGTATGCGGCCAGCGAGGCGTCCAGCCGACCGGTGATTTCGCCGGTCTGTCCGGCGATAGTGAACCTGGTGGAGACGCGGTTTCCGTCGCTCATCTCGCACCTGGCCCCGTTTGTCGCTGGTTTCGAGGCTGCGCACCGGGTGCTGAACGGGCGCGGGGCGCTGGTCTTCGTGGCGTTGTGTCCGTGCCAGCGCACGGCGCTGACGGGGGCGGATTCGGCTGCGCCGGAGGTGATTCTTCCGGCCGCGTTCTCGGCCGCCATATTCCCGCGGCTGAAGTCGTCCGCTGGCGCGCGCACCTGTCCAGAGACTGCGGCGGCCGGCGACGAGTCGCCGCTTGGTGATGCGACCGACCCGCGGGTGATGAGAAGCGAGGTACTGCGCGTCGGCGGGCTGCAGCACGTCATCAACGTGCTGGAGGCCATCGAGAACGGCCTGGCCGGCGATCTGTCCGTACTGGAGCTATACGCGTGTGACCAGGGCTGCTTCGGCCCGCCGCTGCTGGCGTCGGATCCGCACTTGGCGCTGTGGCGCTGGGAAGCGGCGCCGCCGCCGCCGGATCCCGAGGCCCGCGCGGTCCGCCGCGCCGCCGCGTTCGCGCCACGCCGCGGGCTGCGCCTGGATGAGGACATGCGGAAGGCCATTCAGAAGCTGGCCAGGATTGACAAGCTGCAGCGGAGCTTGCCGGGCAGTGATTGCGGCATCTGCGGCGCGCCGTCCTGCGCCGCGCTGGCTGAGGACACGGTGCTGGGGCGCGTGGCCGCGGACGCCTGCCCGCGGCAGCGGCCCACCGGCGAGGAGGACACCAAGTGACGTTACGCGATATTGCCGAGCGGCTCGGGCTCAGCCGGCTCACGCCGGAACTGGCTACCGAGGCGGCCGAAATTACCGAGGGCTATGTTTCGGACCTGCTGAGCGACGTGCTGGCGAACGGGCCGAAGGGCGGCCTGCTGGTGACCGTGCAGGTGCATCTGAACGTGATCGCCGTGGCTGTGCACGCGGAGTTGGCGGCCGTCATCTTCGCGGCGGATCGCGTTCCGGACGAGACGGTGCGCGCCCGGGCGGTGCAGGAGGGCGTCGCGCTGTACAGCGCAAATGCTTCGGCGTTCGAGCTGGTCGGCCGCCTGTGGGAGTTGGGCGTGCGCGCTCCGGAATGACTGGGTGGAGGCGCACCGGCCGGAAACGAACGCTGTGACAGCATGAGACCAATGCCTGCCAATCCGCGACCAGACGGCGTCATTGCCGGCCCGCGAGCCGGTGTGCGCCACCTGCTGCCGGCGCGAGGAGGAGCGCAGCGAGTGTACTGCGGGAGCCGAGTTCACTTGATCGGACGAACGGAGGGGGTCCTATGAGGCTCTTTGCGGTGGATCTGCACGTCCACACGGCGCTTTCGCCGTGCGCGGCCGACGACATGACGCCCCCGCGGATCGTCCAGGCGGCCCTGGAGCATGGTCTGGCCATGATTGCCATCTGCGACCACAACGCGGCCGGGAACGTGCCGTCCTGCGTGGCGGCCGCAGCATCCCTGGGGCGGGCTGCGACCCGCGTACGCAAAGACCGGCGGCGGCGCGAGAACCGGCAGGCACAGCCCGCAGGGGATGCGACGGCCGGCTTCGAGGGCGACGCCAACGGCGCGGGTCAGGCCGGGGTGGAAGCCACACCCGAGGTGCCCTCTCAGCGGCGGCGGCGGCCGGCCGCGCCGCACACGCTGACCGTGCTGGCCGGCATGGAGATAGCCACGGCTGAGGAAGTGCACGTAGTGGGGATTTTTCCCAATCCGGCTGCGGCATCAGCAGCCGGGGCGGAGGTGCGGAGGACCCTGCCCGATGCCACGGTGGCGTATCACAAGAAGTTTGGCCAGCAGGATTTGCTGGACGCGTCCGGCAATATCTTGGACTCGGAATTAAAGATGCTCGGGATGGCGGCCGGCTTTGATCTGGCCGCGACGATCGATCTGATTCACCGCCACGGCGGGCTGGCGATTGCCGCCCATGTGAATCGCCCGATGTACAGCGTCATGAGCCAGCTCGGCGTGTTTCCGGCCGATGCGGGGTTTGACGCGATTGAAGTCTTCTGCCCGCACAGCGACGGTCTGGAGCCGGCCGCCCCGGATGAGAGTGTGCTGCGCGAGTTCGCGGGTTATGGACTGCCGATAGTCACCTCCTCCGACGCCCACTACCTGGGCGATATCGGGCGTTGCCGAACTGTTGTGCGCGTGCGCGAGCCGTCGTTCGAGGAATTAGCGCTCGCGTTGCGCGGCGCCGGTGGTCGGAGGGTGGCGGGTGTGTGAAGCGGCGAGCCGCACAGGCACACGGCTTGAAAGAGTGCCGGCCGCACCGGTTTGGATGAGCGGAGATGCGTGAGCTGTCGCTGCACATTCTGGACTTGGTCGAGAATTCCATTCGCGCCCAGGCCACGACCATTGTAATCAGGATCGTGGCCGACCCGGCGGCGGACCTGCTGCGGATTGAGATCGAGGACGACGGCACCGGGCTGAAGGTCACCCCCGAACAAGCCCTGGACCCGTTTTACACCACCAAAGGGGGGAAGCGCACCGGACTGGGTCTGAGCTTGTTCCGGGCGGCAGCCGAAGCCGCCGGCGGCGGGCTGACGCTGGGGCGGTCCGACCTGGGCGGGGTGAAGGTCAGCGTCGCGATGGACCTGATGCATGTGGATCGCAACCCGCTGGGGGATCTGGCCGGCGCGCTGGGCGGGTTGGTCTGCACGAACCCGGAAATCGACTTCCAGTACCATTTCTGCCTGGCGGGGCGGGATTTTCGGCTGCGGTCGGCGGGGCTGGCGGAGGAACTGGAAATCGACCCGCAAAATGGCCTGCTTCTGGCACGCAGCGTGATTAGTAGGATTAGCGCGGAGCTGGAAACGGCCGGCGTGGGGTGACTTGCCGGCCAACAGTGCTCGCGGCGGAGCCCGCTCTGGGTGCATGGTGGGCGAAAACCCGCCGGAATTTGGCGCAGACCGATAAGCCCGGAAGCCTGCACACGAGCCGAACCGGTCGGTCGGCGCCGGGAATCTGCCCCAAAGTCCCTGCCCTGATGTTTGCGGCCGCCCGGCCTGCCGGGCCAGTGCTGATTAGGAGACGGATATGAATGAGGACGCCAAGGTCCAGTGTGCGTGCGGCGAAGCAGTCTCCGAGGAGGAGTTGCTGGGCCGGCTCGACAAGGTTCTGGCTGAGTACCGTGACAAACCCGGGGCCCTGATTCCGGTGTTGCAGATTGCGCAGGGCATCTTCGGCTACCTGCCGGACGTGGCTCTGAAGCGCATCGCGCTCGGCTTGAACAAGTCGTACAGCGAGGTCGCCGGCGTGGTGAGCTTCTACTCGTTCTTCTCGACCGTGCCGCGCGGCAAACACCTGATCCGCGTGTGTCTGGGCACGGCCTGTTACGTCCGCGGCGGCAACCGCGTGCTGGCCGCGCTCAAGCACAAGCTGGGGATCGACGTCGGGCAGACCACGCCGGACCGGCTGTTCACGCTCGAAGTGGCGCGCTGCTTCGGCGCCTGCGGCCTGGCGCCGGCCATCATGATCGACAACGACGTGCATCACCGGGTCAAGCCGAACAAGATCGAGCTGGTCCTGGGTCCGTACCGCACCGGCGAGCACGACCAGGCGGAAAGGAAGGCGACCGCATGACACAGCGCATTACCAGCCCCAAGGATCTGAAGAAGCTTCAGGAAACGGCGCGGCGCGAGATCGACCTGCGCGGCGGTCAGAAGGACATGCGCATCACGGTGCACATGGGCACGTGCGGCATCGCCGCCGGGGCGCGTGACGTGCTGACGGCGCTGTTGAACGAGCTGGGGCCGGCCGCCGACAAGGTGACGGTCACGCAGAGCGGCTGTGCCGGCCTGTGCGACCAGGAGCCGATGTTGACGCTGACGGACAAGGCCGGCGGCTCGTTCCGCTATGGTCGCCTGGATAAGAATAAGGTTGGCGAGATCGTGCGCGAGCACGTGTTGCGCGGCCAGCCGGTACTCGAGTACATGATCAAGGTGTGAGAAATGTCGCGTGGCGAGGCAGCGCCGGTCGCCGGCGGTTCTCGCACTGGAGATAGGTCACCCATGAACAACGTCAGAAGTCACATTCTCGTCTGCACCGGCGGCGGCTGCATCGCCTCGGGCGCCCTGGAAGTCAGCGCGGCCTTGCGCGAGCAACTGGAGCGCAACGGCCTGCAGGACGAAATCAAGGTCATCGAGTCCGGCTGTCTCGGCCCGTGTGCGGTCGGACCGGTGGCGGCGGTCTACCCGGATGGCGTCTTCTACCAGAACATTCGGCCCGATGACGCCGAGGACATCGTCCAGGAGCACCTGCTCAAGGGCCGCGTGGTGGAGCGGCTCATTCACAAAACGCCAGCCGGCGAGGCCGTGTCCGGCCTGCACGAGATCGGCTTCTTTCAGAAGCAGGTCAAGATCGTGCTGCGCAATTGCGGCGTTATCGACCCGCTGCGCATCGAAGAGTACATCGCCCGCGACGGCTACCAGGCGCTCGGCAAGGTGCTGACCGAGATGAGCCCCGAGCAGGTGTGCGCCGAGATGAAGAAGTCGGGCCTGCGCGGCCGCGGCGGGGCGGGCTTCCCGACCGGCCTGAAGTGGGAGTTCACCCGCAAGGCCGCCGGCGACGTGAAGTACATCCTGTGCAACGGCGACGAGGGCGACCCCGGCGCATTCATGGATCGCAGCGTGCTGGAGGGCGACCCGCACAGCATCATCGAGGGCATGGCGATTGGGGCCTACGCCATCGGCGCCAAGCAGGGCTATGCCTACATCCGGGCCGAGTACCCGCTGGCGGTCGAGCGCTTCGAGCACGCGCTCAAGCAGGCGCGCGAATACGGGCTGCTGGGCTGCGACATCATGGGCACCGGCTTCGAATTCGACATCGAGGTCCGCATGGGCTCCGGCGCGTTCGTGTGCGGCGAGGAGACGGCCCTGATGACCAGCATCGAGGGCAACCGCGGCGAGCCGCGGCCGCGCCCGCCCTTCCCGGCCCACCAGGGCCTGTGGGGCAAGCCGAGCTGCCTGAACAACGTCGAGACGCTGGCGAGCGTGCCGGTCATCATGCTCAAGGGGGCCGACTGGTACGGTTCGTACGGGACCGAGAAGAGCAAGGGCACCAAGGTGTTCGCCCTGGCCGGCGCCATCAACAACACCGGCCTGGTCGAGGTTCCGATCGGCATGCCGCTGGGCGAGATCGTCTATGACATCGGCGGCGGCCTGCCGGGCGGCAAGAAGTTCAAGGCGGCCCAGATGGGCGGCCCCTCCGGCGGCTGCATTCCCAAGCAGCACCTGAACGTCCCGGTCGATTACGAGTCGCTGACCGAGCTGGGCGCGATCATGGGCTCCGGCGGCATGGTCGTAATGGACGAGGACACCTGCATGGTGGACGTGGCCCGCTTCTTCCTGGACTTTTGCCAGGATGAATCCTGCGGCAAGTGTCCGCCCTGCCGGGTCGGCACCAAGCGCATGCTCGAGATCGTGACGCGCATCTGCGAGGGCCACGGCCAGGAAGGCGACGTCGAGCGGCTGATCGAACTGGGCAACACGATCCGCGACACGGCCCTGTGCGGCCTGGGGCAGACCGCCCCGAACCCGGTGCTTTCGACGATTCGGTATTTCCGCGACGAGTACGACGCCCACATCCGCGAGAAGCGCTGCCCGGCGGCGGTCTGCCCGGCCCTGGTGCGGGCGCCCTGCCAGAGCGCCTGTCCGGCGGGCGTGGACGTGCCCGGCTTCGTCTCGCTGATTGGCGAGAAACGCTATGCCGAGGCGCTGGCGCTGCATCGCGAGCGCAACCCATTCGCGTCCGTCTGTGCCCGCGTGTGCTTCCATCCGTGCGAGGAGAAGTGCCGGCGCAGCAATCTGGACGAGTCGGTCGCGATCCGCGGGCTCAAGCGTTTCATGACCGAGCAGGAAGTGACCGTGCAGCTTCCGGAAATCCGCGACAGCGAGGAGAACGCGCGGCGCCGGATCGCCATCATCGGGGCCGGGCCGGCCGGTCTGTCGTGTGCCTACTTCCTCGCGCGGCTGGGCTATCGCCCCAAGGTGTTCGAGGCCGAGTCGCAGCCGGGCGGGATGCTGATTCAGGCCATCCCGGCCTACCGCCTGCCGCGGGCCGAACTGACGCGTGAAATCCGCATGATCGAGCGGCTGGGGGTTGAGATTGAGCTTAACAAGCGGCTGGGCCGCGACTTCACGCTGGAAGGACTGCGGCAGCAAGGCTATGAGGCCGTCTTCCTGGGCGTGGGCGCCCCATACGGCAGCCGGCTGGGTATTCCGGGCGAGGAGGCCGAAGGCGTCGTCGATGCCCTGCGGTTCCTGCGCGAGTACAACATGACCGGCCAGACCTACGTCGGCAAGAACGTGGTCGTGATCGGCGGCGGCAACTCGGCCGTCGACGCCGCCCGGTCGGCCATCCGCCTGGGTGCCGAGAAGGTGACGATCCTGTATCGCCGGACGCGGGCCGAGATGCCGGCGTACGCGGAGGAGATCAACGAGGCCGAGCACGAGGGTGTGCGCGTCGCCACGCTGGTGGCCCCGATCGAGGTGGTCGCTGAGAAGGGCCGCGTAACCGGGGTCAAGTGCCGCCACATGGTGCTGGGTGAGTTCGACCGCAGTGGTCGGCGCCGCCCGGTGGGGAGTGACGAAGATGACTTCGTCGTCCCGGCGGACCAGGTTATCGCGGGCATTGGCCAGACACTGGACACGGGCGAGATCTTCAACGGGCTGTCGTTGAAGGTGAATCGCGGCGGATTCATCGACGCCGACATTATAACCGGCCAGACGTCGGTGCCGTGGATCTACGCCGGCGGTGATTCGGTGCTGGGTCCGTGGTCGGTAGTGGGGGCGATCGAGGCCGGCGAGAAGGCGGCGGTCGCCATGGACAAGGCCCTGACCGGGGCAGAGCACGCGTTCTGGCGCACGGAGCACCAGGCGGACACGTTCTTCGATCCGGACGCCGATCCCGTGCAGTACCCCAGAGCAAAGACGTCTTTGCTGCCGGTCAATCGGCGCAAGAACAACTTCCAGGAAGTCGAGCTGTCCTGGTCGGAGGCGGCGGCGCGGCGCGAGGCGAAGCGCTGTCTGCGGTGCGACTACCGGGCGCCGGCGAACGCGGAAGACAAGACTGTGCACTGCGACAAGTAAGTCGCCCGAATGCCCGAAATGGAGCAGACCGACCGCGGTCTCCCTACAGAGGAATAAGCAATGCCAAAACTGACGATTGACAACATCCCCGTCGAGGTGGCCGAGGGCACCAGCATCCTGGACGCCGCCCGGCAGGCCGGCATTCAGATTCCGACGCTCTGCTATCTCAAGGATGTGCAGGCGATCGGCGCCTGCCGCGTGTGCACGGTGGAGGTCGAGGGCGCCCGGGCGCTGGTGGCCTCATGTGCCATGCCGGCAGCCGAGGGCATGAAGGTCAAGACCAACACCCGCCGCGTTCGCGAGGCCCGGCGCACGGTGGTCGAGTTGCTGCTGTCAGAGCACGACGGCGACTGCCAGACCTGCGCGCGCAGCGAGGACTGCGAGCTACAGGCGGTCGCGCGTGAGCTGGGCGTGAAGGAAATCAGTTACCCTGGCGCCAAGGCGGCGCGCTTCCGCGACACCAGCACGCCGGCCCTGACGCGCGACACCGCTAAGTGCATCGTGTGTCGGCGCTGCGTGACCGTGTGCAACCAGGTGCAGGGCGTCGCCGCGCTGTGGGCCCAGAACCGCGGGTTCAACACCGTCATCGGCCCGGCCTTCTGCTCCGAACTAGATGAAGTGGTGTGCGTGCAGTGCGGCCAGTGCGCTGCGGTCTGTCCGGTGGCCGCCATCAACGAGGCCGACCACATGGCGGCCGTCTGGGAGGCCCTCGACGATCCGAACAAGCACGTGGTCGTCCAGACCGCCCCGGCCATCCGGGCCGCGCTGGGCGAGTGCTTCGGCTATCCGCCGGGCACGCTGGTAACCGGCAAGATGACGGCCGCCCTCAGGCGCCTCGGGTTCGACGGCGTGTTCGACACTAACTTTGCCGCCGACCTGACGATCATGGAGGAGGGCACCGAGCTGCTGATGCGGCTCAAGCACGCGCTGACGGGCGGCAACGGTCATGGCGACGGCCATCACGCGCCCGGCCCGCTGCCGATGTTCACGAGCTGCTCGCCGGGCTGGATCAAGTTCCTCGAGCACTACTACCCGGACATGACGGATAACCTGTCGACCTGCAAGTCGCCGCAGCAGATGTTCGGTGCGGTCGCCAAGACCTATTACGCCGAGAAGATCGGCAAGCGGGCCGAGGAGATCTTCGTCGTGTCGGTCATGCCGTGCACGGCCAAGAAGTTCGAGAGCCAGCGGCCCGAGATGTTCGACAGCGGCGTGCAGGATGTTGACGCGGTCCTGACGACACGCGAGTTGGGCCGCATGATCAAGCAGGCCGGCATCCGCTTCGAATTGCTGCCCGACGAGGAAATGGACGCGCCGCTGGGCCTGTCCACGGGCGCGGCGGACATCTTCGCCAACACCGGCGGTGTCATGGAGGCCGCGCTGCGCACGGCCTGGGAGATCGTCACCGGGCGCGAACTGCCGTTCGACAATCTGCACGTGCAGCCGATCGCCGGGCTGGACGGCGTCAAGGAGGCCGCGGCCAAGGTCAGCGGTGCCAAGCCGGAATGGTCCTTCCTCGAAGGCGCCACGCTCAAGGTGGCCGTCGCGCACGGCCTGGCCAATGCCCGCAAGGTGATCGAGCGTGTCCGCCGTGGCGAGGCCGAGTATCACTTCATCGAAGTGATGACCTGCCCCGGCGGCTGCATCGGCGGCGGCGGCCAGCCGCGCATGACGGACAACAGCGTGCGCCTCGCCCGCATCCAGGCGATCTATCGCGAGGACGAGGGCCGGCCGCTGCGCAAGTCGCACGACAACCCGGCCATCAAAGCGATCTACAGCGAGTTTCTGGGCCACCCGCTCAGTGAGAAGTCGCACGAGCTGCTGCACACGAAGTACGTGGCCCGCAGCCGGGTCTGAGCAAACGGCCGCGGCGGATGCCGCGCCAGGCGTGATCCGGTGGAAGTGAATTCACGAAGCAGCGCCGGGCTGAACGTTCCGCGTTCAGCCCGGCGGTCGTTTACGGGGGACCCTGCTTAAGGCATCATCAGGAACATGAAGAAGCAGGCGAACAGGCCGACGGTTTCGGCGATACCCATGGCAATGATGGAGAAGACAAACGGCTTGCCCTCGCCATCACTCATGGCCCGGATGCCGGCGGCCCCGATGCTCCCCTGCATCCAGGCACTGAACAGCTCGCCCAGCCCGCAGGCCAGGCCGATGCTGAACAGGGCGCCGGCGTTGGCCGAAAGGAACGCCGCGTCGTAGACCTGCCCCTTGAGCAGCGCCAGCATGAGCACGAAGCCGTAGATGGTCTGGCTCAACGGCATGCCCGTCAGGGCGATATAGAGGAAGTTCAGTCGCTTGCCTTCGCGGGCTTCCTTGGCCCAGGCCCCGGCAGCCGCCTGCCCGGCAGCCCCGATGCCCAGAGCGCTGCCCACGGCGCCCAGCCCCAGCGGCAAAGCGAATCCCAACTGGCCAAGCCATTCCATACCTGCGTCTCCTTCGCTGCAATTAACCTGTTCGGACCCGCGGGGCGAACGGGGCAAAGGGATACCCGGCCCACTGCACTCCCGCGTTGCTGGAAAACTCCAGCATGTTCAAGCGCACGCCATGGGCGAAAATGGCGATGATACCCAACACGATGTTCAAGGCGTGGGCCAGCACCACGATCAGGACGGCCGCCGGCAACAACCAAGGCGACGGTGCGCCCACCTGGTAGGCCAGACCGTTGAACGCGCTGGCAATGTAGTAGCTCGCCAATCCCACCGCCATCAGACGAATGTAGCTGACCGTGTCGGAGAAGGTGCTGATCATCGGCAGAATGTTCGCCACCAGGCCCAACCCGATGCGCTTGGCCGGGTTGCGGCTGGGGTGGCTGAACAGAATGACCAGCACCGCACCGGCGATCAGCAAGCCGATCATCACGGGCGTCGGCATCCAGACCTGATCCGGGAAGAACAGCATCCAGACCACGCCGAGCATGCCGGCCAGGAAACTGCACCAGCCCACTTCCGCCAGGAACCGCAGGGACGGCGCCAGCCCCAGGGCCTGGCGCAGATGCGCCAGCACCAGGTGGGTGCCGCCAATCAGGAAGCTGGCCTGGATGATCATGTTGCGGGCTATCTCGTCGTCCGGGTTCCAGAGTACGCCGATGCCCAGCATGATGCGGCCCAGCAGGGCCCAGAAGCCCCCCCCCGCGCGCATTTCGGCCACGTCGCCAAACCCGCCCGCGAAGGCGAGTTCCTTGGGCGTGATGCCGAAGAAATTGCAGGTCAGCAGGCCCCAGACCAGGGTTGCCGTGCCGAAGACCAGAATCAGATTTGCCGCCTCCCCACTGACGGCGGCGATAATGCGCCGCCGGCACAGCAGCCCGATCAGCAGGAAGACCAGGCCGTAGCCGGCATCGCCGAGCAGCATCGCCCCGAACAGCGGCAGGGCGAGCATGAAGAAGCCCGACAGGTCGAACTCGCGGTAGCCGGGGACCGTACCGAGGATGTCAAACATGGCCCGGATCGGACGGGCCCAGCAAGGATAGCGGATCAGCGTGGGCGGATTCTCGTCCGGGTCGGGCGGCACGATTCTGACGGCCGCCACCAGCTCGCCCTGCGACAGATCGGCCTGCAACGCGGGGGCCGCGTCGGCCGGCATCCAACCCTGCAATGCGAACAGGTGCTCATCGCTCAGGGACCCGCGCAGGGCCCGCACGTAATCCGCCTGCTGTCGCAACTCGGCCAGGTGCGCTTCAATCGCGGGTTGCAGGTGCGCCAGTTGCCGCAGGTGCGCGGCGTCGTGCATCATCGCCGCCTCGATTTCGGCTGCTTCGGCACGAATCGACGGCGCGTCGCGCGTCGGCGTTGGGAGGGGCTGGGCCTTCTTGGGCACGTGTACCTCGCGCCGGCGATCTATCGCCGCCACGAGCACCTTCTGCCCCGCCAGCGGCCCTAGCGGATGCACACACTCGGCCCGGACCTCATCGACCAGGTCTTCCGGCACGGCGAAGAAACGCACCTGCAGCCCCGCCTGTTGCAGGGCCTCAAGCTGCTCCACGCGCACGTCGCCCCAGATCGCCAAGTTCTTCAGCAAACGCTCGAGTGACGCGAGCCGACTCTGGCGCTCAGCCGTGCGACGCTGGATATCCAGCACTTCCTGAACGGCCTCGGCCGGCTGCAGCGTGGGGGCCGGGCCGTCAGGCTCGTGGGCCCCGAGAATCTGCAACACCCGCTCCACGTCCCGGATGCCCCCGGCGGTCTTCTCGTCCAGCGCCGCCTTGGTCGGATCCAGGGGCGTCAGGTGGATGACTCCGCGGTCGCGCAGTTCGCGCAGAAATTGGTCGCGATCACCGCGCCGCGCCACCACGAACACCTTGGTCATCGGTACGATCATGCCGTTTCGGCCTCTCCGCCGTTCTCGTCATTGTCGTCGCCGCCGGCCCCGGCGGTCTGAGTCAGCTTGCTCTTGGCGATCTTGGCCCGGCCGACGGCCGCGGTCATCTCGTCGCCCAGCTTGATGCGAATGACCCGGATGGCGTCCTGCGATTCGGGAATCTTGACCTTCTCGAACAGGTTGACGCGCTGGACGATGCGGGTCAGCTCGTGGTTCAGCAGGCGATGCTCCTCGTCCAGGACCTCAACGCGCGCCCGGTGGCGGCTGATGCCGCGCAGGTCCTCGAGGGCGCGATCCACCCAGGCCGGCGTGCCGAACAGACTGTACTGCGCCTCGGGAAACAGGGCCTCTTCAAACGCCGGCAGACTCACGCCGGCGACGTTGAAGCGCGAGGTGCGGACCTCGACCGGCTGCGCCCAGGGCCGCAGCGGCAGACCCGCCGGGTCGGCCAGAACCGCCTCGTACGCCTGAAACGTCCGCGTGGCCTCGTCCAGCTCGGCCTGCACCTTGGCGCGGCGCTGCGTGACCTCGCGCAGCGCGACCTGCAACTGCTGCTGCTTGAGCTTGAGCATGGGCAGAAACCGGCGGTAGCGCGCCAGCAGGTCGCGCTGCCGCTTCAGCTCCGGGCGTGTGAGTTTGATCTTCTTCGCCACGTTCAGCCGGCCTCCGCGGTCAACTCAGGGGCTGGGGCCAGTGCTTGTCGATGGTCGCCCGCCGGATGCCCGTCTCAGCCGGCTCGAAGCAGGTTGCCAGGATCTCCCAGCAGCGGTCGAGGGCCTCGAACAACGGGATGTTCACCGACAGGGCCATGATCTTGTCTTCGAACAGGGTGCCGTAGGTCAGGAGCTTCCGGTCCCACTCGGACATCTCGAAGCCCATGTCGCGCTTTTCGCGACTCTCGCGGCACAAAGCGTAGAGCTGGATGCAGGCGTCCATGATGTCCCGGTGATCGTCGCGCGTCTTGCCGTTGACCTGCTGCTTGAGGCGCGAGAGCGACCCGAAGGGCTCGATGCGCCCGTTGCGCAGGTAGAACTGACCCTCGGTGATGTAGCCCGTGTTGTCGGGCACGGGGTGGGTCACGTCGTCGCCGGGCATGGTTACGCAGGCCAGCACGGTCATCGAACCGGCCCCGTCAAAGTCCACGGCTTTCTCGTATCTCCGGGCCAACTGCGTGTACAGATCGCCCGGGTACCCACGGTTCGAGGGGATCTGCTCCATGACAATTGCGATCTCCTTGAGCGCGTCCGAGAAGGCGGTCATGTCGGTGAGCAACACCAGCACGGACTTGCCCTGGAGGGCGAACTGCTCGCCGACCGCCAGGCAGAGGTCGGGCACCAGCAGGCACTCGACCACCGGGTCGGCGGCGGTGTGGATGAACATGATCGCCCGGCCGAGCACGCCGCCCTGCTCGAAGGCATTGCGGAACTTCAGGTAGTCGTCGTGTCGCAGCCCCATGCCGCCCAGGATGATGATGTCGGCCTGGGCCTGTAGCCCGACGCGGGCCAGCAGCTCGTTATACGGCTCGCCGGCGACCGAGAAGATCGGCAGCTTCTGCGACTGCACCAGCGAGTTGAAGATGTCGATCATCGGGATGCCGGTGTGGACCATCTTGTCGGGCATGCGGCGTTTTACCGGGTTGACCGCCGGCGAGCCGAGCTCGATCAACTCTCCCTCGACCGGACCGCGGCCGTCGCGCGGCCGGGCCGAGCCGTCGAACACGCGCCCGAGCAGGCCGTCGGAGAAGGGTACCTGCATGGGCTTGTGCAGGAACCGGATGCGGTCGTTGTTGGCCACGCCCTGGGTTCCCGCAAACACCTGGAGACTGATCTGGTGGCCTTCCAGACGGATTACCTGGGCCAGTGATTCGCCGCGGTCAGAGGTCAGGACCGCCAGCTCATCGTAGCCCACCCCGCCCGCCTTTACCGTCACCACGTTGCCGGCAATGCGGCTGATGTCGTCGTAGTACTTCCTCATTGCTCACGTCCCTTGGTGGCGATGAACTGATCGATCCGGGTCAGCCACTGCTGGTATTCCTCGCTGTCAGTGGCGGCGTAGTTCCAGTTTCGAAATAGGTCCGAGCCCCGCACCATCGTCTGGCGGGCCGTGTTCTTGTCCTCAAACTCGAAGTCCAGGTCGAGCACTTCGAGGATCTTGTCGAAGACGAGCTGCTGCCGCTCGGCCGGGGTGGCGCCGTCCACGTCATCGAAGGCGTTCTGCTGCAGGTAGCAGTTGTCGAAGAAATCGGCCTTGAGAGCGACGGTGAAGTCCTCGGTGGACGTGCCCTCCTCGCCGACCACGGTCATCATCTGCCGGATCTCGCTGCCGCGCACCAGCAGGGCCCGCACGCGGCCCACCTTCTCCGGCACGATGATCCCCACGTACTTGCTCCAGGAGTCGAGCGGATCGATGGCGGGATAGCGGCGCGCGTCGCTACGGGCGCGCGAGAGGCCGTGGAAGGCGCCCACGACTTTCAGGGTGCCCTGCGTGACCGGCTCCTCGAAGTTGCCGCCGGCCGGGCTGACCGTGCCGCCGATCGTCAGGCTCCCGACCTTGCCGCTGCGCAGTTCGAGCGCGCCGGCCCGTTCGTAGAAGGCGGCGATGCGGCTTTCCAGGTAGGCCGGGAAGGCCTCTTCGCCGGGGATCTCTTCCAGTCGGCCGGACAGCTCGCGCATCGCCTGGGCCCAGCGCGAGGTCGAGTCGGCCAGAAGCAGCACGTCCAGGCCCATCTGGCGGTAGTACTCGCCCAGCGCGGCGGCGGTGTACACCGACGCCTCGCGGGCCGCCACCGGCATGGCCGACGTGTTACAGATGATAATGGTGCGCTCCATCAGGCTGCGGCCGGTCCGCGGGTCGATTAGCTGCGGGAACTCGCGGAGAGTATCCACGACTTCGCCGGCGCGCTCGCCGCAGGCGGCCACGATGACAATGTCGATTTCGGCGTGGCGGGAGGTGATCTGCTGCAAGACGGTCTTGCCGGCGCCGAACGGTCCGGGAATGCAGTACGTTCCGCCGCGCACGATCGGGAACATCGAATCGATGATTCGCACGCGCGTCGTCAGCGGCTCAGTGGGCATCAGCCGGCGCCGCGCGACGTTGAGCGGGAGCTTCACCGGCCAGTTCTGGTGCATCGACACGGAGCGTGCTTCCCCCGCCTCGTCGGTCAGCACGGCGATTTCGTCATCAATGGTGTATTCGCCGGTCGGGACGACCTTCTCCACTGTGAACGAGCCCGACCAACTGAAGGGCACCATGATGTGGTGTTTGAAGATGCCCTCGGGCACGGAGCCCAGCACGTCGCCGCGCTCGACCCGCGCCCCGGCCTGCACCTCGGGCGTAAACGTCCACTGCTTGTTGGCCAGCAGGCCGCGAATGTACGTGCCGGGCTGGAGGAAGAAGCCGACCTGCTCCGCCAGCTTCGGCAGTGGGTTCTGCAGACCGTCGTAAATCTGCCCCAGCAGGCCCGGCCCGAGCACCACCGACAGCAACTCCCGGCGGAACTCGACCGTGTCGCCAACCTTCAGCCCGCGCGTCTCCTCGAAGACCTGCAAGTCCGCCAGACGACCGCGAACTCGCACCACCTCCGACAATAGCCGCACGTCGTCCGACCGCACGCAGTACCCGACCGAGTTCTGCACCACCTGGGTATCCGTCTCGGCGATCACGAGGTTTCCATAAACCGCTACGATCTTGCCAGTCAACGTGTTGCCCTTTCCAAAGAGATTGAGGACTCGTCAGTCGGGGTGCCGGCGGAGCGCCGCTCCTCGTCGTCCGCCACGCGCTTCCACTGCTGCAACAGCATGAGCCGGGCCGCGTACGCCGCCAACTCGTCGTCGCGGAACGAGAACCAGGCGTCATGGTCGTCCAGCCAGGCCCACCGGGCGCGGATCAGCGCCTGCAATCCTGCCAGGGGCGTCTTCGCCGCCGTCCACTCGCCAAGCACCGAGGTGAATTCAGCGCGCGGATCGGCCAGGTCCGCCGCCACCAGATAATGGGCTTCCTCGAGACCCAACCGCTTCGCCCGCGCCCCAGCCAGCGCGTTGCGCAGGGCGACCTCGAAGGCCACCCACTCCCGGAGAAAGATGCTGCCATGCTTGCGGGCCACGCGGTCCGCGTGCCGGTAAGCCGCCTCCCACAAGCCGTCCACCCGCGACACCAGCGAGCCGGACTCCGTGGGCACCGCCAGATACGCCGGCAAGGAAGCCTCGTTGCGGGCCTGGGCCACGGTGAGCACCGTCGGCTGAACCGCCTGCCGCTCGCCGGCCAGGAACGCCTCCCGCTGCAGGAGATCGTCGAACAAGAGCAACGCCTCGGCCAACTCCCGCGCCACCGGCAGCGGGGCCAGATGCTCCAGCAGCCGGGTCGGGTCGGCCGGCGGCGTGCTGCCCAACTCGCCCGGGGCGGAAAGAGCCGTGACGTAGAAGATGCGGTCGCTTCTCATCGCATCAATGATCGTCGGCCGCGGCTCGGGCGACGACTTCCTTCAAGGCCGGCCCCACGATCTCGGAGAGCACCTCAACCACGGACTCGGGAGTAACCTCGACCGTCCCGTCAACAACCGCGTACTCGAACCCATCCGCCTTGAGGGTCCCGCGCAGGTCGACCCCGTGTCCGCTTATCTTGGGATCCTTGTGCAGGGTCTCAATCGCCCACTGGGTCAACTGGTCCCGCATCTTCGGCGAAACGTTGATGGACATGGTTCCCCGGCCGGCCACGTCCGCCTGCGCAAACTGCAGGACGATCTGACGCAGCAAGTCGCCAATGAAAGCGGCATCCGTGAGCTGCTCGCGGGCCACCCCCATGAGAATGCTGCGCAGCGCCCGACTCAACGATCCCTGCAGGCGAATCACCGTGTCGCGGGCCGCGAGGTTCAACTCCGTCTCCGCGCGGCTGAGGATCTTCTCGCGCTCAGCCGCCGCATCGGCGATGATCTTCTTGGCCTGCGCCTCGGCCTCCGCGATTATGCGTCCCGCCCGCTCCTCCGCCTCGGCGCAAATCTTGTCAGCCGCCGCCTGGCCCGCCCGCACCCCGTCGGCTTGAAGTTTGCTGACAAAAGCCTCAATTGTCTCCGGCATCACAGAACTCCATTGCGCACGACGCAACCCAGTTGACACTTCGCTTCATCCCCAACCTGTGTGGACAGCGCCAGGGGCCTATAATAGCCGCGGTCTGCTGTCGCAACTACCAGAAACCGCGCCTGGAAATAGTTGCGCCCGACTCGCCCACGCGAACAGACGTATATCCGTCACCGGGCCCGGGCAACACTCGTGCAAGTAGCGGCCCGCTCAGTCAGTACGGCCGGTGGCACAGTCGGCCGGCCCGCCCGCGAGCGCACCAAGACCGTACAAAGCAACCATCCAGGGCAACGGGGCTTTCCTGTATCCAGGGTCAGGGCACAACCAGGGCCGACGCCAACGGCAGCGCGGCGTACTCCCCCTTATCGGCCATCTGCGAACCTGCCCTTCAGCCGACCGGCAGCCAGCGGGCAGGTGCGGATGGCGACGCGGGCCGATCGGCCCGGACAGCCGCTCGCCCGGACGACCGCGTTGCGGCTCCTACCCTGCCCCGTTATGTTCCCCGCATGCGTCTCAACGGCCCTGGCGGAGCGCAAACCGGCGGCACACGCCGAACCTCAGCCGGGCGCCGTCGGGCGGGTGTCGCCCGCCTGAGGGGCCGGGAGCAGGAGTTGCCCACGCTGATCCTCCGGAGCAGGCGGCCGAGCGGGCGACCAGGGTTGCCTGAACAGGCGCAAGTGCGTCTTTGGCAAGACTGTCCGGCGGGCCCGCTGGCGCCGACTCTGCGGCGGCGACGAGGACACGGCGTGAGCAAATGAAGCAGAAGCCATTGCGGGAGCCGCTCAAGACTCTGCTGATCGTTTGTGGCACGTTGTGCGTGGCACTGGGCGTGCTTGGCATGCTCCTGCCGCTGCTGCCCACCACGCCCTTCCTGCTGCTGGCCGCAAGCTGCTATGCGCGCAGCTCAGAACGGTTCCATCACTGGCTGATTACCAACCGCTGGTGTGGAACGTACATCAGGAACTATCGGGAAGGCAAAGGCATACCGCGCAAACAGAAGATCCTCGCGCTGGTGCTGCTGTGGCTAACGATCGGCTCAACCGCTTGGCTGGTGGTCTCGCTGTGGTGGGTCCGCCTGCTGCTGCTGGGCATCGCGGTCGGCGTGACGATTCACCTGGTGCGCATCAGGACTTACCGTCCGGATTGAGCCGGGCGCGTGACCCCCGGTAGCGTCAGGCACTATTTCGACAATGCCCCGCCTGTCCGCAGCGCGCGCCCGAACGCCCGCCCACACGCGCCGCCGCCTCAGGGGCAGGGGATCTGCACGCCGTCCTGGTAGCAGGTGCGTTCCGTAATGACGACTTCGACGCGCGTGGCCTCCCAGCGGCCGAGGAGGTAGCCCAGGCCCACGCCCAGGAGGTTGACGGGTGGCGGATGGCAGCCGGCCAGCAGGCACGAGCTCAGTGCTGCCGCCACGCCAAGTCGCACCAGGCTGGAATGGTTCGTGCGAATGATCGGCCTCCTTGCGTCATCTTCGGCGGGCGCGTAGCGACGCCTTCATGACCAGCATGGCCAACAGGTTCAGCGTCAGCAGCGGCACGCCCGCCGCCCCGCATAGTCCTACAAAATGCACCGTGCTAGTTATATCTTCCACCACAACGCCGCTCGGGTCGCCGTCCTCATCGCCCTCGCCGCGGACAGTGATGCGCGTATCTTCGGCCTGGACAGTATAGCTGTCCGTCGCGACGGTGGCCCAGATGTTGAACTGCCCGCGGCTACGGGCTTCCAGGTAGACCGCCACGTCGAGGATTTCGCCGGGCGGCAGCGTGCCGAGCGCGATGGCCACGCCGGCGCCGTATTCCAGCGCTTCCAAGATCTGCTCGTCGTCAGCGGACTCGGCTTGGAGGAAGACCAGGTCGCCGGGGATGGCGAGGGTCAGGACGGCATCCGTGGCGGGCACGCTGCCGCTGTTGGCGACGCGCCAAAGCAGTGCCAGCTCATCACCAACGAGGACCGGCTCCAGCGTGTTCACCAGGGCAAGCGTAAGCGCTACGTAGCCGTGGTCGGTCGTGCTGCGGCGGTTATTGCCAACGTTGTCGGCCTCGGCGACTTCGTTGTTCACGTCCAGCAGTGCGATGATTCCGAAGGGGGCGTCTTGGTTCAGGCCGCGCGCGAGCAGCGTCTCGGCGAGGTTCACGGTTACGACGTGGGCGCCGGGCTGGGTCAGCGTGTCCGTCGCGTAGATGTCCGGCAACGGTTCGTCGATGACGCCGTCCCGGTCCCAGTCGAGTCCCACGCGGATGGCGAAATCCGGCACCGCCGCCGGGCTGACGACCGTGTAGAAGATGCGCGCGTTCGAGCCGCCGCCGCGAATGTCGGTCAGCAGGTCCGTGAGCACCAAGTCAACGTGGAGGCTGGTCGCGGCGATGTTGTCGTCGTCCGAGGCCTCCTGCACCACGTTGTCTGAGTCGATGTGCACGACGAGCTGGTCGCCGTGGCGGACGGCCCGATCCAGGGCGGGCCGCACGTCGCCCAGGCTGATCGTGTGCAGGCCGGGCGAACGCAGCCCGAGCGCGGTAACGACGTGGGTACCCAGGACGGTGTCAATGCTGGTCGCGGCCCCGGGGCCGTACTTCAGCCCGTAAGCGACCGTGAAAGCCGGGACCTCGTCGCCTTCAATCGCGTAGGTGGCCGTCAGGTCGGTGTGCGTGTCGTGCACAGTGACGCCGGCGGCGGCGCACAGGATGTTGGAGCCCAGCCCGACATGGAACAGGTTCGAGTCGACCGACGCCACGCCGGCCGACGAGGCCCGCAGGTAGTAGGCGTGGCACGTGGCCGTAACCTTGACGTTCTCGGCGTCGGTGAACTCGGCCAGTCCGGCGACGGCCGCCTTGGTGGTCGTGCCGCTCAGCGTGCCACCGCAGCCGTCCGGATCGAGCAGCGTGATGGTCACGGGGCTGGTCACGTTCACGCGGTGGTCAAGGGCATCGACGATTTCGATTGACACGAGCAGCGGTGTCGCACGGTCGGTGTTGCTGGGCTGCACGACGAAGTTGAGGTGATGCGGGGCGCCCGGTGTGAAGGTCACTACGGCAGTCTGGGTGATGGTAACGCCGTCCGTGTCGTCCTCGGCACGCAGCACGATGACCTTGGGCTGGACAGAGCTGACGGTGAAGGTGACGACGCCGGCGGCATCCGAAGGGCCCGACGGCGCACTGATGGTCACGCCCGCGTCCCCGCCGGCGATGATCGCCAGCGACACATCATGTCCCCAGACCGGGTTGCCGCCGGCGTTCCGCAGCGTGACGGTGATCAGCTCAGTCGCGACGCCGTCGGCGATGGCGCTGCCGTCAGCGGCGACGACCGTCGAAGTGGCCGCCGAAGCGACGTTGGCCGCGAAGGTAACGACGGCGGTCTGGGTGATAACGACGCCGTCCGTGTCATCAGTGGCCTGGAACGTGACAACCTTGGGCTCGCTGGCGCTGACTGTGAAGGTCACTACGCCGCTGGCATCTGAAGCGCCCGAGGGCGCGCTGATGGTGACGTTGTCGGCCCCGCCGGCGATGACTGCCAGCGAGACGTCGTGCCCGGGCACCGGATGCCCCAGGGCGTTCAGGAGCGTGACGGTGATGAGCTCGGTCTCGACGCCGTCCGCGACGGCGGTTCCGTCGGCGGCCACCACGGTCGCGTTGTCGGCGTCGGCTACGTTTGGCGCGAAGGTGACCGCGGCCGTCTGAGTAATGACGACGCCGTCAGTGTCGTCGGTGGCCTGGAAGGTGACGACTTTGGCTATGCTGGATCGGACGGTGAACGTCACCACGCCGCCGACGTCGGAGACACCCGATGGGGCGCTGATGGATACGCCCGCCCCCCCGCCGGCGCTGACGACCAGCGCGACGGCGTGCCCAACCATGGGATTGCCGGCCGCGTTGAGGAGGGTCACGGTCACCAGTTCCGTATCGACGTCGTCGGCGACCGCTCCGCCGTCGGCCGCCACGACCGTGGCAACGTCGGGATCCGTTACGTTCGGCGTGAAGTCCACGTCGGCGGTCTGCGTAATGACGGTGCCGTCGGTCTCGTCCGTGGCCTGGAACGTGACGACCTTGGATATGGTTGAACTGACGGTGAAAGTCACCACGCCGTTGACGTCCGACAGCCCCGACGGCGCGCTGATGGACACGCCCGCCGCCCCACCCGCCAGGACTGCCAGCGAGACGGTCCGCCCCGGCAGGGGCGCGTCGGCCGCGTTGCGCACGGTGACCGTGATCAGCTCCGTATCCAGGCCGTCGGCGACCGCGCTGCCGTCAGCGGCCACGACCGTTGAGGTGTCCGCGTCGGTGAAGTTGGGTGTGAACTCGACGTCGGCCGTCTGCGTGATGGTGACGCCGTCAGTGTCGTCCGTGGCCTGGAACGTAACGGTCTTCGCGACGGTCGAGCTGACGGTGAAGCTCACCACGCCGCCGGCATCGGACACGCCCGAAGGCGCGCTGATAGACACGCCGGCCGCGCCGCCGGCCACGACGGCCAGCGAGACGTCGTGGCCGAAGACCGGGTTGCCCGAGTTGTTCAGCAGCGTAACGGTGATGAGTTCCGTGTTCAGGCCGTCGGCCACGGCGGTTCCATCGTCGGGCACGACGGTTGACGTGTCTGCATCAGTTATGTTCGACGCGAAATCCACATCGACCGTCTGTGTGATGGGGACGCCGTCGGTGTCGTCCGTGGCCTGGAAGGTCACGGTCTTGGAAATCGTCGAGCTGACGGTGAAGGTCACGACGCCGGCCGCATCGGAGACGCCCGACGGCGCGCTGATGGATACGCCCGCCGCCCCGCCCGCACTGACCGCTAACGAAACATCATGACCGAACACCGGGTTGCCCGCGGCGTTCAGCAGCGTGACGGTGATCAGCTCAGTTTCGACGCCGTCGGCCACGGTTGCGCCGTCGTCGTTTGCCACGGTGGAGTTGCCGGCGTCGGTTATGCTCGGCGTGAAGTCCACGTCGGCGGTCTGTGCGATGGCCACGCCGTCGGTATCGTCGGTGGCCTGGAAGGTGACGGTTTTCGATATGGTCGAGCTGACGGTGAAGGTCACCACGCCGGCCGCGCTGGAAACGCCCGAAGGCGCGCCGATGGATACGCCGGCCGCCCCACCGGCACTGACGGCCAGGGATACGTCATGCCCGAAGACCGGGTTGCCCGCCGCGTTCAGCAGCGTAACGGTTATGAGCTCGGTTTCGACGCCGTCGGCCACGGCGCTGCCGTCGTCGCTTCCCACGGTGGAGTTGCCGGCATGAGTTACGTTCGGCGTGAAGTCCACGTCGGCGGTCTGTGTGATGGCCACGCCGTCGGTATCGTCGGTGGCCTGGAAGGTGACGGTTTTCGATATGGTCGAGCTGACGGTGAAGGTCACCACGCCGGCCGCGCTGGAAACTCCTGAAGGCGCGCTGATGGACACGCCCGCCGCCCCACCGGCAATGACGGCCAGAGACACGTCATGCCCGACCATCGGGTTTCCCGCCGCGTTCAGCAGCGTGACGGTTACGAGTTCGGTCTCCACGCCGTCGGCGACGGCACTGCCGTCGGCGGTCGCTACCGTGGCCGTGTCAGGATCAGTCTCGTTCGGGGTGAAATCGACAGCGACCGTCTGCGTGATGATGATACCGTCAGTGTCGTCGGTGGCCTGGAAGGTGACGACCTTCGAAATGCTGGATCTGACGGTGAACGTCACGACGCCGGCGGCATCCGACGGGCCCGAAGGGGCGCTGATGCTGACCCCCGCCGCTCCCCCGGCGACCACGGCCAGCGACACGTCGCGGCCGGACAGTGGGGCTGACGCGACGTTCATCACTGTCACAGTGATCACCTCAGTGTCCAGGTCATCGGCAACGGCGCTGCCGTCGGCTGCGACAACCGTTGACGCGTCCGCGTCGGTAAGATCGGGCGTGAAATCGACGTCGGCGGTCTGTGTGATCAAGACGCCGTCAGTGTCGTCGGTGGCCTGGAAGGTCACGGTCTTGGAAATCGTCGAGCTGACCGTGAAGGTCACGACGCCGGCGACATCAGACACGCCGGAGGGTGCGCTGATAGACACGCCGGCCGCCCCGCCGGCACTGACCGCCAGCGATACATCGTGCCCGGGCACGGGATTACCCAGCGCGTTCAGGAGTGTCACGGTGATGAGGTCCGTTTCCACGCCGTCCGCCACGGCGGTTCCGTTGGCAGCCGCCACGCTCGCGTTGTCCGCGTCGCTAGTGTTTGGCGTGAAGTTCACGTCGGCAGTCTGATTAATCACGATGGCATCGGTAAGGTCGATGGCCTGAAGCGTGACGACCTTCGAGATGGTTGAACTGACGGTGAAGGTGACCACGCCGGCCGCGCTCGAGGGCCCCGACGGGGCGCTGATCGTCAGCCCGGCCGAGCCGCCGGCCGCGACGGCGAGCATGACCGAGTGGCCAACGACGGGGGTCGTGCCGTCCGCCGCCAGCAGCGTCACAGTTACTAGTTCAGTGTCAACGGCGTCAGCAATGGCAGTGCCATCCGCGGCGACGAGCGTGGATTGGGCCGCGTCGGTCTGGGCGCGCGCGGCGACCATGGGGCCCAGCGCCAGCAGCATAGACGCGAAGACTATGCCGAAGCGTCGTGGCCGGCCCGCCTCGGTGCCGTAACATACCAGTTCCATTGCGCTTACTTATCGGGTTAACCGTGTGGCCGTTTTCACCACCGCCTTTGACCGCCGGATATGCGGTCTTATTGTGCCCGGTTTTGCAGAAGTATCCGACAGCGCCTGTCCAGAACTAGAGGCTGTGGCGGGATGCTGTGACCTAAATGACTGTTGAAACAAGTGCTTAAGCTTCGGCGCTCCGGAGCGCTACTGGCGCCGGCCGGCGACGTCGACCGACACGGGTGCCCACCGACCACAGTGCCCGGCTAGCCGACTGGCACATCCAGCCCATCGCCGGCTTCTATAATCCCGCTGTCGGGCCGCGATGAGAACGCGTTCGGGCGGCAGGATCTGCCGCTTATTCAGGAGGACTGCTGGTGCCGCACTACATCACTCAGCCGTGCATTGGCGTTAAGGACGGGTCATGCGTGGAGGTCTGTCCCGTCGATTGCATCCATCCGCGTCCGGACGAGCCCGGCTTCGACAGTGCCGCCCAACTCTTCATTGATCCGGAGACGTGCATCGATTGCGGGCTGTGCGTGGATGAGTGCCCAGTCAAGGCCATCTTTGCCGACGGGGACTTGCCGGTTAAGTGGCGCGCTTCCGCCGAGACAAACGCAGCGTATTTTCGAGGCTAGGGGTCGGCGCGGGCCTGAGCGGCCGGGTCTGAGGCGGTGTGGCTAGTCGCCCTGCTCGGGCGGGCTTTCCACGTTAGGCAGTTGTAGTCCAATGGCGCCCTTGAGCACCTCGGCCCAGCGGTTCATCTCGATCACCACGTTGGTGCATTCCGCCCGCTGCATGCTCTCGGTCACCTGTGGGGCATCCGCGGGCTTCAGCAGCGCGACGAGTTGCTGCTCACACTCGCGAATCAGCAGCTCCGTGACGTTGCGCAGGGCGATGCTGTCGGCGCTGCCGGTCTGGTCGTCGACCTTGCACAACTGGTCTTCGCCGCCGGCATACCGGCGGACGGCGTGGTGCAGGAACCTGGCCACTGCGGCCGCGTAGTCGTTGCGCTGCGCGGGTTCCAGAGCCGCCAGGAGTCTGTTTACTGCTTGGACGCCCACGTAGTCGGCACCGTACGCCGAGAGCCGCCCGGTCGTCGCTTGCTGGGCGCGCTCCTGCAGGATGGCCAGTAGTGCGAGGGCCGCGGCCTTGCGGTCGGCGGCCGATTGGACGGAGGAGTAATCCAAAGCCCGACAGATCGACTCGAGCGTCTTGGCGGACTGCTCGCGGCGGCCGGCCGCGCGCAGGGCTTCGATCGCCTGGCGAAACGCGTCAGGGTTGCCGGTTAGCTTGGGCTGTAGCGTGGCCAGGCCTGTGGCCGCCGCCGCACGCACGGCCGCGCGATTGTCGCCCAGCGCGCTGACCAGCACATCCAGTGTGCGCACGTCATTGAAGTGGTTGAGCAACACCACGAGTCGGGCCGCAGCGATTAGGTCAGCCGACGCAATGGCTCCCCGGACGGCGTTGATGCCGGCCGTTACGTACGCGTCCAGGAATTCGCGATTGCCGCTGTATCCGTCGCGCAGTTGGGCAAACGCCACCGCCGCGCTCGCCTCGTCGTTGCCGATGATCGCAGTGCTGCGCTGCCGCACCCAGGTCTGGATGGTGGCGCGGTCGTCGTCGGTCAGGGTAGTCTTGGTCCGCAGGGCGGCCAGACCGTCATCGGTGTCCTGGGCGGCAAGCGGCGCCGTGGCCGCCAGGACGGTCAGTACCACCAGCAGAAAACGCGGCAATGTCATAGGTCCTCTCCCGGAACGCCCCGGCAGTTCCGTAGCGCGGCATTGTAACGGCGCGGCCCGCTTCAGCCACTCCGCGCGTCGAAATCGACGGCCGCCCGCCGGCGCGTGGCTGCCGGTCATTGGCGCCCCGGCAGTTTGCTCTTGACGACTCGGTCCGCAACGCTATGTTCTAAAATAGGTTAGGTAGTTTGCGCCGCCGGTGGGCGACCGACCGGAGCAACCTTTGAGCGACCCATCCCTGGACCCCACTACCGATGTCAAGGAACGCGAGCAGGCGCGGCAGTTGCCGCCTTATCGCGTAATACTGCACAATGACGACATCAACACGTTTGACCACGTCATCGTAACGATCCTGAAGCTGACGCGCCTGAACGAGCAGGAAGCGATAGCCCGGACAATCGAGGCGCACGAGTGCGGTCAGAGCCTGTTGCTCGTGACGCATAAGGAACGCGCCGAACTGTATGTTGACCAGTTCGCCACCTGCAGCCTGCTGGTGACGTGCGAACCAGACGCCTGAGTCCGCCTTCCTTAAGTTAACGCCTTAGAAGCAGTTAAGCTTGCCGGCCGCCGGGCCCGCGCGGACCGGCTCGGGAGCCGTGGCACAAGGAGGCTTGCGGGGGAGCTATTCCACCGTGACCGATTTGGCGAGGTTGCGCGGCTTGTCGACGTCGCAGCCGCGCAGCACCGCCGCATGATAGGCCAGAAGCTGCAGGGGCACGACGGTCAGGAGCGGCTGCAGCAACTCGGGGACATCGGGCACGTAGACGACATGTTCGGCGATATCCCTGATCTGCCGATCGCCTTCACTGGCGATGGCGATGACATGGCCGCCGCGGCTGCGAACCTCCTCGATGTTGCTGACGACCTTCTCGTAGAGGTGGTCGTGCGTTGCGATAACGACGACCGGCATATTCTGGGTGATCAGGGCTATGGGGCCGTGCTTCATCTCGGCGGCCGGCAGCCCCTCCGCGTGAATGTAGCTGATTTCCTTCAGCTTGAGCGCCCCCTCCAATGCCACCGGATACTGCAGCCCGCGACCCAGGTAGAGCCAGTTGTTGGCATCGATGTAGCGCGCCGCAATGTCACGCGCCTGGTCCGACACTTCCAGGGCCCGCTCAACCGCAGACGGCACTTGGCTGAGATTCTGCAGGTACTGCTGGCAGTCGCTGTGGCTCATGTGGCGCCGCCGGGCCAGGTAGGCCGCCATCATGGACAGGACCGTCAGTTGGCCGGTGAAGGCCTTGGTGGACGCGACGCCGATCTCCGGACCCACGTGCAGGTAGACCCCCGCGTCCGTCTCGCGCGCAATCGTCGAGCCGACCGCATTGACGATGCCCAGCACCAGCGCGCCCTTCTCGCGGGCCTCGCGCACGGCCGCCAACGTGTCGGCCGTCTCGCCGCTCTGCGAGATGGCGATTACCAGCGTGCGGTCCGTGATGATCGGGTTGCGGTAGCGGAATTCGCTGCCGTACTCGACCTCGCAGGGAATGCGCGCCATCTCTTCGAAGATGTACTCGCCGACCAGGCCGGCATGCCAGGCCGTGCCGCAGGCCGTCAGGATGATGCGATCGCAGCGCACGATCTCGCGCGCCACGTTGACCAGGCCGCCGAGCACGACGCGGCCCTCGGCCACGTCGATGCGCCCGCGCGTGCAATTGCGCAGCGCTTCGGGCTGCTCGAAGATTTCCTTGCTCATGAAGTGCTCGTGCCCGCCTAACTCGAGCTGCTCGAGCGTCCATTCGATTTCGGAGACTTCCTTGCTGACCGGGGCGGCGTCCAGCGTCATCGTGCGGAAACCACCGTCGCGACGCACCACCGCGATCTCATTGTCTTCGAGGTAAATGACCTGCGACGTGTGCTGGAGGATGGCGGAGGCGTCGGAGGCGATGATGTACTCGTCCTTGCCGATCCCGACGATCAGCGGGCTGCCCCGCCGCGCGCCGACGATGACGTCCGGCTCGTCGGCGTGAATGACCGCGATGCCAAATGTGCCGCGCACCTCGTTCAGCGCCTTCCGGACCGCGTCAGCCAAGTTGCCCGCGTAGAGATGGCCGATGAGCTTCGCCAGGACTTCGGTGTCCGTCTCGCTGACGAGTTCGATGCCCTCATGTCGCAGGTAGGTCGATAAGGCCCGATAATTCTCAATGATACCGTTGTGGACCAGCGCTAGCCGTCCGTTGGCGTCGCAATGCGGGTGGGCATTCGCCTCCGTAGGGGCGCCGTGCGTCGCCCAGCGCGTATGGGCCATCCCAACGGTCGCGCCGTTCAGCGCCCCATCAAGCTTGGCCTCGAGGGCCGAAATGCGGCCGACCGCACGCCGGATGACCAGCTTGTCGTCACTCACGACTGCCACGCCGGCCGAGTCATAACCGCGATATTCCAGCCGCTTGAGCCCCTCGGTGAGAATCGGGCAGGCCTCGCGATGTCCGATATACGCAATTATTCCGCACATGGGCAACTCCGGGGCCTGCTTTCCATCTCCGGCCGCCTTCCAGACTGGGGCGGCATCCGCCACAGCAACGTGTGTTGTACGATCTTCCGACGTCGCCGTGCGGAAGACTATGGGCCCTGGTCATTCATTTCAATCAGTATCGACAATTTGCCGATCCTCGATCGTAACGGGGAAGCATGCGTAGTGCTGCGCCGGTCCAACCTTGGAAGCCCTGCGCCGGGCGAAACGTCCACGCGACGTCCGGCCACGAGGATTGACCGTGACCACCACCAGTCCCAGGAAACTGGTCTCGCAACTGCTCGTCGAGGATGCCGAGCTGCGCGACGTGGTTGAGGATTTCGTCCGAGTCTTGCCGGACCGCCTGGCGGAGCTGCGACGGGCCTTCGAGGACCTCGATTGGAACCAGCTCACCACGTTCACGCACCGCCTGAAGGGCGCCAGCGGGTCCTACGGCTATCCGGAAATCAGCGACGTGGCGGCGCGGATGGAGTCGGCTTTCCGGGCGCAGGAGGCCGGCAACTTCGGCGAATGGTCGCAGGAGTTGGATTTGCTCATTAGGGCGGCCCAGCTCGGCCTGACCGAGAGTTGACCCGGACAGGCCCCCCCCACGGATCACCCGCCGACACGCGAGGCGCAGATCCGACCTGTCGCATCTGGTTTGGCGCCCCCCTTGTGAGCGCGGGACCCACGCTCCGCTCTACCAGTCGGCGGTAGCCGCGCGACACCCGCCGCTCAGCGTGGACGCAAGCCCGTCTCGGCAGTATACGTAATAATCTTGTGAATCAGAGGTGCCGTCCGCCGCTGGGCTCTGGGCCCACGGGAAGGTCGGCAACGGACAGGCGTCACGCGCGCTGGGTAGCAGTCCCGGCGTGTGTTTGCAGCAGGTCAAGACTATGAAGTACCGCAGACTCGGAAAAGCCGGCGTCAAGGTGTCGGAGATCGGGCTGGGAAACTGGCTTACGTTCGGGGGCCGGTTCGGCGACGACGTGGCGGCTCCTTGCGTGCACAGGGCGTTTGAACTGGGCGTCAACTTCTTCGATACGGCCGACATTTACGCCCGTGGCGGCGGCGAGGAATGCTACGGCCGTCTGTTGGGTGAGTTTCGGCGCCAGGATATCGTGCTGGCGACGAAGGTCTTCTTCCCGATGAGCGACGGCGTGAACGACTGCGGCCTGTCGCGCAAGCACATCTTCGAGAGTATTCACGGGTCGCTGCGGCGGCTGCGCACGGAGTACGTCGATCTGTATCAGTGTCACCGTCTCGATGAAGAGGTCGAGATGTACGAGGTCGTCCGGGCGATGGACGACCTGGTTCGACAGGGCAAGATACTGTACTGGGGGGTCAGCGAGTGGCCCGCAGCGGCGATCGACCATGCCTTCGAGTGGGCCTTTGCCCTGAATGCCTACCCGCCCGTCTCGAACCAGCCGGAATACAGCATCGCCGCCCGCCGGGTCGAGAAGAACGGCGTGCAGAAGACCTGCCTGGAGAAAGGGCTAGGACAGGTGGTATGGAGCCCGCTCAAGCAGGGCGTACTTACCGGCAAGTACTCCGGCGGACACGTCCCGCCGGACAGCCGGGCCTCCGATGAGCGCATGAATTACTTCTTCAAGGCGGTTGACCGCGAGCTGGCTGAACGGGTTGATCGCCTGCGGCCGATCGCCGAGCGGCACGGCATGGCGCTGGCGCAGCTCGCAATCGCGTGGCTGCTGCAGCGTGAGACGGTCAGCAGCGTGATCATCGGCGCGAGCCGCGTGGCGCAGGTCGAGGAGAACATCGCGGCCACCGAGTTCGAACTCACGCCGCAGGACATGCAGGAGATCGACGCGCTGTTCCCGGCCACGGACAGCGAGGATTGACCGCACGCGCACTGCGGCGCCGGCATTCACCGCGCAGAACGTCTGTCAGTTGCGGACGGCTGGGGTCGGCCGGGATCAGTCCACAGTCCGGACCGCCACGGTGTGGTGGTCGGGCGCGGCGTTGTCGGCCGGCCGTTGAAACGTCCCGAAGGCGTACAAGGACAGCAGCCCCCAGGCCAGCAGCAACAGGCCCAGCGCACCGGCCAGGAGCGAAAGCCGCTTGCGCGCGTTGACGCTGACGGCGATGCCCCAGGTAATGCAGAACGTCACGATGCCGTTGCAGAAGTGGAAGACCGCGGCGCTCAAGCCAATGACGTAGATCACCATCCAGACCCAGGTGGGCAGCAGCATATTCAGGAAGCCGTCCTGCGTGATGGCGAAGGTCTGACCGGTGTGGACGGCGTCGGCGTAGGACGGCCCGCCCAACCAGTGTGCCAGGCGGAAGTGCAGCAGGTGCACGACGACGAAGACGATCGTGATGTAGGCGGTGATGCGCTGCAGAGCGTAGCGCCAGTTGTCCATGTAGGGGTAACTGGCGTAGTTGGCACGGCCCTCCAGCGCGATGATCAGGCCGTAAATGCCGTGGAAGGCGAGCGGGATGAAGATGAATATGACCTCGATGGCCAGCAGCCAGGGCAGGCTGTGAATCAGGGCGACGTGGTGGGTGAAATGCTCGCCCACGACCGATCCCAGCAGGGCGGTCGAGTTCGTCAGCATGTGGTTGATCAGGAACACGCCGATTGGGAAGATGCCGCAGAGTGAATGCAGCCGGCGGAGCGCAAAGTGGCCATGAGCACATAGGGGTTGGACTGAGCTTGCCACGGTAGTCCTTTCTGCCACACCTTGTACGCAGCCGCGGGAGCAGCCCGCCGCCGCGGGTCGGAAAAGGCCAATTATAAGCTCGGACCCCGGTCGGGCAAGCGAAACGCCAACCGTTCAAGATGCCTGCAACGCGCGCACGAACAAGGCGCGGCCCGGCCGCCGAAGGTTCGCTATCGCCGTCGCGGTCGTCACCCACTCCCGCGCGCCTCGCGTTCAGTCGCGGACATTTGTCGCCGGCTCAGTCACGCCTGCCGGGTCATGGCCGCTGCCCTGCCCGTGGTCCACGCCCGCCAGCGCGACGCCGCTCTGACCAATCACGACGCACGTCCCACCAACTTCAATACCGCTTTGGGGTCGCGGTCGAGCCGCTCGGCGGCGCCCGCCATCTTGGAGCAACGCCTGCGGGCGGCTTGCAGCGGCCCGGTGTGGGCGGGGCTCACTTTCAGATTCCAAATAACACGGATGGCCAACAACACCATGTTCGTCGTCGTCCAGGCGGCCCTGGGCCAGCCGACGAGCAACCGGCCCAGAACATGGCCTTGTCGTGTAAGCATATAATGAAAAACGATTTATGGCGATTCGTGGTGCAGGTGCTGACCTACCCGAACACGTCGCCGGCAACGCAACTTTATTTAGCTCGCAAATTATCTATATTGTCGCAAACTAAAGGATTGCAGTTGAAATTGACGATGGTTGGCGCATAATACTATTCACAGCACGGCCAAAGACCAATCTAGACTGTTTGTCGTGCTGATTAATAACATTTTGTGTGCAAATCGTTAGTGCGGGATCGAAATCATGCATCGAGACAACCGGGAAGCTCGTCGATCCGGCGTTGAGGACGGCGTGGCGTGGGCCATCCAAAGCATCGTCCGGGCGGTTGATCTGCATTCCCGCTGGTTCGTGCTCGAACATGGCCTGACGGGGCCGCAGATCGCCACTTTGCGGGCGGCTTGCCGCTGTGGCCACGCCACCGCCGGTGAGTTGGCCCGGGCCGTACGCCTGAGCCAGCCGACCATCACCGGCATTCTGGACCGGCTTGAACGCAAGGGCCTGCTCACCCGCAGCCGCAGCGCGCATGACCGCCGCACTATCACAGTGACACCCACGCCGAGCGGCATCGAGGCTTTGCAGGACGTTCCGTCCGTTTTGCACACGCGTTTCCGGCAGCAGTTGGCCAAGCTGCCGGATTGGGAGCAAATGATGATTCTGGCCACGCTGCAGCGCGTGGCGAGCATGATGAGCGTGCCGTCAGAGGCCGTGTTCGCAAACGCGGCGCCTGGCCATGGCCGGCCCGAAGGAGCGGGGGCCGTGCGGCCGGAATTCGCGGATTGAAAGGAGAACAGCGGTGTCTACCAAGCAACGCATAATGATGATCTCGACCCACGGCTACGTGGCGGCGGAGGCGCAGTTCGGCAAGCCGGATACGGGCGGCCAAGTGGTATACGTGCTCGAGCTGAGCAAGTGCCTGGCGCGCATGGGCTACCAGGTAGACGTACTGACGCGCCAGTTTGAGGGTCAGTCGGCCATAGAGCGGGTGAATGAGCGTGTGCGCGTTCTGCGGTTCCCGTGCGGCGGCGACGAGTTCATACCCAAAGAGACTCTGTATCATCATATTCCGGAATGGATCCAGAACGCCGTGCGCTACATCCACGCCAAGCGCCTGCGCTATTCGTTCATCAACAGCCACTACTGGGACGCCGGGCTGGCCGGGCAGGGGCTGGCCAATCGGCTGCGCATCCCCCACGTGCATACGCCGCACTCGATCGGCGCCTGGAAGCGCGACAACATGGACGGCGACCCAGAGGAGAATGAGCGCAAGTACAACTTCCGGCAGCGCATCCGCAACGAGAAGGTGATCTACGACGAGTGCGACGGGATCATTGCGACGACGCCGGTGCAGCGCGATATCCTCTGCAAGGACGAGTACGGTATCTCGAACGAGAACATCTACGTCGTTCCGCCCGGCTACGACGATTCGCGTTTCTTCCCGGTGTCGTACGCGTCGCGCCTGGCTCTCAAGCGGCAGTACGGGCATGAGGGCCGGGTCGTGCTGGCGCTGGGCCGGATGGCGCACAACAAAGGATATGACCTGCTGTTGCGGGCCATGCCCGTCGTGTTCCAGCGCGTGCCCGACGCCCGCCTGCTGCTGGCGGCCGGCTCGAAGGAGCCGAGTACACGCGAGCAGGAGCAGATCGAGGAACTGCGCGCGCTGGCCGGCGAGCTGGGCATCGCGGAACGTGTCAGCGTCACCGATTACATTGCCGACGACGAGTTGCCGGACTACTACCGGCTGGCGGACGTGTTTGCGCTGAGCAGCCGCTATGAGCCCTTCGGCATGACCGCGGTCGAGGCCATGGCCTGCGGCACGCCGGCGGTCGTGACAACCGAAGGCGGCCTGTGGGAGCAGGTAACGTGGGGGTTGGAGGCGTTGTACGCCAACCCGTTCGACCCGGAGGCCTTCGGCCATGCCATCTGCATACCGCTGCAACACCAGCGGGTGGCTGGGCAACTGGCGAAGTTCGGCTCGCAGAAGGCCCGCGCCAGCTTCACGTGGATGGGCATCGCCCAACAAGTGCTCAGCATCCTGCAGGGCTTCCGCATGCGCACCGGCCGGCGGCAGGTGCGTGATGAGAACACCAGCTCCGCCGGAAGCGACCACTGGACCAGTGAGTTCGTCGCAGCCCCCGCGGAGTGAGGATGCTACTGCGCCAACGGATCCGCCGGGATACCAGTTGAGCCAGCCAAGGGAGCAGGCCCCGGCCGCCGCCGTGCGGTCCGGAGTCTGGGCGTCCGCGAACGCCGGCGGCAGCAGCCGATGTGGCGCGCCACCGCGCCGCGCCGGAGTGCTACGCCACATCGGGCCGCCGCCGCGCGCCGTGCCAGCGGCCCGGCTCCCCGCTATCATCCTGGGGAAACGCATGCCGATCCTGCGAAGGGAGCGCCCATGTCAGCCACACGTATTGAACATGACTCGATGGGGGCCGTGGAGTTGCCGGCCGAGGCCCGCTACGGCGCATGCACGCAGCGGGCCGTGCTGAACTTCCCGATCAGCGGCTATCGTTTCGGCCGGCCCTTCATCCGCGCCCTGGGGCTCGTCAAGTATGCCGGGGCTACGGCGAACGATGCCCTGGGTCGCCTGGCGCCGGAGCTGGCCGAGCCCATCCGCCAGGCCGCGCGCGAGGTGCTTGACGGCCGGCACGACGCCGACTTCGTCGTCGACGTCTTCCAGACCGGCTCCGGCACGAGCACCAACATGAACGCCAACGAGATCATCGCCAACCGCGCCACGGAGTTGGCGGCGGGCCGGCGCGGCACGCAGCCCATCCATCCGAACGATCACGTCAACATGGGGCAATCATCCAACGACGCGATTCCCGCCGCCCTTCACATCGCCGCTGTCGAGGCCATTCACGGCGAGTTGCTGCCGGCCCTGGACGCGCTGCACGCGGCCCTGCTAGCCAAGGCGCAGGAGTTCGACGCCATCCTCAAGATCGCCCGCACGCATCTGCAGGACGCCACGCCGATCCGGCTGGGACAGGAATTCAGCGGCTATGCCGCTCAGATCGCCCAGTGCCAGGGCCGCCTGGCGCGCAATGCCGCCGAGCTGCTCGAGTTGCCGCTGGGCGGGACGGCGGTCGGTACCGGCCTCAACACGCATCCGGAGTTTGCCCGGCGCGTGTGTGACGTCCTCAACGCCGAGACCGGCCAGGCTTTTTGCGAGGCGTCCAATCACTTCGCGGCCCAGCACGCCCAGGACGCCGTGGTGGCGACCGCCGGGGCGCTCAAGGTGCTCGCCATCAGCCTGACCAAGATCGCCAACGACATTCGCTGGCTGGGCAGCGGGCCGCGCTGCGGCCTGGGCGAGCTGCGTCTGCCCGCCGTCCAGCCGGGCAGCTCGATCATGCCGGGCAAGGTCAACCCCGTAATCTGCGAGGCCGTGTTGCAGGTCTGCGCGCACGTGGTCGGAGCTGAGGCCGCCGTCACCCACGCGGCCGGCCTGCTCGGCAACCTCGACCTGCACGCGGGCATGCCAGTGATGGCACACCACCTGCTGGAAGCGCTGCGGCTGACCGCCAACGCCTGCCGCGTCTTCACCGACAAGTGCATCGTGGGCCTCCAGGCCGACGAGCAGCGCTGCGCGGCGCTGCTCGAGCAGTCGCTGGCCGTGTGCACCAGCTTGGCGCCGCGCATCGGCTACGACCGCGCCGCCGCCCTCGCCAAGCGGGCCTACGAGACCGGCCGAACCGTGCGCCAGGTCGCCCTCGAGGAACGAGTGCTCGATGTGGCCACCCTCGACGCGCTACTTGATCCCGGCAACATGACCGCGCCGCACTAGCACTGCCTCCGCCCGCCCCCTCCTCACCGTGAACCGCCCGGCCGAGGACCATCCAACGTTCACAATTCACCCCCAGGCTACCGGTTTCCATTGTCACCAGCGCCGGTTACACTGGGCCCGCCTTGCCACGCTATGGGAACACACTGCTTACGCCGTCCGGGGTGACCGCCGCCGTCGGGCGACAATTTCGAGGAGGCGCGCCATGTCGCTACCGCCGAGCATGCCCGCGGGCGGTCCGCCATTCACCAGCGGTCAGTACGGCTACATGCCCCAGGAACGCAGCAGCGGGCTTGCGATTGCGGCCCTGATCCTGGGCATCATCTCAATTCCGACGGCGTTCGTCTGTGTGGGAGGCATACTGGGTGCCGTCGCCGTCATCCTCGGCATCGTGGCGGCCGTGCGCGCCAGCGGCCAGCCGGAGCGCTTCGGCGGCAAGGGCATGGCCATCACCGGCATTGTCACCGGCGCACTCGGCGTCATCATGATCTTCATCTTGATTCCGGCGGGGCTCATGCTCTTCAAGGCTGTCGGCGGTGCCGTCCAGGCGGATATGCGCCTCGAGGCGCTGGGCCAGGGGCTGCGTGCGTACCACGCGACGCACGACGAGTATCCGCCCGATCTGGATACGCTGTCTGCCGCCGGTATGGTCGGCGGGCCCGTGTTCGGTGAGCTGATCGACGCTGACGCCAGCGCTGAGGTGGCATACACCGTCGGCCTGGATCCATCGGTTCCGCCCCACTGGATCCTGGCCTATCAGCGGGTAGTGATAGCGAGCTACCCCATGTGCGTTGTGCTCCTCGCCGACGGGTCAACCGACGCCCTCGACGAGCAGGAATTCCGGCGCGCCATGCAGACGTTCGAAAACGAGTACAAGGCCCGTCACGGCCGGCCGCCCACGATCCTCAAACCGGCCGAGCCGCCGGCGGATCAACCGTGACCATCATCCGGCCCACCAGGTGGGATCACGCGCCTCTGATAGTGCCCGCTGCGGAGCAATCGTGATGTCCGAAGCACCTTCACATGCAGCACCGCCAATTGAGCCCCAAACCGCCCCGGTTCCGCCGCCGCCACCCGCGCCCGTCCGGACCGGCCTGGCCACCGCCGCGCTGGTCCTGGGCATCATCGCCATCCCAAGTATACTCATTTACGTAGGACCGCTACTCGGTGTGCTGGCGGTCATCCTGGGCATCGTGGCTATAATCCGTGCCGGTCGCCAGCCACAGCGGCACGGCGGCATGGCCCGCGGCGCCATCGGCGTTGCCCTGGGTGCGATCAGCGTTTTGTTAGCCGCAGTGGTGCTTATGGTCCTAGCTCGGGGGCTGGAACTCCATAAGCGTAGCGTGAGCCAGATGTTCTTGCGCTCCATTGGCCAGGCAGTCCACGACTATGCCAGGCAGAACGCCGGCGCGTTTCCGCCCAACCTGGACACGCTGGTCAACGAGGGCATGTGCACAGCAGACCAGTTGACCAACCCATCCAGCGGCCACGTTCCGCCGGCCCGCGACTACTCCTATGTGTACTACGCCGCGCTGCCTGACTTCGAACGGGAGCCCGATTGGATCCTGGCCTATGGCGACCCTGCGCATCACGCCGGCGAGGGCGCCAACATCCTGTATGTTGACGGTCGTGTTGAATTCGTGACGGAGCCACGCTTAACGCAACAAATCGAGAACTTCTCCGCGAGCTACGAAAGCCAGCACGGCCGGCCGCCCACGATCATCCCGCCCCGGTAACCCCGCGGCCCGGATTCCCGGCCGACTCGCCGCGCGGGCCAGCGACGCTCAGCGCCCCCCCGCCGGGCCGGCGTGCAGCACGATCCCGCACGTCGCCGGCACCTCCAGCGACAGCTTCCCCTCGCGCGCGGTAACCTTGTCCGGACCGTCCGCACCACTTGCGAACACCAGCCGCCACCGGGCCGGTACGTCGTCCGGCAACGACACGCGCACCTTGCCGGCCCGCCCCGATGCATTCACCGCCACAACCAGGTGCTCCGCCGCGCCGCTGCGACAGAACACCCACACATCCGCCCCATCGTCGCACAGCAACGTCTGGAACGACCCCACGCGCAGCGCCGGGTGCGCGTTGCGCAGCGCGATCAACTCGCGGTAGTAGTCAAGCTGCTCCGCCAGCACGCAGTTCTCTTCCGGCTTGTCGTACGGCTCCAGATCCTGCCAGAGCATCGGCTTACGACAGGTCGGGTCCGAAGCCCCCCACATCCCCACCTCATCCCCATAGTAGATCATCGGCGCGCCGATGTACGTCATCTGGATCAGTGCTGCGAGCCGCGCCCGGGCATACGCCGCCGCCGGCGGCTTCGAGTTGTCGTAATGCACTCCGTCGTCCTGCAGCCGATTCAGCTTGTTGTACTGCCGGTCCGGATTGTGCGCCATTGAGACGAGCCGATCCGTGTCGTGGCTGTTCATCAGGTTCTGCAACACGCGCGTGGCCGGCTCCGGGTACGCCTGTCGCAACTGCTCCAGCCGCCGATCGAACTCGCTGACCTTGATCTTCCACTTGCGATCGAACACCCAGGCCACCACCGCCCGGGAGAATTCGTAGTTCATGACGGCGTCGAAGCTGCGGCCGTCCAGCCACTGGTCCGCCCGCTCCCAGATCTCGCCCGCGATGTACGCCTCCGGATTGATCGACTTCACCAGCCCGCACCACTCCGGCCAGAACGGTAGCGGCACCTCGTTCGGCACATCCAGCCGCCAGCCGTCGATCCCCGCGCTCGGGTCGCCATCGGGCGCCATCCAGCGCCGCGTGATCGCTAAGATATGCTCCTTGACCTCGTCGGCCGCAAAGCCCGCCGGCCCCTTCTTGAAGACCGGCAATTCCTTGTGCCCCCACCAGCCCTCGTACTTCAGCGGTGCCCAGATCGATACGTCAAACCAGCGCGCACAGCTCGAGACGGCACGCTTCTTCAGCACATCCTGAAACGCCGGGTGCGCCGTCCCGACATGATTGAACACCCCGTCGATGATGACCTTGAAACCCATCGCGTGCGCGGCCTTGAGGAAGCGCAGGAAGCGCCGGTCGCTCTCCGTCCACTGCCACGTACTCGGATCGCGCAGGTCCTCCTGCGCTGCGACGGGCTCGTAATCCCCCTTCACACCAAAATGGTCATCAATGTGCAAGTAATTGGTAGCGTTATACTTATGGTAGCTGGTCGCCTTGAAGACCGGGTTCAGATAGATGGCGTTCACGCCCAGGTCCAGCAGGTACGGCAGCTTCTCCTCGAGCCCATCCAGATCGCCCCCGTAGTGCCGGTGAAACGCCGACTCGTAGAAATCCCGCCCCGACCGACCCTCCCCGGCCGACGGCGTGAACCACTCGCTCGTCCACGGCCGCACCCCCTCCGGGTCGTTGTCCGGGTTCCCGTTTCGGAACCGATCCAACATCACCTGGTACCAGATGGCGTGCTGGGCCCACTCCGGCGGCTGAAACAGCTTCGCGTCGCGCGCCGGAGCCGGAGCCGCCGTCGGCTTCCCGCCGGCCGACTGTGTCGCCACCTTGGCTACCCCCCGGCGTCGTGTCTCGACCCGGTCCGCATGCACTAATGCAACTCCTCACGCGTCTGCTGTCGGCCCGCACAAGCCACGTGATCGGGCATCTTGTACGAAGCCGCCGGGTAGGTCTAGCGCCGCCGGCGGGAAGTTTGCCGACGGTGCGTCATGGTGCGCTATCCCCACTTATCGGTATGGCCGCTGGCCCGCTGACGCGCAGCTTCCGCGCCCGGCCCCCCCGCGGACCCGACCGCCCGGTCTTAGGGAACCTTTCAGCCACCAGGCATTCGGCGGCGGCACGCCGAACAATCAACAGCCACCGCCTCGCCGCTAACATTCCCCCTTGACGAACGCGGACGCCGTCGAGCACAATAGGCGCGTGTGGCTGTGTCCCGGCCAGCCGCACGAGCGGGCGTTTAGCTCAGTTGGCTAGAGCGCATCCTTCACACGGATGAGGTCACTGGTTCGAGTCCAGTAACGCCCATTTCCTTTATTTGACAGCACTTACGCACGGCATGATCGCGGCCCCATGCCGGACAAGTCGTTACGGCCACTGGGCTGCCTGCACAACGGGAGTGCCGCATGCGCGTGCATTGTGGGCTGATCGTGCTCGGGCTCGCCCTGCTACCCCTCACCGCGCCCGCGACCCCGAACGTCTGGCAGGACGTAGCGGCGGAGCCGACCACGCAGCGCGCCGCCGGCTCCACCGCAAACGACAGGGCAGCGCCATTTCGCATCACGGTCGTCGATTCGCAGACCGGGCGCGGCGTGCCGCTGGTGGAGCTCACGACGGTCCACGGCATCGTGAGCGTCACGGACAGCGCCGGCGTCATCGCGTTTCACGAGCCCGGCCTGGCGAACCAGGAGGTGTTCTTCAGCGTCAGGAGCCACGGCTACACGTTCCCCACGGATGGCTTTGGCTTCACCGGCACGCGGCTTGTGCTTACGCCGGGCGGGTCAGCCACGCTGAAGGTCGATCGCGTGAACATCGCCGAGCGGCTATATCGCATTACCGGTGCGGGCATCTACCGCGACAGTGTGCTGCTCGGGGAGCGCGTGCCGATCCGGCAGCCGCTGCTCAACGGGCAGGTTGTGGGCCAGGACAGCGTGCAGACGGCCCTGTATCGCGGCCGGATCTACTGGTTCTGGGGCGACACGAATCGGCCGTTCTATCCGCTGGGCAATTTCGCGATGTCGGGTGCGGTCTCGGAATTGCCCCCCGACCGGGGCGGCAGCGGCCTGCCCCCCGACGTCGGCATCGACCTGACGTACTTCGTCGGCCCGGACGGCTTCTCACGGCCCATGTGCCCGATTGCAGGGCAGCCGGGCCCGGGCTGGTGTGACGGGCTGGTGACCTGCGCTGACCAGACCGGCCGCGAGCGGCTGTTGTGCCGCTTCGCCCGGATGAAGTCGCTGGGAGAGATGTACGAGCAGGGAATTGCCCAGTACAACGACCAGCAGGAAATCTTCGAGCCGATCTGCCGGTTTCCGCCGAACGCCCCGCTGAGCATGCGCGGCCAGCCGGTGCGTGTGCGGGAAGCCGAGGGGGAGTACTGGTACTTCGCGGTGCCGTTTCCGTTGATCCGCTGCCGGGCGGACTACGCCAGCTTGCTGGATGTGACGCAGTACGAAGCGTTCACCTGCCTGGAGCCCGGGGCGCGCTACGACGCGGAGAACCCGCGGCTGGAACGCGACGCCGCCGGCCGGCTCGTCTATGGCTGGAAGCGCAACACCGGCGTGATCCTCCAGAAGGAGCAGCACGAGTTGATCCAGATGGGGCTTGTGCAGCCGGACGAGGCGCTCATCCAGTTGCGCGACGTCGAGACCGACAAGCCGGTGTGGGGCCATGCGGGCACCGTGGCGTGGAATGCCCACCGCGGCTGCTGGATACTGATCGTGCAGGAGGCGTTCGGGACGTCATTGTGCGGCGAGGTCTGGTATGCGGAGGCTCCGGCGCTGGTCGGGCCCTGGGGCCGGGCTCGCAAGATCATCACGCATGATGACTACTCGTTCTACAACGTGGTGCACCACGCGTTCTTCGACCAGGCGGGCGGCCGGCTGATTTACATTGAGGGGACGTACACGAAGGAGTTCTCAGGCACCAAGGTCCCCACGCCGCGCTATGACTACAACCAGATTATGTACCGGCTGGATCTGAGCGACCCGCGGCTGCGCTGTGTTCAGCACAGCGAGCCGCCGGCGGTGACCAATGCGCGGTCGGCGGCCCCCCCGTAATGCCGCCGCCGCGCTGGCCGGAAACAACAACGAGTGTTCCGCGTGGCATGGGCCGGCCCAGGGACATCATTGGAACGGCGATTCGTTCTGAGTGAACCCCGTGAACGGCCAGCCGGTCATGTTGCTAATAAGATCCATAGGGAATATGGATCGGTGCTTTACGAAGCTGTACGTCTTGGTGAGTGCCCCGGGCGCCGGGTAGCAGTCCATCTGCCACGTCGGCCCGCGACGCAGAAACGAGGGCGGATCGAAATCCTGGCAGTAGTCCATGTCCGCCAGTTCCTCCTCGTCGAATTCGTACAGTTCGTCCAATGCGGTCAGCCGGGCTGAGCCGTCACAATACACGACGTTGTCCGCCATCATTTCGCCATGCCAGCCTGGAAATGGCTCGAACTCGATGCCGAAAGCTGCCAATCGCGTGGTGGCGTAGAACAGCGGGTCAGAGTAGAGGACAACCCTGGCCGGATTGAGAATCTGGGCCGGCGTGTGGCCCTTCGGGCCGACCGAAAACGATCCCCGCACTATGGATCCTACACGCCAGAACACGCCACAAGTGTTAGCGCGGTAACTGTTGCCGAGGAAATCGAAGCACGGAATTCCGGCGGCTTCCGGGGGCGCGGGCTGGAAATCGGGATGCCAGGACGCAATTCCTTCTGGATAACCAATGTCGGCGGGGCAGTGAAAGACCTCCAGCCAATCGCCTCCGCGCGAACGGTTGCCCGCCACGTACGGGTTGAGCGGTCGCGTGGGCGTGCCCCACAGCTCGGCTTCCATAAGGACGGTGACATCACCGCCGAAGACAGGCGTGGGCGTTATCGGCGTGCGCCCGCCAAACACGCTCGCCAGGGCCGCGGTGAGCACGGGGGACGACGCCGGAAAACCCAAAGAATGTTCGCTGGACACGTCCATCCTGTGCATGGGCACGATGAGTGAGCGGGGATCATCGCTCGCATACATCAACGAGGCCTGGCCGAGCTGCCCCAGGTTCGACAAACATGTGGCTCCGGCGTCACGCCGGCTCACCGCCGCCACGCCGGGCAACACTACCGCGGTCAGTACAACCAGCATGATCCCGACCACGGCCAGTTCGGTGATCGTCAGCGCCGGCCTGTTGTGCTTGGTAGACATCTCAAACTCCTTATGCCATCAGCAGCCACGGTCACCATGCGCCGCCGGGGTTGTCTAACGTCCGGTCAGAGTTGCCACGAACACGTCAATGTCAAAGACATTCACCAGGCCATCGCCGTTCAGATCCGCCAACAGGTAGTAGCAGTTCGGGTGGACCAGGGCGTACGCGGCGGGGTTCGTCAGGGCCAGGATGAACGGATCGATATCGAAGACATTGAGCAGCCCGTCACAGTTGAGATCGGCGTAGCGGAACGAGCCGAACTCGTCCGCGCCGATATCGATGATGCCCGGACCGCCGCCAGTGGCATTCCACGCGCGGAACTCGCCGTCCATATCCATATCACCCGGCAATAGGACATAGTCCGGCGGGCCGGCGTCGATGCACGGCGAGGCGGCCGCCAGATGGAAGTCGCCGCCGGCGGCATTCACGAACTGCGGGTCGGCGTCGATGTTGTTCGGGCCCCAGGTCAGCGTGCAGCCTTCCCGTACGTCAGCGCCATCCGGGCCGCCCTGCACGTTGCTGTGCCAGACCTCAGCCTGGGCCGGCTCCCCGGCCGTAGCCTTCAGCACGATGGACGTCTCGTTGTCCCACAGGACGGAGCCGACGACCTCGCCGTTGGCGTCATAATGCGCAACGACTCCCACGGCATTGTTGACCAGCGTGCAATGGGACACCGTGACGTCCGCGTAGGCGTGCGCACAGACGGCCCAGTGACTGTGAGCGATCAGGCAGCTCCTGAGCACCACGTAGCCGGCGCCGCGCGATTCTATGTTGCTCCGCTCACCGTTCGACAGGAAACGGCAGCCCTGCGCGGTGACGTTCCCGTACCACTCGGCGTGCAGGCCGGCGCCCGCATGGCCGTCGTTGTCATGGATGAGGCAGTTCTTCAGCAGGACGTGGCCGCGCGTGCCGTACACGCCGGCACCCAAGTAGGCAGAGTTCTGCGTGATCTCGCAGCCGTCCACAACCGAGTTGCCGCCGTTGAAGTAGATGCCGCCGCCGCTGCCGCTTGGCTCGTAAAGACTCTCTGGCCTGTTGCCCTGCACGTGGCAGGCCCGGATCACGACGTCACTGTCCACGCAACTGATGCCGGCGCCGTTGCGGGCTTCGTTCCCCGTGATCGTGCAGCCAGTGATAAGTACGGTGCTGCCGGTGTCGCAGTGGATTCCGCCGCCCCGCGACGGGCCGTAGAACTCCTCACTTCTGTTGTCGCGAATGTCGCAGTTTATGATCCGGGCGTTGCTGAAGTTGCTGATGCAGATGCCGCCGCCAAACGCTCCCTCTTCGCGGCCCGAACCGCGGGCCTTGTTCTCCGCAATGACGCATTCAATTATCGTCGGGCTGCCGTTGTCGCAGAAGATGCCGGCGCCGTAGCCTGGCCGCCGGTAGTCCAGGCTCCAACTGCCCTGGACCAAGCAGAGCGTGATGATGCAGTTACGAATCGTCGGGCTGCTGCCCACGATGCAGATGCCGGCGCCGGCCGCGCCAACCGGATCGGACAGTGGATCCGGCACAGACGCCTGCCGGATAGTGAAGCCTTCCACCACCGCCGCGGCCGCTTCACCGCTGTGGAAGTAGAATCCACGGCCGCTGCGCTCGCAGTCGATTATGCACGTGGCCGGGTCGCCCGCAGCGCTGCGCACCGTGATCGGCTTGCCGGCGAAGTCCAGGTTGATGTTGCCGGGCCCGCTGTACGTGCCGGCGGCCACAAGCACCGTGTCCCCGCCGGCCGCGGCGTCGATGCCGGCCTGAATGGTGGCCTTCGGGCCGCAGGTGCCGCCGTCCCACTCCGCGCACAGCCCGCTCCAACCATCATCCCCCGCCAGGGCGCTGACATGGATGGTCTGCTGCCCCAGGCTGATGGTCACGGGCAAGGCGATTAGCCCGATAACCACCACGCAGATTGCTCGTCGCATGGCTTGGCCTCCTAAGCTCTGTGTCCAACTAATGTTGCGCACCGGCTGGCACACAACCCTCACAGCCGCGCTACCAGACCAGGGCAGCAATCCATCCTTGCCGTGGCCGTGGTGCGGCATCCGGCGCGCAGGCAGTCGGACATAATGTCAGTGCCGGCACGCAGCCAAATGGCCGAAAAAAAAGAAGAAAAGTTGGCGGTTCGCCAAACCGCTTCAGGCCCGGTCTGCCGTGGCGCTCACCTGCGCCCAGCCACGCGGGCTTCACAAGGGGAAACGCCCGCCGCACGTTGCACGGGTGCGTCGCGGTAAGTCCAATCCCAGAGCGGCCTTGTCTTCGATTGGCCAATCTGCCCCCCTTCGCCGTCATGTGCCGGCCTTTTCAAACAACGTGGCTGGCGCTAGTCGAAGCGCCACAGGCCGGCGGAGCGTGCGGCCTCGTAGGCCGACGTAAGCTCCGCCGCCGTTGGCCGGCGATTGATGTCGGCGAATTGAGCGGCGGGTGTGCCGTCCGAGCCGATGTGTCGTAGGCCGACCTCATTCTCCGGCCGATACTGGGCCATGATGTTAACGTACGTGTCGAGCGATAGTTGTGTTGCAAGCCAGGCGAAGATCGCCGCGCTTTCCGACACCAAGCCGGGCATGACCAGGTGGCGGACCAACAGGCCGCGGCAGGCGATTCCGTCCTGGGTGAAGCGGAGGTCACCCACTTGGCGATGCATCTCGTGAATCGCGGCGCGGGCGTGTTCGGGATAGTCGGGGGCGTGGCAGAGCCGACCGGCCGAGGCGCTGCTCCAGAACTTGAAATCCGGCATGTAGATGTCGACCAGCCCGTCCAGGAGCGCTATTGAGCCGAGGGCGTCATAAGCGCTGGTGTTGTACACGACCGGTACTCGCAAGCCGCTCTCTATCGCGACGACGAGGGCCTCGACGACTTGCGGAACCACGTGCTCAGGCGTGACCAGGTTCACGTTGTGGCAGCCGGCCGCTTGCAGGGCCAGCATGGTGTCGGCCAGTTCGTGGGGTGACATGGCCCGGCCGCCCTGTTGCTGCGAGATGTCCCAGTTCTGGCAGAAGACGCAGTGCAGGTTGCAGCCGCTGAAGAAGATGGTGCCGGAGCCGCCCAAGCCGCGCAGGCATTGTTCTTCCCCGAAGTGTGGCGCGGCGGAGCTGACGCGCGCGTGGCGGCCGATGCGGCAGTAGCCGAGGCGATCGGCGGCGCGGTGGACCGCGCACTCGCGCGGGCAGGCGCGGCAGGCCTGCAGTTCAGCGCGGGCGGCCTGGAGCCTGGCGGGCAGCGTCGCCCGAACCGCGGGGTTCAGATAGGAGGGGAGGGCATCGGCGGTGATGAAGCGCTCGTCGTTCATAGTTGCGGACACGTGCCGGCGTTCCGGCCGGCGCGGGACCATTGTAACCGCGCGCGCGGCCGGTCCCGGCCTGGAGGGACGCAGGTTTTTGGTGTACCGTGACCGCCATGACGTCGCTCGTCGAACAGCCGGTGGTCCTGGCGGTTGGTGCCCATCCCGACAATGTCGAGCTGCTGTCCGCCGGCACGCTGGCGTTGCTCCGGCAGCGCGGCTGGCGGGTCGTAATCGGGGCGTTGACCTCCGGGGATCCGGAGCCGCGGGCGGGCGTTAACGGTCCGCTTGGACGGGTACGTCATGAGCAGATGCGCCGGGCGGCCGGCGTGCTGGACGCGGAGTGTGTTTGCCTGGAGATGTCCGAGTTCGGGGTCGTATACAGCGACGAGGCCTGCCGGCGGGTGACGGCCCTCGTGCGGGCCGTGCGGCCGGCGCTGGTGTTGACGCACGGACCGCAGGACGCCACCCCGGACCACGAGGAGACGTCGCGTCTGCTGCGGCAAGCATGTTTCGCGGCCCCGGTTCAGGAGTATGCGACGCCGGACTTCGGGCCGGAGGGGGCGGCGGCCACGGGCCGCATACCGCACCTGTACTACTTCGACCCGTTCGAGCTCATAGACGTATTCGGCCGGCCGGTCGATCCAACGCTGATCGTCGAGATCACGCCGGCCATGGAGCTCAAGGAGCGGCTGCTGGCGCAGTACGTTCCGGATGCGGGCGAAGCCGAGGCGTACCGCGGCGTGGGCTGGTACGTGGACGAGGTGCGTTGCTGGGCGAAGCGGCGCGGCGAGCGGATCGGCCGCGCGTACGGGGAGGGTTTTCGGCAGCACGTGGGCTCGCCCTTCCCGCGGGACAACCTGCTGCGCGACGTGCTGGGCGAAAGCGTGTACGTGCTGTCGTGAGCTGGTCGGAGGCTGGGGGTAGTGGTGCGCGGGGGTTTTCAGGGGGTGTACAGCAGCCACATGACCAGGCCGCCGCTGAGCGGCACGCTGATGTTGTCGTCGATGCGGGCCTGACCGACGCGCAGCGGCAACGCCTCGACCACGGTAGCTGTCAGCGCGCCGCACACGGCGGCCAATGGGTGACCCCACAGAAGCGGCAAGGCGATCAACAGCGCTGAGAGCAGGAAGGCGGAGCTGCCGGACAGGCTGGCATTGAACCAGCGCGGCCCACCGACCCATTGCCCGACCAGTGAGGCCAGCGCGTCCGACACGGACATGAAGAGCATGGCGGCGATGGCCACCTGCTTGGGAAACAGCCAAACGCACAGCACAACGGCGATCATGACGTGCGAAGCGCCGCAGAGGCGCTGGTTCTCGTCCCGGCGCATCAGTTGGCCGAAACGACGATCATAGAATCCGCGCAGGCTGGGATGGACCTGCCGCAGGATATCCGCGGCGATGAACGCCAGCGCCAGCGGCGTGGCCAGCCAGAGCATGAGCTCGCGGTCGATGAAGGCGTAGATGAGCGGGCAGAGCACCGAGGCGACGTGGATAGTCTTGCGAATCACCTCGTCGCGATAGGTTGAAGTGGGCGAAGTATCGCACATAACGGCTGCATTCCATTCCCGCCATGCCTGGCTGGGGCAACTGTCCTATCGGACATGAGCTGGCGGGCATTCAACACTCGACTACGCTGACGCCTGGCGCGCATGGTATGGCCCGGGCCCTGCCGGCATCCACGCGCCGGCGGGGGATTCGGTGTGATTGTGCGCTGGAACAGCGCTGTTCAGGAGCGCTCCCGGAGAGGCCTGAGACAGCATGTCCGGCCAGTGGCGGCTCAGGTGGTGGGGCGGTCACTCATCACGTCCGGCTTGAAGACCTTGGTCTCCAGCGCCCGAACGAAGCTGGTCCAATCGCTCTGCTTGTCCGGGTCGCCGTCGATGGCTTCGAACATCATCGTGAGCTTGGCGTCCAAGTTGTCCAGGTAGTGGATCATCAGGGCCTCGGCGGTGGCCGGGAGGCGCGGGCTGCCAAACTCGTACTTGCCGTGATGGGCGAGGATGATGTGCTTGAGCGCCATCTCGATAGCGGGCGGGAAAGGCCGGCCGGTGTCGGCACTGACCTGGGCGCACTTATCGTGGATCGACAGGACCGCCTGGGTGATGTGGCCGATCAGTTGCCCTTCGTTCGTGTATTCGAAGTTCGTCGAATAGGCGAGTTCCTGCACCTTGCCGATGTCGTGCAGGAGGATGCCGGCCAGCACGAGGTCCTGACTGACGCGCGGATAGAGCGGGCAGACGACGCGCGCCAACCGCAGCAGGCTGAGCGTGTGCTCGAGCAGACCACCGAGGTGGGCATGGTGCATGGCTACGGCGGCCGGGGCCCGGCGGAAGCCGGCGGCCAGCGTCTCGTCGTTGATGAACTTGCCCACCAGAGCCAGCAGATCCGGCTGCCTGACGCTGCGCAGGATTTCCTTGACCTCCTGCCACATCGCGTCCACGTCGCCCTTTGTGGCGGGCAGGAAATCGCTGGGGTCGAAGGTGCGCTGATCAACGGGTCGGCCGCCGTCGATGATAAACTGCGGCTTGCCCCGGTAGCTCTCCACGCGGCCGGTAAAGGCCATGAAGCCGCCTTCCGGGATGGCGTCGTAGTACTCCTGGGAGGCATTCCACATCCGGCCGAGCACCTCGCCGGTCGCGTCCGCCAAGACCACATGGATATAGAGGCTGCCGTTGGAGGTAGTGCGCAGCTCCTTCTGGGCGATGCGGAAGGTCTGATCCTCGAGCCGTTCGCCGGGCTTCAGATCACTGACGTTGCGGCGGGTGGTCTGCTGGCTGGTTGTCATGATTCTGACGTTGCTCCGGTGGCGCTCACGCCCTCGTGGCGCCGAATCCACTCATGCGCGTCAGGCGTAATGAAAACGGCCCGCTCGCCGAAGAGGTCCTTGCGGAGGACGACGCCCAGCGGCGTGGTGTAGTAAGAATGAATGCGGCCGGCCAGTTCCGTAATCGCCGCGCTCCATGAGCGGCCGGCGTGCTCCATGGCCCGGAGAGCATGGTAGATGCCGTCGATGTTGCCGGCGTGGCGCGTGACGATCTCGGCGATGAGGATTTGCCGAGCCGAGTCGCGCACCAGGTTCCAGTCCGCGTTCCGTACGGAGTAGAAGACCAGCCGGTGATATTGCTCGATCGCATCGACCAGCCGGCGCAGGAAGTCGTGCGACTCGACAGCCGACGTCAGCGCTGTCAGTTGTTCCCAGGAGACGGTGCCCACAGAGCGGCCCTCCTGAAACGCATAGACCTTCGAATTCCCGAGCCGGTCACCTCGCGGGACCAGCCGGACGTACTCGGAGCCGACAGATTACTCTCACGGCGCCGCGGGCGGCGGCGGCTCCGACTGCCGTCCGTGCACCGCCTGGACCAGGGCGGCGACGATGTCCGACCGCGCTTCGACCTCGCCGGCCTCGAGCGCTTCCAGAAGCAGATCCAGGGCATCCTGAAGACGTTCGTGAAAGGCGCGCATCCCGGCCACATCTTCGGCGGTCAGGGGGTTATCAAGTCGGATTCTCCAACCGTCCGGGGTCTGGGCCACAGTCAGCGTAGGCGTGGTGCGCTCCGGTCCGAGGATGACCAACAGCGGGTTGGGCGTAATCGTCACCGTCTCCTCGTTAACCGGGTCCACGTGTAGGCTGTCCAGCACGAACTTGCGCAGCGTGGCACTGAGCAGCTCGCGTTCCGCCTCGCCGCGCTGCTCGGCCAGCGTGCTGACGACCGGCTCGTAGAACTCATACGTGGTGTACAGGAAATCGCTGTCTTGCAGCAGCACTTCCACCTGCGCCGGCTCAAAAGCACGCAGGATCAACGAAATCTCGCCAGACTCAATGTCGTTCAGCAGGTTCACCACGACCTGCCGGGCGGCCGCCGTGGGGCCGCTCCCGGCGGCGACTCCGGAGTCAGCCGCCGTGTCAGCGGCGGCCTTGCGGCCGGTCGGCGGGCTGGCGGGCTGGTATTGGGTTTGGTCGCCTAGAATCCCAACGTCGGAAGCGGGGGCTGCGATGGGGGCACCCTGCGGCTGGTCACCCAGCAGCAATGCGTCCTGTCCGGGCGGTTCCTGGGTCTTCCCGCAGGAGCACAGCAGCACGCCGACACCCACGCCACAAGCCAGGATCGCACGTATTCTCCGCATCGTAATCTTCACCCTCGTCAGTGCGCTCAACGCCCGTCAGCCTCCGTCTCACCGGGGTCGTCCTCGTGACGACCCCGGCCGCGGCGCGCAGGGTACACGCAATCGGCGGGCAAATCCACCGGGCGCCTGGTGCGGGGAGCGGTGGCGGGCGCTTGTCAGAGGGTGGGCGCGGCCGGTCGGCCGGCGGGCGGATTGGAGCCGGGCTTCAGCGCGGCCAGGCGGTCACGGAGTTGGGCGGCGCGCTCGTAGTCCTCGTTGGCGACCGCTGTGGCGAGCTCGTGTTGCAGCTTGCCCGGCGCCTCGGAGGGCATCTTGCTCAGGATCTCCTGCCGCAGGTCGAGCAGAACGCGGATCTCGGCGCCCGGATCGTGGGCGTCGTCGTCGAGAGCCAGCTCGCGGAGTGCGGTCACGCCGGCGTCAACCGCCGCCAAGGCCGCCTCGTGATCTTCCTCCTCCAGGGCCAGGCAGCCCCGCGCCCGGGCATTCATCATCATGACGTACGGCCGCTGGGCTTCGAGGGCGCTGTGCTCCTCCGGCCCCGCGTAGAACTGCGTGCAGAGGTCGATAACGCGCAAGTTGCGGGCGGTATCGCGAATGACCCGCTCATAGTCCTCGAGCACAAAGAGCGACAGGTAACGCTGGTAGTAGAGGTAGGCTTCGTGGCGGAGTTCCTGGCAGTCCTCGGCCGTGAGGACGAACTCATCGTCGTCGCCGTACAACGTCAGATGCTGCATCAGCCGCTGCTCGAAGTGGTCCAGCAGCGATTCGCAGCCGTGCGGCTGGCGACCGTCGGGCCGGCCGTCCAGCTCGATCTGCAGGACGCCCAGGTCGATCCGGGTCTGGACTTTCTCCCGGCCGTCGCGGCCGATAATCTTGCGAACGGAGATCTTGCCCTGCTCATAGTCCCAGCCGTCGAGGATGGTGCGCAGGTCGCGTATCATGGCATTAGCGGTATCGGCTGGCCGCCGCAGGGCGCTGAGTGACGCCCCGGCGCCGGCGGACGAGTTTGGTGGTTGGCGGCGGCGGGGAGCGTGGCATGCGGATTATCGCCGGGTCGCTACGGGGCCGACGGCTGGAAGCGCCGCCCGGCGCGCAGACACGTCCCATCACTGATCGCATCAAGGAGACCTTATTCAACATTCTGGGGGCGCGCCTGGGCCTGCCGGGCAGCCTGCCGGCGGTCGCCGTGCTGGACCTCTTCGCCGGCAGCGGCGGGCTGGGGCTGGAGGCGCTTTCACGCGGGGCCAGCTCCTGCCTGTTCGTTGAGCGCAGTCCGCAAGCTGTCCGCGTCTTGCGGGCTAACATCGCGCATCTGGGCGTCGCGGCCGCCTGCCGCGTGTCCGTTCAGAACGCGTGGACGGTTCGGCTGCCGGCTGTGACCGGTGGCTATGGGCTGGTCTTCCTCGATCCCCCCTACCGGGCCGCGGACGATCTGCTGGCGGTGGCCGACCTGTTGGAGCGGCTGTCGCCGGTGGTCGCGCCGGACGGGCTGGTGGTGTTTCGGCACGTCGTGCAATCGCGGTTCCCGAGCGCGGGGCTACGGTCGTTTCGTTGCATGGACGAGCGTGAGCTGGGGACGATGCGCGTATGGCTATTCATGCCGGTCGCACGCGCGGCCGCCGACGAGACATGAAGAACGCCGCGGGGCCGGCCCGATAGGGGGGCGCGCGAGAGGCGAACTCAGCGGGTCGCGCGGGCGGGGTCGCGGGTCGCCAGCAGGTAGAAGAAGAACACGGCCCCAAGGATGTTCGTAATTACGCCAACGGGGAATTCGTAGCCGATTGGTCGTTGATGAACGATTGACAGCGTGACGCGGCCCAGGCCGTCGCAGGTGGCCAGGAAGGCCGCCCCGATCAGAGCCGAGCCAAGCACCAGTGGCAGCGTGCGCACGCCGCAGAACGTTCGGGCAATATGCGGGACCATCAGGCCCACGAAGCCGATCGGGCCGCAGTTGGCCACGATCGCGGCCGTCAGCAACCCGACCAGGACGAAGGCCGTCCAGACGATGCGGCTGACAGCCACGCCGCGCGTGGCCGACAGTTGCTCACCCAGCGCGAGCAAATCGAGCGCGCGGTGACTGAGGATGGCAAATGCCAGCACGAGGACGAGGGCGCTGATGACCTCAACGCTGGCCAGTGGCCGGTATACGCCGAGCGAACCCATGAGCCAGATAACGATCTCGTTGGTCACGGTCGCATCCGCCAGGAAAGTGACGAGCAGGATGCCGGCGGCACTGAGATATGCCACACAGACGCCCGCCAGCAGCAGGTACGTCATGTCGTGCTGCCGGCGGCAACGGGCCATGAGGTAGACGGCACTGAGGGCGCCGGCGGCGCCAATGAGTGCCAGCAGCGTGCGAATCGGCAGCCAGCCTACGTAGCCGGTGACGCCGCAGAAGAAGCCGATAGCGGCGGCCAGCGACGCGCCGCTCGCAATGCCGAGTGTGTAGGGTTCGGCCAGGGGGTTGCGGAAGAGGGCCTGCAGGATGACGCCGCCCACGGCCAAGCCGGCCCCGGCGGCGGCGGCCAGACCGGTGCGCGGCACGCGGAAGCGCCAGAACGTGTTGATGGCCGGGCTATCCGGCGTGCTGCGCCAGGGCGCGAGCATCTCGCCCCAGCTCGGCGCAGTAGGGCCAAGCAGCGCCGAGGCGCCGACGATCAACAGGGCAATCGGTATCAGCAGCGCGATGCGGGCGGCGGGCGAGCGCGTGCGCATGGGGCTAGGGTTCTCGCGGCAGGGTGCCTTCGAGGTCGTACTTGTGGAAATGCCGTGCCACGTAGACGCCCGTTTCGCGGGCCAGCTTGCGGGCCTCGCCGTCAATAACGTCCGGAGCGCCGGTCTCGACCGGGTGGCGATTGTGCGTGACAGTGCGGCCGTCGGGCTCGGCGTCGGCCGGCGGCCACAGGCGCGCGTGCACGGCCGGTGCGGCGACGGCGATCACCTTCAAGCGCAGCTCGACCGAGGGGCTGACGACCGGATCATCAGGCTCGGCGAGCAGTAGCCGTTCGATGCGGATGTGCAGGACCTGCTCGGCGTTGAGCTCGCGGCCGATGCGCTGCAGGCTCCACGACTCGAAGTCCTGGTTCGCCTGGCGCAGCCGCGTGACGCGTTCGTGCGCCACAATGCGGGCGCTCACCTTGTTGTCCCGAAAGGCCTCGAAGATGCGCTCGTGCAGATTCACGTCGAAAACGGGGTTGACTTGCCCGGGGCGGGCGTAATCGATCAGGACCGCGACACTCCCGCCGGTGAGCGTGAACTCGGCTTTCTGGATCTGCGGAGGCGCGGCCAGGTAGGCAATGCCGCGGAGGGAACCGCACCCGCTCCCAACCAACGGGGCACACGCGACCAGGCCCAGCCAGGCGAGTTGGAGACGCATGCTATTTCACCTTCTCGCGCCGGTCGTGGAACTTGCCGGCCAGCTCGGCACCGAAGGCCCGCATCAGGCTGGCGCGGATCGTGCGGTCGTCAGTACCGTAGGTCCCCATGGAATCGGGCGGGTACACGGTCTCCAGAGTAGTCTTGTAGGCCGGCTCGGCGTCGGGACTGCCGGTGTCATACACCTTGATGTTGGCGCCCATGTAGCCGCGGTAGAGGTGCGGACTGCCGGGCTCGCGGGTGGTGTACTGCGTAAGCTCTATCATCAGCACGCGGTCAGCGCCGAAGCGCGCCCCGATGCGGGCCGGGCCGCGCGTCTCCCAGTTGGGATCGCGGGTCTGGTAGTCGACTACCTGCCGATTGGGTATGACGGTCAGGCCCTGAACGGCACCTTCCAGGGCGACGCGCACGTGCTCGGACACGTCAAGCTGGACGTGCGGATACTCGAACAGCGTGAACTGCTCGGCCCAGACGAGAATGCAGATTTTTCTGCCGGCCAGGTAGGGGTATTCGGCCGGCACCGGCTTGGTCTGCTCCTGGCCCCAGGCCAGGAAGGGGGCGGCAATCAGCCGGCAGCCGGCCAGCGGAAACACGGCCAGCATGAGCAATGCGGCCGCCGGCGCGAGCAGTGCAGTCCTGGGTGCGGGTTTCGACACGGTGAGACCTCCGATACTCTCCCGTGCACGATACCAGGGTTGCGACGGTTTGGGTACCCGCGCGGCCCGGCACTGCGCGTACAATGCCGATCAGACGGCCGGCAGCCGGAACGTTGGGGCAGGCGTCATGAAGACGACCGGACAGCGCGAGAATCGCCCGTTCACGATCATCTGCGCCAATTGCGAGCGGCCGCTGACAGCCCAGCCGGAGTGGATCGGCCGGGACGTTGAATGCCCGCATTGCGGCGGGAAGATGCAGGTTCCAGCGCCGGCCCCCGACGGCCGGCCAACACGCGCCGGAAAGGCGTCGCTGGCGCCGCGGCTGGAGTTCAACTTCGGTTGCCCCTGCTGCGATACCCTGCTGGAGGGCCATACCGGCCTGTCCGGTCAGCCGGCCCGCTGCCCGACCTGTGGGGCCCGGCTGCTCGTGCCGGAAATCGACCCCCGCTCGGAGCAGCCGCGCGAATGCGTGGTGCTGGAGGGTGAGTGCGGCGTACGCGCCCCGGCGCATGCCTACGCTGCCGACGGGGCCGGCGCCCCCCGCCTCGTGCGGCAGCCGGACGGGACCTGCCTGATCGAATGCCGGCGGTGCGGCACGACTTGTGACGTGGAGGCGGACAGTTGCCCGTCGTGCGGAACACCCTTCACCATCGACGCGGCCACGACGGTGGAGTCGCTGCGCGTCAGCTCGCGGGCCACGGCGTCGCTGGTGCTGGGGATCGTGTCGCTGCCATTGTGCCTGCTGTTGCTGCCGGCCGTGCTGGCGATTCTGCTGGGGCTGTTCAGCCTGCGGCTGCGTGCCGGGCACCGTCCGCCGGGCCGGGCCATCGCGGCGATCCTGCTGGGAATCCTGTCCCTGGCGGCCTTCGCCGCCTGGCAACTCCTGTAGGGCGGCGCGCGGACGTGCTGGTTCAGTGGGGACTTACGTCGGCGGCCACAATCCAGGCTTCGTTGACCGTCACGTGCGCGATGTACGCGCGATCGTGCGAGTACACCACGTGCACCAGGTCGTCGGGCGTTTGCACGGCCGCCGGGTAGGCGTACTGCCCCGTGCCGTCGGCCAGCACGCGCGGCGTCGTCCAGGTCAGACCCTCGTCCGGCGACAATGCGATTGAGAGCGGGGCGCGCCGCGCGTTGTCGTCGTTGAAGACCAGCACCAGGTTGCCGCTGTGCAGCGTCAACAGGACGGCCGGACTGCCCGGGTTGGGAAACCCGCTGTCGCGCGGCGGCGACCATGTGCGACCATCATCATCCGAAGCCATGACCCACAGCCAGCCCGTGCCGGCGTTGCGCATGACGGCCAGCAGCCGACCGTCGGCCAGCCGCGCCACGGAAGGCTGCAAGTTCTGGTTTGGCGCCGGCGTCGCCACGGCCGCCGCCAGCGCCCAAGTCCCGCCGTCATCCGAGCGAAAGAACAGCGACCACTGCCACAGATCGTCGTACGCGGGCAACAGCAGGGACCCGTCGGGGGTGCGGACCGGCGGGTGGCGGACGTTGGCCCCCAGCGGGCCGGCGATGATTGTCGGCGGCGTCCAGGTCACGCCGCGGTCCGCAGAGCGCTGCACCTCAATACGAGCGCTGCTCCAGCCAGCCGACACAACCGCCTGGAACAGCCAGACTTCCGCGCCTTCGCTGTACAGCACGGGATTGCCGTCGGCTTGCGGCCGATCGACCAGCAACGCCGGCGGCTGCCAGACGGTGTCGCTGGCCGGCCGGCGGGCGGTGTAGATGGCGGCCCCGTCCAACTCGTGCGGACCAACGTATGAGTACCAGGCCGCCAGCAACTCGCCGTCGGGAAAGGCAGTTAGCGTCGGAGCATGGCTGCCGATCCGACCCGGGATCTCCTGGAATATTGGCTCGGACGTGAACACCGCCGGCTCGACCCCCGCGGCCGTGGCGGCCGCGCGACCAGTGTTAAACGTCAACTCGAGCTCGGCCGGCGGGCTGTTACCAGCCAGCGGCACGCAACCGGCGCCAACTAGCAGCAGGGCTGTGCCGCAGAGCACGGGGCCACCGATCCCGACACGGTTGGGGGGCATGCGGGTGATTATGCGGCGTCAGCGCCGGCGTGAGAAGCTCGCTTTCCACTGCCGGCCTTGCGGGCGCCCGGCGCGGAAATCGTAATCCCTTTCGGGCGGTCGGATGGAACCGTGCCCGTGGGGCCGCCCACACGGAACCAGCCCCCCTGCCCGCCTGGTTATTGCCGGGCGGCGCGGGGGGTTCGGATTGAAGTGGATGTGAGTGACGGCGTGCTGCTGGCCCAGGTGGATCCGAAGACGTTCGGGCTGAACCTCTGGCTGATTATCGGAGCCGTCATTCTGGCGGGCGGATTGTTCCTGGCCGCCCTGCTGACGGTTACGGCCCTGCGCGCCGGCATATGGCAGATTCGTCGCCGCCGGGCGCAGCGGCGCTGGCGTCGCCCAGACGGCCCGCCGACGGCCCGCGGACTGTGTGACGAGTGTGGACTCGTGCACGAGCGCGTGGCGCATTTGCCGACGGGCGCGCGCTTGTGTCCAGCGTGCTGTCGGCGGCGGCTGGAGAAGCTGAAGTGAGCGAGCAGGCCGGGCTGGAAACGCCGCTGTACGCTGTCAATGGGCAGCGGCGGCTGAGCATGCGCGACCTGCTGGCCGGCCAGCAGGCGCTCATCTCGCAGAAGCTGGTGCCGCGCCTCGACGGCCAGGGACGCGTCGTCGCCATGGAGATTCTCAACAACAACTACGCCGTCTCGAACCTCATCCGCCTGCTGAAGCTCGAACAGATCTACAGCCAGCTTCAGAGCCGCACCCGCGACATCCCCGAGGAGCGCATGCTGACGTTGGAGCGTTCGCTCGCCCTGCTGGTCAGGCAGAAGCTGGTCACGCCGGCCGAGGCGCAGAAATGGGCCAATCATTCGGCGGCGTTTCTGGACGAGCTGCAGCGGGCGGAATGAGGCGGCCGCGACCGATGCTTCAGGCCGGCGGGTCGTCACCGGTGGGCTGACAGCCAATCTGTCGGCACAGTCGCCACGAACGCCGGGCGGTGCTGAAGCCCAGCGCCGCGAGAACCAGGAGCAGAATGACGGTCGCGTCGAAGTGGCCGTCGGCGCGGCCTTCGGCAAACGTCTCGATTGCCATGGCCAGCATCAGTATGGTAAAGGCCGATTCGGCCACCGTCTCCAGCAGGGCAGCACTGCGGCGACCCAGCGCCGCCAGGCCCGCGACGACCAGGAACGCGACGCCCAGGACGCGCAAGGCCCATTGGAAGACATGGTCGACGGCGAACCAGACGGGTGTGGCTTGCTCTGAGGCCGAGCCAGGGGCATCAATCAGCCATTGGAAGCCGAAGAACAGGCAGATTCCGCCGGCCAGCAGTGCTCCCAGGGCGCCGGCCCGAATGGCGGCAGTGACTTGGCCGGGATCGGCGTGGCGGCTGGTGGGCTCGTCGTTCATGCGCGTGCTCCCGGCGGGTCTGGGCCGAGCGAACCGGTGACAATGGTAGCGGGCGGGCGGGCGGGCGTCACCGGCCCGGGCGGCGCGGCGCGCCCCCGGGGCACAAGATCCTACGAATTACCCAGGCTTGTCCGGATGCTCCCGGGCTTCTACCATGCTTACTGATGCGGCGGAACTGCTACCTTTTGCGGTGAGGGTTCAGGATGACACGCGGGGTCTTGGCGGCGTTGTTGCTGGTGGCCGGGCTGGTGCCGGGCGCGGCGGGCGAGGTGATTGTGCTGAAGGGCGGGCAGCGCGTGCACGCTGAAGTCCTGCGCGAGTTCCCGGAGCGCGTGGTGGTGGACCTGGGCTTCGAGTTGCTGTCGATCCCGCGCGAGCAGATTCAGGAAATCCTGCTGGACAGCGGCGGCGACGCCGGGGTGGACGTGGAGGCCATTCAGGCCACCGACGACCTGTACAGCCGGGCGCAGCTCCCGGAGCAGACCGTTAAGCAGCTTGCGCAGCGCTTCGGCGAGGGCGTCGTGCTCGTTTCGGTGCCGGCGGCGCGCGGCAGCGGTTTCTTCGTCAGCACCGCCGGCCATGTAATCACGAATTTTCACGTCATCGAGGGCGAGACCAGAATCGCGGTGACGGTGTTCCGCAAGGTGGGGGCGGAGTTTCGGCGGCAGCGCTTCGAGGACGTGGACATCGTGGCGACGAATCCGTTTCTGGACGTCGCCCTCTTGCGGGTGAACCTGCCGGCCGATTACACGCCCGTGATTGTCTACCTGTCCGCGGAAGACGGGCTGCGCGACGGCGATCGCGTCTTCGCGATCGGCAACCCGCTGGGCCTGGAACGTAGCGTCTCACAGGGCATCGTCAGCAAGCGCAACCGGGCGCTGCAGGGCCTCACCTACGTGCAGACCACCACCCAGATCAACCCGGGCAATTCCGGCGGCCCGCTGTTCAACATGCGCGGCGAAGTGGTGGGCGTGACAAACATGGGAATCCTGGCGGCCGAGGGGCTCAACTTCGCGATACCGATCCGTTACGTGATCGATTTTCTGCGCAACCGCGACGCGTTTACCTACAATAGCGAAAGCTCCGAGGCCGGCTACCGTTATCCGCCGCCGGCTGATCGCCAGGATCCGGCGCCCCCGCCCGACCTTATTACCGGAAGCAGTAAATATTGGACAGTTCTACCCTGCCGCGTGGCGGACGGATTCGGCTTGA
>CAZJYX010000005.1:0-157822 GCA_964550375.1 uncultured Planctomycetales bacterium | reverse complement strand
GGCCGGCGTCCAGCAGGCCGACCACGCTGCCGAGGGCGTCACGGACGTAGTGCAAAACCTCCTCCGATCCGGCCGCCACGTCGCCGGCCGCCGTCCAGTCTACCATCACCAGCGGCTCGGGGAAGCGCGCGCCCCAGATGAACTCGCGCGCCAGCGTCCAGGTGCAGGGTCTTACTCGCCGTCCTCGCAAACCGGCATGCCTCTTGTGCCGCTGCGCCGGCGGCGCGCATACACCCATCGGGACGTCAACCACACGATCACGCACGCGAACACCCTGGCTGACCACTTGAGCACGTGAATCTCTGGTTTGATCACCGAGTACCATCCCGGGTTACATACGGCGTACCACAGGTCGCAGACGACGAAGGCGAGCATACCACCCGACAACGCGTGCAGCGCGAGGCGTGCTCTCGCGATTGCACCCACCACCAAGCCGAGGAATATCGCAAGACCCCATGGCACCAGTTGATCAAACGAACCCATGCGGATAAGACCAGCAGTCCTTCTGTCACACACCTCGCTGAGAACGTGCATCGCCTGCGTTTGAAGGTTGCTGTGTAGATACCATAAACCCAGCCATGGCTCAATCCACAGAGCGATGCACAGACCGAGCAGGCAGGCAGCCGGGAGCGTAACCCACACTGGCAAGCGACGTACCTTACCCACAGAGGCTCCTTTCGGCAGAGTGTGGCCAAGACGGTATCGCGTCCGGCTGGCCGGCGTCCAGCAGGCCCACCGCGCTGCCGAGGGCGTCACGGACGTAGTGCAAAACCTCCTCCGATTCCGCCGCCACCGCGCCGGCCGCCGTCCAATCTGCAGCGGTCGGCACAGCCCGACAGAGCAGGCAGCCGCACCGCTCTCGAGGTCGGACCCGCGCTGCCGTCGGCGACGCCTTGCCTCAATCGGAGCGGTTGCGCTTATCGAGGCCAAGGCGCACACTGGCCCAAGTGCATGCCAGGGCGCAAACGACGATTAGAGCGGTGACTGGGTCCCTTGGCAAGTCGAAGATCATCATCACCAAGAAACTCAGCACGGCAATGCCAGAAGTGCCGTATAGGGCCGCTGCAAGCAGGCGCCTTCTTTGGGCCGCCCGAGGCCGTCGAGTTGGCGCCCGCGAGCAGGAATGGAGTTAAAGAGGTGGACCAACAAATGAGTGCGGCCATCGCTGCCTTACAGTTTGCCACAGATTCCGCAGAAAGGTCGTGAGATACAGGTCCAAGTGCGTACCCGGGGTTCTGCACTATGCAAACTGCCGGGTTGACTTGAGTTGAACCGACAGCGCGTGGAGTGCGCCGCGCCTGATGACCGCATGGATTTGAGCCATGTCCGACACGAACGCCGTGAAGTGGCTGCGTGCGCAGAATGCGCGGTTTGCCGTGCTGGCTTACGAGTTCACGGAGATCGGTGCCGAGCACGCCGCCGCGGCGGTGGGCCGCTCGCTCGAGATGGTCTGCAAGACGTTGGTGGTCAAGGCGACCGGCAACGCCTACTACCTCGTGATTATTCCGGGCGACCAGCGCTTCGATCCGCACCGTACGGCCGTCGCAGTCAACGCGAAGCACGCCGACTTGGCGGAGCAGCAGGAGGCCGAGCGCATCGCTGGCTATCGCGTCGGTGGCATCTCGCCGTTTGCCACGCGCCGCCGGCTGCCGGTCCTGATCGAGGAATCGCTGCTGGCGCTGGAGACCATAATAGTGAACGGCGGGCGGCGCGGCGTACTGGTGGAGCTGGCCGTCCCGGAGTTGGTCCGGCTGCTCGAGGCCCGTCCGGCCGATCTGTGCCGAGCGTGAAGGCTGCGCTGCGGTGCGGCTTGGCTCACTTGTAGTCGGCGTTGGCCGGCAGCGGCGCGGGGCGCCGGCCGAAGAGCAGGACGATCAGCACCAGGGCGACCACGCCCGCCAGCAGTCCCACCCACCAGGGTTGGCCCGTGGCGCGACACAGCACGTCGCCGCACAGAATCGAAACCACGCCCACCGTGAGCGCGTACGGCATCTGCGTCCAGACGTGCGTCCCCAGCGAGCATTCGCTGGCCAGAGAAGACAGCACGGTCGTATCGCTGATGGGTGAGCAGTGGTCGCCGAACACGGCGCCCGCCAGGACCGCACCGATGGAGGCGTAGAACAGGGGCAGGGCCTGGTCGGCGGGCGCATCCGCCAGCAGGCCGGCGGAGATCGTCACGGCGGCCGGGCAGAGGATGCCCATCGTGCCCCACGAAGTACCGGTGGCAAACGAGACAATGCACGCTGCCACGAAAATCAGCAGCGGGAGCCAGGTCGCGTCGAAGTTCGCGCTCTGCAGCAGCGCCTGGGCCACCTGGCCGAGTTGAAGCTGCTGCATTGCGTCCGACAGCGCCCACGCCAGGACCAGCACCATCAGCGTGGGGAGCATGCGCGACATGACGTCGGTGGCCGCCTCGATCGTCTGCGTTAGCGGCAACGTGCGTGTCGCAAGCGTGATCAGCAGCGCGGCCAGCAAGGCGGCGAGCGCGCCGTACAGGATCGAATTCGTGGAGTCGCTGGCGCTGATGATACGTTGGACCAGCTCGAAGCCGCGGCAATCGGGGTCGGTCGCGCGGACGGCACTCCAGCCGGTGAGGACCAGCAGGGCCAACGTTGCCACGACCAGAATGCCGACCGGCACACCTGCGTGCCAGGCTCGCCCAGGCCGGCTTGCGGCGGCGCCTGCGCCGGCCGTCTCCGGCGTGGCCGTCGCCGCGGCGCGCTCGGCGCTGCGCATGGGGCCGAAATCACGGTTCAGCCAGCCGATCAGGAAGACCATGACCAGCGCGAGGATGGGGTAGAAGCGGTACGGAATGCTCTTGAGGAACGCCCCGTACGCGAAGCCCTCATCCAGCTCGAAGCCGCTCAGAAACGGCGGCACTTGCTCCAGCCCGATCAGCCCGCTGTGTATGAAGCCGACTTCGGCCCCGATCCACGTTCCAATCAGCGCGATCGACGAGACCGGTGCGGCGGTCGAGTCCACCAGGTACGCCAGCTTGGCGCGGCTGATTTTGAGCCGGTCGCACACGGGGCGCATGGCCGGCCCGACGATCATGGCGTTGGCGTAGTCGTCGAAGAACACCAGCAGCCCGGCCAGCCAGGTGACGACCTGGCCGCGCCGGCGGTTCGACGCCCAGCGGGCCACCGCGTTGACGATCGCCGCCGTCCCGCCGTTTGCGCCGATGACGCCGACCATCCCGCCGATGAACAGCGTGAACAGGATTATCCGGACGTGGCCGCCATCGCTGAGCGCCGCGACCAGGAAGCCCTCGAGGGCCCGGCGGACACCGTCAATCGCTATGTCCGTCCATGCCCCGGGGGTCGCGCACCATGCCAGCATGTATGCGGCGATGAGAATGCCGACGGTCAGCGCGGGCAGCACTTGCCGCAAGGCTATCGCGAGCAGGATCGTCACGACGGGTGGAATCAGCACCCAAGCCCCGTAGTACGCTCCCGGGGTAACGTCAGGCGTCGTTAGCTGCGGTTCGGCCGCAACCGCGCCCCCAACCGCAAGTTCGCTCGCCGGGCTCTCGCCGCCGCCGAATCCCGTCGCAGCCAGAAGACAAGCCGCGAGCACCAGCGCGAGCGGCAGGCGGTGCCGCCTGGAAGGTCCGATTTCGGTCGCGGGGCGTCGGGAAAGGGCCATGCCGCCGCACGTTAGCCGTGCGGATTCGGGGCGTCAACGCTCGCAGCGCGGACATCACTGGCGCGGGCACGGGTCGATTCGGGTGGTTCAGTTTCGGAGGGGCGACAGTCCGGCCAGGCTGCGGATGCGGTTGGCTTCGATCCACGCGGCCGGGTGCTCACTGAGCAAGCGCGTCAGGCTGGAAGACGTCACGCCCAGGTGAGCCGCGGCTTCGGGCAACTTGCCCCCAGCCCATTGCAGAGCATCCAGCACCAGGCCCAGCACCTGGTTGATGGCCGGGTTACTGGAGCTGACCTTGAGGCGGCCGTCCGTTATCTGCACGCCCGTGGGCCAGTTGATCTCCGCCGGCAGGGGCAGCCGCACGCTTATGGCCAAAGTCTCACGCAGCCGCCGCAGGGCCCGGGCCTTGTTCTCATGCTGTGAGCGGCTTTCGGCGGCCTTCACAATGAGGCCGCTGGGCTGGTGGTGGAGGCGGACGGCGGAGGAGGTCTTGTTGCGTTTCTGACCGCCCGGCCCGCTGGCGCGGAACGTGTGCACCGCACATTCCGCCAGCAGCCGCGCGTCATCGTACTCCAGCCGATCGCGCAGCGCTTCGTGTGGAGTTGTTGGGGGTTCGCGGGTCAGATGCGCTTCTGGGCAGCCCGTAATACTCCGACGTTCCGTAGCCATGTCTCGCAGTATACGCGAGAAACCCGGACGTCTAGCGCTGGAAAACCCGGCATGGTGGCGAAGGTATTCGCCCAATGGGCTATCGGCCCCGCCCAGTCGGTTCTTGGCGTCCGCTAAAGAATCTCGCTCGCATTGAATGCACAAGTTCCGCGGCCCCATTTGCCCAACTGTCCCGCCTTTTCCAATATTGACGTCGGAGGCGTGTAAGTTGTGAACCTGGGGAAAGTGTCCTCGGGGAGAGTAGGAAGAGTTCATGGTCACCAGAAGATTCCACGCGGCCGCCCGGCGATGGGTAGGCGTCGTCGCTATGGGGCTTTGCCTGACCGTGATTATTGGAATCGGGTGTGGATACGAGCCAGCCGAGGTCTCAGGCGGGCTATTCGGATTGGCGACTGGCTCGGGCCTGACCGTCTCTCCACTAACGCTGGATTTCGGGGCCGACGCCGAAGAGCTGCCGTTGAAGCTGCTGAACGCATCAACCCGAGCAATGCGTTACAGCGTGTACAGCGATTCATCTGGGTTCAGCACGGACGTTACTGGAGGTTACGTTGGCGCTGAGGTCACGGAGGTGACCGTCAGGTTTGACCGCGAGGAGTTGGCAAGTGGAACGCATACCGCCCGCCTTGTGGTTGCGGCGGAGAGCGAGGTGGTTGCGGAAGTAGTTGCGATCGGGACGGTCTCGCAGGCAATGGGCGCGGACGGCGCTCCGGCGCTGGCGGTAAGCCCGAGGGAGCTGGATTTCTGCCTGGTAACGACCACGGCGGTGCTGACGGTGCAGAACAGTGGCGGCGGTACGCTATCTTACTCGGCTGATGCAGACGTCGCCTGGGCGCAGGTGTCACCTCGGACCGGTTCGAGCAGCGGTGAGGCTGACGAGATTCTCGTCACGGTTGACCCGACCGGGCTAGCGGCAGGTGAGCACTTCGGCACGATCACCGTGGCGACTGCCGACGGGCAGGTAGCCGAGGTGGCGGCGCGGCTCCTGATCGCAGCGCTCCATTCGGATGCGGAGTTGCTGGCATTCGGTACCGACTCGTGCGAGTTGGAACTGGCGCTGTGGCCAACCGGCGGCGCCGCACTGGAGTATGTCATTACGCCGCAGGATGACTGGGTGACCGTTTCGCCGAGTGCCGGGGTGGCCGGCAGGGGCGGCGAAACGGTATTCGTGAGCGTTGATCGTGAGCGGCTTCCGTACGGCAACCACGGCAGCGTGCTGCACATCAGCAGTCCACAGGCGCTGGCACGCCAGGTGGTTGTGACGTTAACGAACGTCGAATCACCCTGGCCGGGCTTTGTCGTTATGACATCGGACAACCGAATACACCATTACAGCGGGGCGCAGAATTACAGCGACGCGCTGGTTCTGGCCGATGTGCAACTGGTTGGTGACGATCAGTGGGAACTCTCGCTGGTGTCGCGCACGGGTACGATCAAGCAGGTCTGGTTCCCATGGCACCAGTACCGCTATGCGCTGAATGACGATGATAGCGATGACGTGCTGTATTACCCTTACAGAACTGGCGTGGCCCAACTTAGCAACAGCCTGTCGGATGAATGGGACGGTTTGCTTTATCCAGGACAGACCTATGCGCCGCTGTGTGCAATCGCTGATAAGACTGAAGCCCGCATGATCGCCGCCACGAACTGGCCGCCACGCCAAGCCATGCCGCGCTACGCCCGTGGGCGCATGCACATCTTGTACGTCGGATACTTGCAGAGCGGCGTGACGCACAAGTACGGGGCAATCGTGGCAACGGCGTCGGGTGACGAGACTGACGGTGACATTCCGTGGCACAGTGTGGTGGACAAGTACAAGGCGTGGCTCAAGAGCAATATGCTTGCGGAAGGACTGTATCCGCTGGACTATCCGGAGGCTATGCGCACGGTTAACGGCTTCCTTGAAGTCCGGCTGGAAACCTATGCGCAATTCGATGTGAGTAGTCTGGCCGCGCTTTATGCTGCCGTGCGCGATGATTTCCCGTGGATACAGTGCTGGGGGCAAATGAGCAATTACCAACGGAGTCCGGGTGATGGGCGGTATGATTGGCCGGTGCCGCCGTTGGAGCCGGGTGAGGAGACCGGCTGCTGCCTGGTAGTTCCAGCCATGCACCCGCGGTACATTCCCGACCTGCCCGATTTCGCGGATGCCGTGGTAGCCGATGGCGGGCTAATCGGCTATTACGCTCGTCCGTCGGAGCCCTATCGCTTCCTGGATGGCAGCGACCCAGAGTATCTTGCAGAGTTTCTGGCGTGGCTCGCGCAGAACGAGGCCGACGGGGCGAATGCGTTCTACCTAGATACGGTTGGGGGGCTGCGCTACGGTGACCCGTTGATCATGGCCGAGCAGTTCTACACGACGTTTCCGGCCATGACTGTGATAGAGTTCCCGGTAGACTTGTACCCCGTAGCCTTCCTCATCAGCGGTTCACTATGGGGCGGCGAGAGCTGGCCCACCATGCCGGGTCAGACGCCGGACGGCTTCGGGGATGAGTATGTGCGCGCCACCTTCCCACGCTTCGGGCGATACCTGATGGACGATCGCATCATGTTTTTGGGTGGCGCCAACGGCGACTGGATGTTCTGGTCGCAGGTGCGCGGCCACAATTGCTGGACGGAACGGCAGGTGTTCCTGCTTGGCGCAAAGTTTGACGCACCCGCATACATCAATGGCCAGCCGGACTACTACAACCCGGTTAGCAGCGCCGTCCGCCAGATCATTGACGAGTGGAACCGCGTAGGCTGGTGGGCGCGGGAGCCCGTGTACCTTGACCGGGCTGGGATCTCCCAGCTCCCGGACCAGGTCGATGTCCGCCGTTTCGAGGACAAGAACGGCGTCACGCTGCTTGTGGTCGACAACTGGTTCGAACGCAGCAACGTGTCATTCCGCTTCGATGGTACGGAGATCGCAGTGCCGGAACAGCAACTCCGGATTATCGAGATACCGTAGGTCGGTGCCGGTTGCTTAGGACTGTGGGAAGCGCTCCTCGGCCATGCGCACTGCCGCCAGCATGCCCTGGGCTTTGTTGATGGTCTCCTGGTACTCGGCGGCCGGGACGGAGTCCGCCACGATGCCGGCGCCGACCTGGGCGTCCACGCGGTACCGGCCCGGCCCCTCCGGCCGGAGCACCAGCGTCCGCAGCGCGATGCACGTGTCCATATTGCCGGCGAAGTCTATGTAGCCGACGGCCCCGCCGTACGGACCGCGCCGCACCGGCTCAAGCTCATCAATAATCTGCAGCGCCCGCACCTTGGGGGCCCCGCTCACCGTGCCGACCGGCAGCGTGGCGCGCAGGGCGTCGAACGCGGTGCGGCCAGCCGCCAACTCACCCGTCACCGTGCTGCTGATGTGCATGACGTGACTGCAGTACTCGACCGTCATGACATCCGTTAGCCGCACGCTGTTCGGCTTGCACGCGCGGCCCACGTCGTTGCGCCCGAGATCGACCAGCATGATGTGCTCGGCCCGCTCCTTCGGGTCCGCGAGCAGCTCGTCGCGCAGCCGCCGGTCTTCGGCGTCACTCGCGCCGCGCGGCCGCGTGCCGGCCAGGGGGCGGTTGGTGACGACGCCATCTTCCACTCGGCACATCACCTCCGGACTGGCCCCCACCAGCGTCACCTGCGGCGACTTGATGCAGAACATGAACGGCGCGGGGTTGATGACGCGAAGGGCGCGGTAGATGTCGAGCGGCTCGGCGGCGGTCGTGGTGCTGAGGCGCTGCGAGACGACTACCTGAAAGATGTCGCCGGCGCGGATGTACTCCTGGCAGGCGGCCACCATGCGCTCGAACGCCGGCTGGTCGAAGCTGCTCGCGTAGCGCTCCAACTGCGGCGTGGAGGCGGCCAGCGTTACGCGAACCGGCGGCAGAGCGACCGGCTCGCCCAGGCGCGCCACCACGGCAGCCAGCCGGGCCAGGGCGAAATCGTAGGCGGCGCGGTGCTGCTCCCGGCTGTCGTCGGGTGCGACTGCGGCCAGCGCGACGACCAGCACGGTCTTGTGCACGTGGTCGAAAATCACGGTCGTTTCGTAGATGTCGAACAGCAGGTCCGGCAGGTGCCGGTCGTCCGGCGGCCCCGCCCCCAGCCGTTCGAAGTAGCGCACCGCGTCGTAGCCGGCGTAGCCGACGGCGCCGCCGACGAAGCGCGGCAGGCCCGGCTGCGCGGCCATCCGGTAGCAACCCAGCCGCGTCTCCAGCTCACGCAGCGGATCCGTGCATTGCAGCGTCTCCTCGGCGCCCGTGGCGTGGTTCACGCTACGTACGGCGTCGCGCGTGACGCTGAAGCTACTGGCCGGGTCCGCCCCCAGAAACGAATAGCGGGCGATCTTCTCGCCCCCCACGACGCTCTCGAGCAGAAAGGCGCGCTCCGCGCCGACCTGCAGGCGGGCGTAGGCACCCACCGGCGTCAGGTCATCGCAGACCAGCCGCACTGCAACCGGGACGCGATTGTGGCGTCCCGCCAACTCCTGGAAACGCTCGAAGTCCGGGCTGACAAGCTGCATCGCGATACCTGACAAGCGCGCCGGTCGGCGGTGGGCCGGCCATGATCCCGCCATTCACGCCGTACGGGATACGTACACGCCCGGGCCGGAATCCGCAATGCCCGGCCGGGCGACCGCGCCGGCGGTCTGACGCTCACAGCTCGGGTATCAATCGCCGGGGGCGGATGTCAGTCGGCGGCCGAGTCGTCAGGTGCGGCGTGGTGGTCGGCGTGCCACTGGATCTGCCGGGCCATGCCGATCAGGATGTCCACTTCGTTGATGCTCATGTCGAGCCGGCCGAACAGGTGCCGCAGTGCGTACTTGAGGTGGTCGGGGTTCGGGCCGCAGAAGAAACCCACGCGATCCAGGGCCGCGAACAGGTGCTCGAACAGGCGCTCCTTGCGCTCGTGCGGGGCCCAGCCGGAGTGCATCGCCTGTGGCAGTTCCGGCTGGGCCGCTTTCGCCGCCCAGGCGCGCCGCAGTTCATAGCACACAATCGCGACGGCCGCCGCCAGGTTCAGCACGGGGTAAGCATCGTCGGCCGGGATCGACACGACCCGGTCGAAGTGCAGCAGCTCCGCCGTCCGCAGCCCGAAGCTCTCGCGCCCGAATGCGAACGCGACCGGGCCGCTGCGCGCCACCTGGAGCGCCTCCGGGGCCGCGACGGCCGGCGTGACGGCCGCCTGCCGCCGATACAGGCCAAGCTTCGACGAGGTCGCGAAGCTGCGTGCACAACCGGCCAGCGCTTCCGGAATGTCTTCCACCACGCGGGCCGCGGCCAGCACCGTCTCACCGTGCGCGGCATAGGCGCGCGCCTGCTCGTCCTGCAGGTCGCACCGCGGCGCCACGATAACCAGATCCGACAGCCCCATGTTGGCCATGACGCGCGCCACGGCGCCGACGTTGGCCGGTCCGCTCGGCGAAACGAGCACAATTCGCATCTGGGCAAGCATCGCGCGGATTCTACGCCATCGGGCAGGTTGAACCCAGGCTTGCGGCGCGGCGGACCGACTACAGCGGCCGCTTCGCCGGCCGGCCCGGCCCGCGCGGCAGATCGGCCGCCAGTGCGCCCATCTTGCGGTACACGACTATCACGCGCTCGGCCGCGTCCATCGGTAGTCGGTATGCCCGATTCTCAACGAACTCCAGCGCGCAGCGCGCTGCCGCCGTCTCGGCCGCCGCCACCTCCTCAGCCGCCGAGCTCGCCGTCTTGAAGAACCAGCCCCGGCCCGCCGGCCGGATGAACCCGGCCGCGCACTCCACCAACACGCGCAGCTCCGCGAACGCCCGCGCCGTCACGGCGCCGAACTGCTCCCGCAACGCCGGCTCGTGCGCCAGCCGCTCCGCCCGCCCCCACATGCAGCGCACGTTCGCCAGCCCCAGGTCGGCCACCATCCGCTCAACCGCGGCGAGCTTCTTGCGCGTCGCGTCTACAAGCGTGACCTGCACATCCGTGCACACGCACCCCAGCGGCACGCCGGGCAGCCCGCCGCCCGTGCCGAGGTCCAGCAGCTTCCGCGGCCCCGCTGCCCGCACCAGCGGCAGAAGCGCCAGGCTGTCGCAGATATGCACACGCCAAGCGTCCTCCGCCGTACGTATCGCAGTCAGATTCAGCCGCCGGTTGTGTTCCAGCAGCAGCTCGACGTAACGCGCCAGCCGGGCGTGCGCGCCGGCATCAACGTCAAAGCCGGCTGCCAGTAGTTCGGCGTGGGTCATTGCACGATGGGTTCGCCGCGCCGCCGGACGAGCTGTGGCGGCCGCCCGCGGTCAAAGAGCAGCGTCGGCAGGCTCTGTACCAGGCCGCGCGCGTTGTACAACGCCTCGATCTCGCCCCGACAGTTGTACCAGCAATCGGTGCAGTGGTGCCGCGTCGTGTCGGCCCGCAGCCGCCGCACGATTTCCTCCGGCTCGTTCTGGAAGAGATTGGCGACCGGGCGCTGCCGCTCTTCGACGCAGACCGCGATGTCGCCGGTCGAGTCGATATTGAAGAAGCCGCGACCCGCCTGGCAGCCCGGCACGCCCCCGTTCAGCGCCGCGTCGAAGCGTGACAGGAAGTACGGATTGCTCAGGAAATTCGTGTGCTTGCGGCGCAGCTCCAGCAGGTATGACGCCACCCGGCCGTCATCGACGAGCGCGAAGCGCGTCGCGCCGGTCTTGCGGACGCCATACGGCTGAACCATGAAGTACGCCCCGCGGTCAGCCGCCATCCGAATCATCGGCTCGATATGCTCGAGGTTGTCCTCCATCAGCACCGCCATCCAGTTGACGCGCTGCCATTTGTGGATGCGGGCGCGGCTGAAGGACTCGACCGCCGCCAGGGCCCGCTCGAACGCGCCCGGCGTGCCGCGCCGCCGATCATGCGGCCCGGCCTCCGCATAGTCGATGCTGATCGAAGCGCCCCACAGCCCGGCCTGAAACAGATCCTCGGCCAGCCCGTCGTTGGCAAACCACCCGTTCGTGGTGATGAACGGGAAGTGCCAGCGGCCGACCTCGGCGACAATCTGGACGATGTCCGGCCGAATCAGCGGCTCGCCGCCCGCCAGGCTGATAAGCAGCGCCCCAAGCCGGGCCAGCTTCTCCGAGCCGCGACGGTACGCCTCAACCGGCACCTCCGGCAGGTCGCCCATCGGGTCGCGCCAGTAGTGACAGAAGCAGCAGCGGAAGTTACAGCGGTAGTTGACCTGCCAAGTACACCAGACCGGGCTGCCAGTGGCCCAGGCTCGGGCAAGCTGGAGCTTTTTCTGTATCGGGCTGCGCGCCAATGCTGACCACCTTCTCTGGTTCGCCGCAGCGGACCAAGACCGCGTCTGCAATGGTAGCTACGGGAAGCGGACCTGAACAGTCGCCAGATTCGCAGATGACAGTAGTCGCTCCGTAGCCGGCCGGGGCAGCCCGCGCGTTGCGCATAAGTTCATGAGGATTAATCATTTATGGAGTTACGACACCTTCGTGTCCCCAGCCCAGGCGGAGAATCGTCACGAATCCCCGGTTTCTAATTAAGTGAGGCTGCCCATCGTGACGATCTTCAGTGTTAGCTGACTACCCTCCTTACTCTCGCACCGGAGGCCGCCCGCCAGGACGGCCTCCGGTGTTTATATGCGCTCGGGATGGGGTGGCTCCGGGATGCATGCGTGTCCGCCAGCCGCTTGCGCAATAGGGCGGACACGGCGAACGAAGCCGTGATGCCCATGTTGCCGTCGCGACCATTGGCACTGCTGATGGCAGCTTCCCTTACGCCGTTATTCTTCTTCTGTTGCGCGGGGCCCGTTCGGAGGTGGATTCTGGCCCTGCGCCAGTTGGTAGTACATGCGCTGGCCATGCTGCCGCATGACGATGGTCTGGGCGCGCAGCAGGTGCTCGATGTGCTTGGCCACTTCCAGCCGGTGCGCGCCCAGTCCGGCCGCCACATCAGCGAGCGTGCAAGGGCGGCGTCGCAGCAGCGCGAGGATCTCGTCCGCGCGCGGCGCGACGGCCGCGCGGGTCTCCGCAGCCGGTCGTTCGGCGATTACTTCGGCGCGCGGCCCCAGAAGCTGTGCCGCGCGCGACAGTTCGGCTGAGGAAGCCGGTCGGGCATACGACTCGGTTGGCGGCCGGGCCACTGTATTCAACTGGATGCGGGCGGGGTTGATGCGGGCGAGCAACCCGACCAGCTTGCTGACCTCGTCTGGGCCGGCTGTCAGCCCCCCCAGCAGGAAGACCTCCAGCCATAATTCGCCACGAAAACGCTTTCGGAAAGACTCGAGACCGGCAATGATCCGGGCCAGGTGCAACTCGCGGTGGGGGCGGTTCACCCGCTGGAACATCACCTCGTCACCGGCATCCAACGAAGGGATGACCAGGTCCGCCGCCAGCAACTCGTCCTGCACGTCCGGGCGCCACAGGAGCGAGCCGTTGGTGAGCATGGCGACCGGGAGCGTGCTGATACGCTTGATTCCCGCGATCAGAACACCGAGGTCCGCCTGCAGTGTCGGTTCGCCGGAGCCCGAGAGGGTGATGTAGTTGGGTGTCGGCCCGGCGGCAAGCCGCGCCGCGATTTCCTGCAGAATATCGTTGATGCAGACAAAGCAGCCGCGCTCGACCGTTCTGTTTGTCGTCGCGCCGAGCTGACAGTAAACGCAATCGTACGAGCACGTCTTGTATGGCACGAGATCGACGCCCAGCGAACGCCCCAGACGCCGCGAAGGCACCGGTCCGAATACGTGGTGGGCCCGGGCAGGCACGGTCAGTTCTCCTGTAAGGCAATGGCGCGCCGCGCAACTCGCGTCTGCAGCGCTGCCACATCGATTCGCGGGACAGGGTGGTCAGCCCACGTACCGCCGCGTGCCGCACGACCAGCGCCTCGGCAACCCGCCAAGCTGGCCGCCGCCTCTGGGAGTCTGTCGTGACCTCCGCTTACCAAGCCAATGCCCCTTAATCAGCGCGTCTGTCGCGCCGCCACGGCCGCCTTACGCCCGTGCTGTGCCTTGGCGGGCGCGCCGCTTGACCGGCGCAAAACCAGGCTCCCGACGTCGCAACCCACTTCGCGCGCAATGACCGGACACTTCGCCAGCAGCGCGAAGAAGATGTCCTTGCTCACGTGACTGAGCGTTTCGTAGTTGCCCTGGCCTTTGGCGATGACGAGCTCCGCCGCGTCAAACCGCCGGCGGAACGCAGCACTGCAATCAGCGAGAATCGTACCCGGCGCGTCCGAGCCATTATCAATGACCTCGACCATCTCCAACAAGCCGGCCGTCTCGGCGTCCGCCAACGTGGCATCATTGATCACGGGGGCGCCGCGCACGGCAACCGTCACCTTCGCCGGCGGTAACTGCTCGATCAGCAGGCGGTCAAACACCAGTTCGCCGGCGTTGTCGGCCAGGAAGAGGATGCGGTTCGCGGCATCGACAGCCCGTCCGAACTCGCTCGCGTCGCCAAGCAGCGGAGCGCTCAGCGAGCGGTCAATCACCTCCCTGACATGGGCGTCGCGCAGCGCACTGTTGACGCCCATGTCGATGACGTTGCCGGCGATTGCCAGCCTAGTTGCCGTCTCGAGCGGCGTATGGGACCGGGCGACGCGGGCCTGCAGTTCGGGCAGATACTGCAGTGCCAACCGGTTCAGCCGGTCTTTAGCATTCTGGTACGGATCGCTCTGGCAGGTCAATTCCCGGATTCGCCGGTGGATGCGCTGGCCCATCGCGGGTGGGGGCTTGCGGGGATCCAAGGTGCAGGCAGCGCGCAGGATCTCGTGCATCAACCGCTCATGGATCACCTCGTCATTTGTCACGAGGCGCGCCGCGTCCAGCGCCTGCCGCAGAAAGCACGGAATGCAGTCGAGGTACGTGTTCATCGCTCCAACAAGGTTTACTGTCCGCTGCGTCTGAGGCGCTCGAGCCAGGTGCCAGGCGATACTGCACGCGCTGTTCCGTGGCGCGTCAAGCGTGCTGGACCAGCGCAAGTGGCTGTCAGAGAGTGTGTTACATCACTGGGGCCCAGGCGGGGCGCAGACCTGACAGTTGCATTATGCAATGCTGGCGAAGCGGGGCCGTGGCGATATTGCCGTGCTACTGTGGGCGGCGGCCGGTCGCGGGTCTGCCCGCGTTGACGGGAGCAGGGCCGCCGTGCATCCTGTCAGGTTGTGTGGGCGGAGGCATTCGGCGGTGTGTGAGGTAACTGACCACGAAGGCGGCGGACGCGAGTTGACGCTGCGCGACAAGCTGGCGATTGACCGGACCGCGCTTGCCAACGAGCGGACGTTGCTGGCGTACGCGCGGACTGGTCTGGCGCTGATGATCGTGGGCGGGTCACTGGTCAAATTCTTCGAATCGCCGGCCGCATCCCTGGCGGGCCGGCTGCTTCTGGCGGCCAGCGCGTTGGTGATCCTGATTGGCGCGGCGCGGTTCCTCAGCGTGCAACGTCGGCTGAAGGGCATCGCGATGCGTACGACAACGCGGTGCGGCGCCAGGCAGGCAGCGCAATGCGCTGGCACCGAACCGGCACGTGACGACTGAGTATGCCCTGCCGGCACGCCGGCGCGTTCGCGGCCTTCCGGCACGCTGTTGACCAGTTCACCGGTTTGCAGACGCGCGCTGGTGAGGCGCAGCAGCCGGGCGCGCGGTCCGGCCCGGGCGAGCGCTCGTCAATCGGCGAGCGACCTCGCCCGGATCGGGCTCTGACTGCCTATCCCACACGCCAAGCGTTGAACATCCACAAGGTCTTCTCGAGTTCGTCGCGGATGCCGTCCAGGAGATTCGCGGTGCCGCGATCGCTGGCTTCCTCGGCGGCCTCGATGACCTTGCCGCTCTGGCGCAGCAGATGCTCGTAGTCCTTCACGAGGACGGCGATCATGTCCTTCGCCGACGTCTGACCCTCATACTCCTTAATCTGCGCCAGTTCCAACACACCCCGCAGGGTCGCGACGGGCTTGCCGCCGACGGTCAGGATCCGCTCGGCAATGTCGTCCGTCACCTTGGCGAACTGGTCGTAAAGATCCTCGAACTTGGCATGCATCTGGAAGAACTGGGGGCCGACCAACATCCAGTGAAACGCGTGCAGCTTCTCGTACAGGACGGTTGAATCCGCCAACAGGCCGTTCAGGCCTTGCTGAACCTTCTCATTCGCCATGACTTTCTCCTTATTGATTGTTAGAGCAACGTGCTTGGCAAAATGCATGTATTGTGCCAACGCCGCAGTAATCAGTAAAATATTTCTCAGAAAGAACTTATGACACAAGACGGTGGACGGTCATTGACGATATATCGCTACATGCTACGATTAGTCGTGTAATAGCTAAATATCGCCAACATGGAAACGCAGGAACTCCATCACATCCTGGACGCACTGGGCACGGTGGTGTCCGCCGACCTGTCGGTCATCCTCTCGGTGGATGACCCGCGCACGTTGCGGGTCCGGGCGGCAGCCGGGCCGCTGTCGTCGCCGGCCCTGTTGGGTCATCGCGTGCGGCTTGCCGAGCGGCCGCGTCTGGCGGCCGTGGTCGCGGGCGCGCACGTCAAGCTGCTGCATGATGAGGTTGAGCATGACGTGCACGAGCCGGACACGTACGCAGGCATCGTGGATCTCCCGCACGCCCACACGTGCCTGGCAGCGCCGCTGCGGGCGGGGGATGAGTTGGTCGGCGTGCTGACGCTTGACGCGGCCATGTGCCGGGCGTTCAGCCCCGACCAGATTCGGGCGGTGGACGCGTTCGCGGGGTTGGCCGCCCGCACTTTGCAGGCGCTGCAGCAGGCCGATCGCCTGGCACGTGAGGTAGACACGCTGGCCGCCCTGAACGCGACGCTGAGTGACTCCGGGCCGGCGGGCGCCTCGCTGGTTGGCCGCTCGCCGGCCTGGCGCGACGTGGTCGAGCGCGTTCGTCTGGTGGCCCCAACGCCGGCCACCGTTCTCATCACTGGCGAGACCGGGACCGGCAAGGAGCAGGTGGCGCGCGCGATTCACCAATGGTCGCCGCGCGCGGCCCAGCCATTTGTCGCCCTGAATTGTGCGGCGCTGGTAGGCGATCTCGCGCTCAGCGAGCTGTTTGGGCACGAGCGCGGCGCGTTCACCGGCGCCGATCGCCGGCGAGCCGGACGCTTCGAATTGGCCCAGGGTGGAACGCTCTTTCTCGACGAGGTTGCCGAGTTGTCAGCGGCCGTGCAGGCGCAGTTATTGCGCGTGCTGGAGGAACGCACTTTCGAGCGCGTCGGCGGGGCGGGTGTCGCGCTGACCGCCGACGTGCGCCTCATTACCGCGACGCACAAGGACCTCGCGGCGGAAGTGCGGGCCGGCCGGTTCCGGGAGGATCTGCTGTATCGTCTGAATGCGTTTCCCATACTGATTCCGCCGCTGCGGGCCCGGAAGCTCGACGTACCCCTGCTGGCCATGCACTTCATCAAGGTGTTTCGCGGTGACCTGGATATGCCGGAGCTCGAGATCAGCGCGGCGGCGCTGCGCAAGCTCGAGGATTGCGAATGGCCGGGCAATGTGCGCGAGTTGCGCAACGTGCTGGAGCGGGCCGCGATTCTGGCGGGTGGACGGCGCATCCGGGTGGAGCATCTCGGTCTGGGCGACCAGCCGAGCCGGTTTGCGGAAGCACGCCCGGAGAACGGCAGCGGGGCAGAACCGCGTCTTCCCGCCAACCTGCGGCGTCTGGAGCGCGCCATGGCCGCGGAGATTCTGCGGGCGCTGGCGGAGGCGGGCGGGAAGGTTGCCGGGCGGGGCGGCGCGGCGGAACTGCTCGGCGTGAAGCCGACCACGCTGCACAGCAAGATGAAGCGGCTGCGCCTGCGCGAGCAGGCTGGGCGCTGAGGACGAGGTTGCCTGTCAGCGGCGCGGCACCGGACGCCAACCGTCAGGCGTCGTCGCGGGCTAGCCCGGCCAGTTGCGGGGGCCGATGGAGAGCAGCAGGCCTTCGCCGGTGATGGGGTAGCGGCACAGATAATCCGCGATCGTCCGTGCGCTGACCTGCTCGACCGCGGCCAGGCGGGCTTCGGTAGTGCGCACGCGGCCAAAGGTCTCCAAGTCGTCCACCATCTGCATAATGCGCGTGCGGGGAGACTCCGCCTCGAGCGCCAGTTGCGTGCGCCGACGGTTCTTGACGCGCTGCACTTCCTCCGCCGTGAAGCCACCCGCGCCGGCCTCGCAGGCCTGCTCGCGCAGGGCCGCCAGCATCTGCTCGCACTGCTCGGGCTGACCGTCGGCGTACAGCGCCATGATGCCGCAATCGGCGTAGGCCACCCAGGCGGCTCCGGCCGATGTGCAAATACCCTTCTGCACGATGCTCCAGTAGCAACGCGAGTTGCTGCCGCCGAACAGGGAGGTGAATGACTCCACCGACTCCTCGTCGGCGTGCCCCTGCGGCACGGACGGGTATACGAGTATGAGCGATTGCTGTTGGAAACGCGGCAAGAGTTGCTTGCGTACGCCGACGCCCGGCAGCGGCAGCGCGGCCGCCGGCGCCTGGTCGTCGAAGCTGGGCTGCCACTGTTCACAGCAGCGGCCGACCGCGGCGAAGAGCTCCTCCGGCTCCAGCGCGCCGGCGGCCAGGATGACCATGTTGTTGGCGGCGTAGCGCTGCCGGTGGTAGTCAACCATGGCGGCGTGCGGTAGATTCTGGATGGTCTCCTTCTCGCCCAGGATTTCGTGGCCGAGCGGGTGGTCGCCGAAGACCTCCTTGTGCAGGAAGTTCCAGGCGTGGCGGTCGAAGTTGTCGTCGCTCATGGCGATTTCTTCGAGGATCACTTGGCGCTCGGTCTCGAAGTCGGCCGGGGGCAGGGCGGGGCGCATCATGTCGGCCAGCAGCTCGAATTGCGCGGCGATGCGGTCGCGCGGGACCCAGCCGTAGTAGACGGTGTGCTGCTTGCCGGTGAAGGCGTTGTAGATGCTGCCCAGCTCATCGAAACGCACGTTGATGTCGTGCCAGGTGCGGCGGGGCGTGCCCTTGAAGCACATGTGTTCGAGGAAGTGGCTGACGCCGTGCACGGGCGGTGTTTCGTGCCGCGCGCCGGTGCAGGCCAGGCAGGCGACGGCGGCTGAGCGCACCTGTGGCATGACCTCGCAGATGACGCGCAGACCGTTGGGGAGCTGATGCTCGGCAAATGTTGATGACATGGCGGAGATTATAGGGGGGCTGCGGCAGGCGCGATACGGGGTAGTGGCGTAGGCGCCGGTGGATGTGCCACGGGGGCGGTGGGCGACGGCGCTGGCTGCGGAGGAGGGCGTACGTCTCTAGGACTCGTCCGGCTCTTCCGAGTCTTCCGACCCCTCGTAGAAGATGAACTCCGCGCCGATCAGGTACCCCACGGCCGCCCGTGTGCAGTGACGCACGACGGCATGGCCGTAGCAGCTCAGCTCCGGCTCGTGGATGGCCAGCGAGATACGCGTGTCCGTGGGGATCGGGCGGCGTGTACGTATGGCCAGTCCGCCCACGCTCAGGTTGTGCATGGTGGCCAGGACGTGTCGCTCACCGTAGCACTCGTCCGGCAGCCAGACTTCCACCGCGCCCGGGAAAGGCCAGCGTTCCGCGCGCCGCTTGCCCGGCGCCTGCTTCGACTCGGTGTGCACGCGGTGTGACGAGAGCAGCTCGTCGATGGCTTCCGGCGTGAGCTTGACGATCTTCTCGGCGTCCATAGTGACCTTCCGGGGCTCGGCGAATGCGGTCGGCCCGCCACGCGAACCGGTTCCACCACATCATCGGACCACCGCGGGCCGGGCATGAAAGGCGCGTGGCGCCGGTCCGTCAGCCCGAATTCATGGGGCCGGTCGGCTGGTCCGAGAAACACGAGCCTGTCGGCCGGCGGCGATCACCTGCGGCAGTAAGTCGCGGGCCGGAACCTACATAGCGCCGCAGCAGCCGCGTCTCATTCCGCCCACGCCTCTGCCCGGAATTGGTCCGGGACTTCGGGGTCGGGCGTCTTTTCCTAGCTTCACAGCGCATCCGGCCGCGCCGTTTTGAACCCTTCAGTAGGTCGTCCGCTGTTTGCGGTCGGCGGGACCGTTTCGCCGCCGAGCCCGGCCTGTGGCGCGTGACACCACCAGCGCACCCCGGAGGGGCGTGGATCGCCGGGATAGCCCAGCGGACTCCACCGCATCCTGAACTGGAAGGGAAAGGGCATGGGTCCACTCACGCGGCTTCTCTGCGCGCTCATCGTTTCGGCGAGCCTTATCGGCTGTTCGCCGGACCTGCTGCCGTCAGACGGCGGGGTAATCGGCATTGTCGCGGATCAGGCGGCCACCGGCGGCCCTGTCGGCGTCACGAACCCCGCGACTGCATCGGCGGATCTGGAAAGCGGGAGCGCGGCCACGCTGGTTGGCGCGGTGCGCGGGTCGGGGAATTATCAGGTCTTTGATCTGGGGGCGGCCTCCGCCGGCGACTACTGGTACGTGCTGATGGATGACCTGGGCACTTCGCCGCGCTCCTTCACGGTGGTTCTGTTTGATGAGCATTACGATTTGCTGATGCGGACGGTCGTGTCGCCGCGCGCGCCGCTGGAACACATCACGCGGCTGGACACGTCGCGGGTCTTCCTCGGAGTGACGCCGTCGTACGGGTCGAGCGGCGGCGACTTCCGCTTGAACTTGCAGGTTAGCGGCGGGGTGAGCGTGCCGGACCCGGCCCGGCAGGTCGCCTACCTGGACTTCGCGGGCAGCAGCGGGGTCAGCATCCACCGGCGCAGCGCCATCTCGTTTCCGGTATTCGACGGGGCCATGCTCGGGGACGCCTACGCCGAGGACACGGCCGCGATCCGGGATTGGATCGTCGAGACCGTGCGCCAGGACTACGCCCGGTTCGACGTGCTGGTGCTGAGCTCCGACGACGGGCCGCCGCCCGCCGACGGCCCTTATGCCCACGTCTACCTCGGCGGCTATGACGACAGCCTGCTGGGCCTGGCCGATAGCGTTGACATGTACAATCAGGATCCAGGCGAGGCGGCCATCGTCTACGTCGAGAGCTTCGCACAGTACCACGTGATGCGGTTGAGTTCCGAGCAGATGGCGCTGATGGTCGGAAACGTGGCCAGCCATGAGCTGGGGCACCTGTTGGGCCTATATCACACCATGGACCCGAGCGAGATCATGGACTCGACCGGAACGGCGTGGGACCTGGCGCAGGACCAGGCCTTCTGCCGCGCGCCTTTGGCGACTACCGTTTTCCCAACCGGCATGATTAACACACCGCTACTGCTGGAGCAGACCGTCGGCCTGCGGAAGACGGCGCACAGTTCGCTGAAGCTGCTCAGTCCGGCTAAGATTGCGCAGCGGGCCCAGATGCGCGAGTTCGCCCTGAGCGAGCTGAGCTGCCGCTGCGGCAACTGCCTGAGCCCGGACTAGTGACCGCAAAGTCAGGGACACGACGAATGACGGCCATCAAGGGGTTGCACCTGCCGTGCCTGGCCGGCATGGCGACGTTGCTGGTCTGCCTGTGCGGCTGCCCGCTGCCGGCGTCTGATGGCCTGCCGTTCCTGGACGAGAACGGCAACTCGAGCTTCGCCAGCGCCACGGCCCTGGCGATTGCGCCGCCGGACGTGCTCGAGTTTGAGGGCGAGATCGAGCCGGCCTTCGACCTGGACATCTACAACCTCGGCACGCTCAATGCCGGCGATCATCTGTACGTGGACGTGCGGGCGGTTGACAGCCAATCCTCCGGGCGCCAGCTCGATCTGGTCGCGGCCGTCTTCGACAGTCGCGAGTACCTGCACGCCTACAACGACGATCGGGAACAGGACACCGGCGATCTGAACCCGCTCCTGGATTTCGTTCTCCGCGGCGCGAGCGGCAACTACTACCTGGCAATTACGAGCTATTACGAGAGCAGCGCTACCGGCCGCTATCGCGCCACGGTGCAGATCACGCGCGCGGTCGGAGTGCCGGACGCCAGCCCGCAGGTCGTCTATCTCAACTGGAACGGCGGCCAGAATGTCCGCATCGAGAACGTCGGCGTTTACAACCTGGCCGCGTTCGACGCGGCGGACCTCGGGCCGTATTCCGGCGCGACCCCAGTCATGAAGGATCTGATCGAGGCGGTCGTGCAGAGCCGCTTCGCGGATTTCAACCTCATCGTGCTCAACTCGGACGACCACGACGTGCCCGCCGTCCCGCACTCCACGGTGTACTTCGGCGGCAACAACGAGCAGGCCTTCGCCATTGCGCAGCAGATTGACACGCTGAACGCGGACTCGTCCGATAGTGCCATCGTCTTCACGGAGAGCTTCCGCGACGCCTTCCTGGTCGCGCCGACCATGGAGCAGATGGCCATCGCCGTCGGCAATACCGTCGCACACGAAGTCGGGCACCTGCTGGGGCTGGTGCACACGGCCGAGTGCTCCAGTCTGATGAGCACGGGCTGCGCCAACCACACCAAGCTGGAACTGCTGGAATTTACACTGGCGACGCTGGACGATTCAGTCTTCCCCGTCGGCTACCAGGCTGCCAGGGAGATACTGGGGTGGATTCTGGGCTTCGTGGGGATGTAGGTCGGACCGGCGTGGGGCGAGGCGATTGGCCCGACGCCGGCCGTGGCACGACCTGCCGGCATCCCAGCAATCCGCGGCAAGATTGCCGCCGCCGGCCATGATCGTCAGGCCCGCCGCGGTCTACGGCAGCCGCCCACCACGCCCGAACCGACAAAGATCGACAATCATGCCGGCGTTCGATCATTTACTGCCAATACAATACGCTTACGGAAGATGCGACGCCCCGGCCGGTGGCCCGCGGTCCCGGCCGCGCCCTGTGGCGAACCGCGCACGGTCCGGCCGTTAGGCTGTGTCCACCGGCGAGGCCTGCGCCGACAGGCTGGGTGCGTTATGACCGCGGCGGCGGCGCAGACTTCAGGAGGCAGACCATGCTCACGCGGAGGCTTTCACTGGTACTGGGATCGGCAATCCTGCTGTCCGCCGCGCGTACGCCCGCGACGCAGGCCGAGCAGCACCATTTCACGCTGACGCAGGCCGTGCCAAGCGACGTTTTTCTGTGCGTGGCTGCCCGCCACAACCCACAGCGCGAGTTCCTCGACCGTTACTGGGGGGAGGTCTTCGACGCACTGCTGCACAGCGGCATCGGCGACGATATTGGCCAGTTGATCATCTCGTTCCTCGGCCCTGACCAACAGACCGAGTTCGCGCGGCTCAAGGCCCGGGCGCTGGAGTTGTCCGCGGGGGTGGACTGGCGGCAGCTCTTCGCTGGCGAGATGATCTTCGCGGAGCGCCTACCCGCGCCCGTGTGGCGTGCCCGGGGCGGCGTCGCGATGGGGCCGCCGGAGATGGCCTGGCTGTTTCGGGGCGAACCGGCCGGCAGCGCGGCGAACTACGCCGGCCTGGCGGCGATCATCGAGGCCCTGGTGGCTGAGATAAATCAGGCGGCCGGCCGGGAAGTGCTGGTGGTGAACCGCGCGGGCCATGCCGGGGCCGACATGGTCTTGGTTCAGCTTCACGAGGGGGTTCCTGACGACGTGCAGATGATGCCCGGCGTGGCCCGGCATGAGAACACAGTGGTCGTGGCGCTGGGCAAGCCGCTACTGCTGGACGTGCTGGACCTGCTGGCCGGCACCAGTGCGAAAATCGCGGTCGGCGATGAGCCGCGCTTCGCCGAGATATTCGCCCGACTGCCGGCGCCGCAGGACAGCCTCATGTACGTGGACATGCAGTGCATCGTGCGCCCCATGAACGAACTGCTTGAGACGGTAGTGGCCTCCATCGACCAGACGAAGGATGTTTTTCTGAATGGCTGGACGAATCCAGAGGCCAATCGGCTGATGCATGAGGCCCTGCGGGCTTGGCAGGCCGGTGACACTGCTGCCGCACTGGCACACATGGTCAAGGCGTACGAGCAGGCCCCGGCGGATTCCGTGGTGCTCTACAACCTGGCCTGTGCTCATGCTCTGACGGGCGCGCGTGAAGTTGCGCTCGACCACCTGGAGCGGGCGGTCGAGGCCGGCTTCCACGCGCCCGCGAAGATCTCCACGGACGAGGATTTCGCCAGCCTGCGCGGGGCGCCGCGCTATGAGGCCGTGGTGAACCGGGCCCGCGAGCTGGCCGCGCGGGCGGGAACCCGGGACATCGTGCTCAACTCCAGCCCGCGCGGCCCGGCCCAAGACCTGCAGCGACAGGTCTGGGACGCCTACCGCGAGAAGGACTACGAACGTGGCCTGGCACTCGCGGAACAGGCCCGCGCAATGGCGCCGCGGGATTCACGCGTGCTGTACAACCTGGCCTGCTTCCACGTCCTGCTGGGACGCACCGAGCAGGGCCTCGAACTGCTCGAGCGCGCCGTGGAGAGCGGATTCTACGCGCCGCTGCACATCGAGCGCGACCCGGACTGGGAGCCCCTGCGCGCGCACGAGCGCTACCAGCGGGCCGTCAGTTCGGCTCGTGCGCAGGCCGTGGCGCTGGCCCGGCGTGAACGACACGGAGAGCTCGAGGCCTGGCGCGCTCTATCGCAGCATTTCCTGAGTTCGGTGGGCATTCTCGACCGCGTGGCGATGGTCGAGTTCACCGAGGGCTACGCCGTCCGCAGCGAGTCCATGACGCTGCTTGCCTCGGACGCAGCCCAGCGGGCCATCTATCCGGTCATTGCCCGCCCGCCCGTCCCCGGCGATTGGGCCCGCTATCTTCCCAGGGAAACGCGCTCCTTCTCAGTGTCCAGTGGAGTTGACTTCGCCGCGCTATACACGTTCATCGAGAACAGCGTGCTAATGCTGGGCGACCGGGGGGCCGGGTTGCTGGAGCGGTGGCGGGAAATCCAGGCTGACATGGGCTTCGACCTGCGCGCCGACGCGCTGGCTTGGATCGCCGGCCCCATGGTCACGGTCACGCTGGCAGGTGACCTGGGCAGCGTCTGGCTACTGGAAGTAAGAGACGAGAACCTGGCGCGCGAGAAGGTTTCGGCCGCGGTCGAGTTCCTTGCAACGCGGCTGATCGATGCGGCGGCTGAGATCCCGATGTTGGGGATGCTCATGGTCACGCGTTCGCCCGTGCAGGACGGACGGCTCGAGGGGTTCGAGAATCTGCACTTCGTCATGTCGCCCCGCCCGCTGGTCTGGGGCGTGGCCGACGGCCACCTGCTAATCGCCACGTCGGCCGACGCGGCAGCACTGTGCCTGGGCACGGCGCGCGGCACTCATCCGAATGTGCGTGAGAACAGCCGACTGATGGCGCAGGCGATTCTGCCAGCCGGCCCTTTTGCCCATATGCACCTGACCGACCAGCGTCAGCTTGGCGAGAGTCTGGCGGCGGGGGTGGGCGTCGCCGCAGCCGTTCTGAGTGCTGCCGGGCCGTTTATACCGGACGTTGAGGCCCGGGCCTTGATGGGGCGCCTAGCTGGCATGGCGGCCAAGCTCGCCGCCGTGGCACGCACGATAGATTTCTACGAGTCGACGGCGAGCTGCACGACGTTTGACGGACAGGCCTGGCATACGAAGGCGGTGACGCACTACTGCCCGCCGACTGAGCGAGCGGCGCGACGGTCGAGATAGCGGTTCATTGTGAGTGGTTCGGGGTCTGCGATACCGGGCGCGCTTTGCCGATGTCTTCGATTGTGGGTCAACCCAAGACTGCGCAGTTATAGGTCGTTGTTGGTTGTGACGGTGACGTGATCGGCCCTTGGGGTATTAAGTGTCTTTAGCATTGGAGTTATGGCGACCGAGCGTGGCTGCCGTTTAAGGCAGAGGACGCCTCGAAATCGCCGATTTCCTGAGGGGGTGGCACGATGCCGCGCCTTCTGGCGGGCTTCCGGATGCGGTCTGAGAGCGGGGTCACGTGCGCCGAGTTTGCATGAGGACCGAGAACATCCTCATCAAGAAGGTTGAATCGCATCTGGTGACTGGCAATCAGTTTGCATCGGGCGGGTCGATTGTGGTATCGTGTTAGAAAGCAGGCTACCTGGGCGAGCCCAGGATATTTGCCTTGGTTGGGCCGGCTGAAGGTCGACACTTCAGCCGAGGGCGCCCCGGCGACGGGATGAGGTGTGACAGTGGGCGCAGGTGGAGCGGATGGTCAGGCAGCCTCGGGCGTTCGGGGGCTGTCCAACGCGAGAAGGGCCGCCGCCCGGCTGGCGAGGCCGTCGGCGGCTGATGAACAAGGTGTGCGCGTCATTCTATGGGAAGGGGCTTGCCTGTTGCCGGGCGACCCCGCTTACCGGTGTGCCGAACCAAGAAACAACCGGACCGGTTAGACCGGTCCGAGGTCGTTGGTGCTGCGGCATGCGGACACAGGAGTAAGGTAAATGCAGGGATCAAACTCAAGCTCTCGCGGGCGCGGCCGGCTTCTGGTCGCTGTCGGGTTGCTCGCCACGGTGGTGACCGCCGCGGTTGGCGGCACCGGGAACTATCTGATCATCACGGCTGAGGAGTACTACAACAGTGCTCCGCTGAACGAGTTCGTGGCGGGCAAGACCCAGTTAGGCTACAACGTCATGGTCTACTCAGTGCCGCCCGGAACGTCGCGCGCGACGATCCGCGACTACATTCTGGATCTTTGGGACGGTCCGAATGCGCCCGAGTACGTTCTGATCGTTGGCGACACCGACGGCACTACCAGCGCCACCTCGACGACCATTCCGCACTGGGTTGGCGTGGGCTCGCGCCAGGGTGACACCGATCTTTACTACGCGTGCATGGACGGCCCCAGTGACTGGTACCCCGATCTGTATATCGGCCGCTTCTCGGTCCGCTCGGTATCGAAGCTGGCAGACGTGGTTGAGAAAAGCCTGTTCGTGGAGTTGGGCGAGTTCCCTGACCCCACCTACGCCAAGCGCGCCGCCTTCCTGGCAACGGACGATTCCACGGCCCAGGCCGAGCAGATCCACGACTTCGTGATCGAGAACTACCTGGAGCCGGCCGAGTTCGAATGCACCAAGATCTACGCTGCTTCGGGCGGCGGGACCTCCCAAGTCAGTGCGGCGGTCAACAACGGCGTGCTCTTCTGCGTCTACTTCGGTCATAGCAGCTCCAGCGGCTGGTGGGCCCCCGGCTTCAGCCAAGGCAACGTCAACGCCCTGACGAACTACGGCAAGTATGGCCTGGTCATGGGCTGGTCCTGCAACACGTCGCACTACAGTTACGACGAGTGTTTCGGCGAGACCTGGTTACGCAAGGCTGACGCCGGCGCGGCCGTCTACCTCTCGGCCTCGAACTACGTCTGGTGGGGCTCGCCCTCGGCTTGGGATTCCTCGCGACGCATGGAGAAGTACTTCTTCCAGGCCGTCTTTGAGCACGACCTCTGGCGCGTCGGACCGGCCTGGCAGCACGCCTGCTACACAATCCTCGCTGATCCGGACTACGGTCCCACGCACGACCACACGCGCAACATCTTCGAGGAGTTCGTCATCCTCGGCGACCCCTCCTTGCGATTGCCGTCCCGCGCCCTGCGCGTCCTGCTGCCCAATGGCACACCCGAGTTCCTCGAACCCGGCGAACCCACCTCCATCGTCGTGAAAGTCCTCAACGAAAGCGAGATGTTCGACCCCGACACCGGGACTCTGTACTACCGTTATGACGGCGGCGAATTCCTGACCGTTCCTTTCGTACACCTGAGCGATGACCTCTATGAGGCCACGCTTCCCCCTGCCGCCTGTGGCGAAATGCCCGAATTCTACTTCGCCGCCACCGGTGATCGCGGCACGGTGGTCTACGAGCCGGAGAACGCGCCGAATGACGTCTATACGGCGACAGTCGCGCACGTCACGCAGTACTTCCACGACGACTTCGAGACCGGACAGGGCTGGACCGTCTCGAACGACCCGTCGCTAACCGGCGGTGCCTGGCAGCGCGGTGTGCCGGTTGCCTGCGGCCGCGGCGATCCAGCTACGGATTACGACGGTTCCGGCAAGTGTTTCCTGACCGAGAACAACCCGTACACCTGTAACTCGGACGTTGACTGGGGCCCCACGCGCCTGATTTCGCCGGCCATCAATCTCTCCGGCGCCACCAACGCAATCCTACGCTACGCGCGCTGGTTCACCTGCGACGACGCCGGTACCTACCCCGCCGAGGAGGACTTCATGGAGGTCGAGGTGTCCACCGATGACGGTGTCACCTGGACCCTGATCGAGACCGCCGCACACACCGACGGCTGGGTGCTCGCCGAGTTCAACCTGTCGGACTTCGTGACGCCTTCGGCCCAGACGAGGATTCGTTTCACCATCGACGATACGCCCAACAACTCGGTGACTGAGGCCGCCATTGATGCATTCTCGGTCTTCCGGTTGTCGTGCAGCATGTTCGGGCCTGGCGACATGAACTGCGACGGGCTCGTCAACGCTTTCGACATCGACCCGTTCGTCCTGGCGCTCACTGATGCCGCGGGTTACGTCGCGCAGTATCCGGATTGCGACTACATGAACGGCGACATGAACGGCGATGGCCTGGTCAATGCCTTTGACATCGATCCGTTCGTGGCTCGGTTGACGGCCGGCCAGGAATAGGCCGATTCTGCGGGCTGGCCGGAACTGTGCGGCCACCCGCCGGTATGATGTTTGCGATTCGCCGCACTGGCGGATCCCGGTGCTTGGCATCCGGCGTCCGCTGGTGCGGCGATTTCTTCGCGCGGAACTGCCCCCCCGCGGAGCGGCCAGCGCACCTGGCTTTCGGCGAGGACTACCCCGCCTTCAGTGCCCCTTCCGACCGCACACGTCAGGGCTCTTCGTCGGATTGCGTGGGCCGATCGTCGGGTAGCTGCGTCGCCGCCGGCTTGATCCGGGTCCATTCATCGATTATCGCCCCGTCGATGTCGATCTGCTCCAGACGCAACCGCCGGCCGTCGATTCGCACGTGCGTGAAGCTGTGGCGTCCGTCTTCCCCGGCTGCATGGTTCGGCGGACGCGCGCTTGCCGGCGGCAGTTCGTACAGCCGTGCCCCACCCGCCCCGGTCACTACGTACACGACACCGTCGTCCGGCGTCGTCACCTGCCCATCTCGCAGCGGTAGCGTCCGCTCGTAGAGATGATTGTGACCCGCGAAAACGATGTCCACGCCCACTTCTTCGAACACGGGCACCAGCGCCCGCTGCACGCGCTCATCAGGCGCGTGTCGCGTACCGGCCGTGTAAGGCGGGTGATGCAGCGACACGAACTTCCAGGTCGCGGCGCTGCCGCCCAGCACTTCACGGAGCCACGGCGCGACCTGCTCACGGAGCGTCGCTTCGTCGCTGTACTTGTTGCTGTCAACGACGGCGAAGCGCGCCGCGCCGTAGCCGAACCAGTATTCGCGCCCGACCGGTCGGCCCGGCGGACCGTTCTCCGGCAACTCAAACACGTCCAGGTACGGCGGCCGCTCGTCCGGCCCCACCAGCTCGTGGTTGCCGCAGGTCGGCCAGAAGCCCATTTCCGCCAGAAGGTGCCGATACGGCACGAAAAGGCGGTCCTTATACTGCTGCCGCGTGCCGCCGCCGTAGACCAGGTCTCCGACGTGCAGGATGAAATCCGGCTGCAGGCGCGGTTTATGCATCTGCGCCGCCAGCAGGTACTGTAATCGCGAGGCGCTGCCGCTGTCGCCGAAGACCAGGAACGAGAAGGGCTGGTCGGCCGTTTTGTTGGTCCGCAGTGTGGCCTCGGCCAGTGTCCGGCGGCCGGTGTGGATGCGATACGGATAGGCCTGACCGGGCGCCAAGCCGTCGATGCGGACGCGCTGGCGGCGCCCGACGCTTTCTGCCGGAAGAGTTCGCTCGCCTGCGACCGTAGCAATCGTCACGCGGCACGCGCCGTCTTCCAAGGGCTGTGTCGTGTACCAGATCAGGGTGGCGCCGTCCTGTGCCGCCATCTGCACCATCGGCCCCTCGATGATCCGTACCGGCAGCAGCCAGGGCGACAGAACGTACAGGGCCGTCGCCAGCAGGATGAACGCCAGCCCCGCCAGCCAGGCCGGCGGCGTATTAAGCCTGGTCGTGGGACTGCTCACGGCCTGTGGGACTCCCCCGGCCCGTCGCGCGGCGGCGCGACCAGCGGCTTGCGTTGGTCGGGCGGCTTCTCGCCATTCTCGGTGTGCCAGGCGCGGAACGTCTGCCGCGCCGTCTCGCGGGCGCGTTGGTCAACGAAGCCCGTGACGGCTTTAGGGGTCAACCCCACGCGGAAGCCCAGTGCCTCCGGCGCCAAGCCGTAGATCTGCACCAGCGCCAGCAGGGCGGCATCGCCCACCGTCAGATAGACTGCTGTCTCCACGTCGATGTTGTGGACCGCGCGCAACTCGCGGTCGTCCAGATACTCCAGCAGCAGCGGCACCGCCTGCTCGTCGCCGAGCCGCCCCAGCGCGGCAAACGCATCCGGCAGGGAGAAGAGGCGCCGATAGGGCGGCCGGGAGAAACAGCGAATCGCATCCATGATCGTCGCCACGCTGTCGCGCGCGCCCGCCGCGCTCAATATGGCGATGCAGCGCTGCACCCGCTCCATCAGCACTATGACATACGCCTGCTCGGCAGGGCTTAACCGGCCGGATTGCACGACGGCCACGGCCTGCGTCACGTACCGCGTCAAGCCGCGGGCGACCGCTTCGTCCTGCAGTCGCGCCGCGATTTCCAGGGCGGACTCGACCACGGTGTCGTCCCAATCAGCCACGCGCCCCGTCGCCAGCACGCCGGCCGCCGTGCCCGGCTCCAGCGGAATCTGGTACAGGGCCGCGAGCCGTTGGTCGGGATCGTCGTCAAACAGCAGCTCGAGCAACTCGCGGTCACGCGCTGCCCAGTCATCGAGCAGGGTCCGGTCGGCCGGCGATAACCCGGCGCGAAACAGCCGCAGCCGGAGGATGGCCGTCGTGCGGGCCAGCATCCGGCTTAGCCGTTCCTGCTCGGCCGGCGGGCGCCCGCTAATGGCGTCCAGGGCCTCTGTCAGCGTGGCGACCACGCGCCCGACCAACTCGTCGGTCGCTTCAGCGGCCTGGTCAACGCTGCCCGTGCGGATGCGGTCCAGCAGCGGGGCCAAGGGCGATTGCTCCTCAGCCGGCGCGAACGACGGTAATGCCGCCAGCAGCAGCGCGCTTAGCGCCAGCCGTCCCACGCCGCCGGGCCGCCGTGGCCGAACCGTCCCCATGTGCTACTCCTCCGCCGCCTCCGTGCCGCGGCCGTGGCCAAGCCGGCGATCCAGGTATTCCATCACATTGGCGGGTACCAGCCGCTCCAGCCGCGAGTGATCGCCGCCGCTCATCTCATACACCTGCTTGATGTAGGTGCTGGACGTAAGCACGTGCTGATCGCTGGTCAGCAGGAAGACCGTCTCGACTTCGCCGATCGTGCGGTTGACGTTCGCCTGCAGCAGCTCAAAGCTCAGATCCGTGAAATCCCGGATCCCGCGCACGAGCACATGCCCGCCCACGTGCTTGACGAAATCCGTGGTCAGGCCGACGTAGGCGGCCGCCCGCACGTTGGTGGTCTTGTCCAGGTGCGGCTGCAGCATGGCCAGCCGCTCACTTTGCGTGAACAGCTCACGCTTGTCAGGATTCCGCCCCACCCCCACCACCAGGTTGTTGAAAAGCCGAGCCGCTCGGGTGATCACGTCCAGGTGTCCCAGCGTGACCGGATCGAACGAGCCGGCGTAGACGGCCGTAATGCCTCGTGCCTTTTCTGCCATATGCTGTCGTTCCACAAGTGTCCAGTTACGGTCCGTGAGGCGGGCAACCGGTCGGCTGCCCAGCGTTCAGTATGCTAGCCAGCAGCCGTAACGCCCCGCAAGTCAGCGCCGCCACCTCACGCCCCCACTCCCAATTGGGCCGTCGCCACCGGCGTGTACTGGGCACCGCCGGGCAGTAGGCGACTCTCAAACAGCACCACCTTATCAACCTGCATCTCCACGCTCGGCAAAGGGCCGGCGTCCTCCAGCACTTCCTGCATCACCTCGCCGCCCGCGCGCGACTTGCTCCGCCCCAGCGTAATGTGCGGCGTGAAGGCGCGCTGCTCCGGCGCGAAGCCCAGTTCCGCCAACAACGGATCCGCCGCCGCCACCCAGCGGGCGCAGCCGCCCTGCGCATCGGTGATCCCGCACCACAGCACCCGCGGACTGCGGGCCGACGGGAAGCAGCCGAGGCCGCCCAGTTGGATCGGGAAGGGCGAAACCTCGGCCGCGGTCGCCTGCATGGCCGCACAGACGCGCGGGATTTGCGCCGTGCTGACCTCTCCCAGGAACTTCAGCGTTACGTGCAACTGGTTGTCCGTGCACCAGCGCACCTCGCGCGTGCGCGGCAGCTTCCGCAGCAGCCCGACCAGCGGTCGGCGCAACTCCGGCGACAACTCCACCGCCACGAAACCTCGCATAGCGCCTCCTCCGCGGCCGCGCCGGCCCGCCGCTAGTCGAACTGCGCCAGCGCCTTGAGCTCTGCCAGCCGTGCTTCGACATCCGCGGCCGTCGTGCGGGCCGCCGCGGCGATCGAGAACGACTCCAGCACGAACGAGCCAACAACCGAGCCGCGCGCCATGGCGGCCCGCAAGGCACGTCCATCAACCCACGCTTGCGTCGCCAGGTAGCCCATCAGCGCGCCGGCGAAGCTGTCGCCGCAGCCAGTCGGGTCGATGACCTGCTCGGTCGGGTACGCCGGAATGCCGGCCAGCTCGTCCGGCGTCACCAGCAGGCTGCCGTACTCCCCCTTCTTGATGATGACGAAGCGCGGCCCCAGCTTGAGAATGTCACGCCCGGCTGAAACCAGGTTGGTCTTGTCCGTCAAGAGGCGCGCCTCCCCTTCGTTGAGCACCAGCCCGTGCACGCGCGCCAGCGTCTTGCGCAACTCGGCCGGTTCGTGCTCGATCCACAGGTTCATCGTGTCACAGACGACCAGTTCGGCCCGCGGCAACTGGTCGGCGAACTCGCGCTGCAGTGTCGGGTGCGTGTTGGCCAGAAAGACGAAACGGCTGTCGGCGAGGGCCGGCGGAATCGCCGCGCCGCGCTCCGCCAGCACGTTCAACTGGACGGCCACTGTCTCGGCCTCGTTCATGGCACCGACGTATTTGCCGTGCCAGCGGAACGTCCGGCTTCCGGCGCGCACCTCGATGCCGCCCAGATCGATGGGCTTGTCGCGCAGCGGCTCCAGCAGGTCGAAATCGAAGTCGTCCCCGACCGTCGCGACCACGCGCACCGGGCTGTAATGGGCGGCGGCCAGCGCAAAGTACACGGCCGAGCCGCCAATGACGTCCGCGACGCGCCCATGCGGCGTCTCCAGCGTGTCGTATCCGATCGAACCGGTCACGAGCAGCGACATCAGCGCCCTTTCTTCCTTTGCCGTGCGAACATGAGTGCGGACTCTGCCGGTTAGCCTAACGCGAATACCACGTCGCAACCAGCGCCTGCGCTAGCCTTCAGCGCTCCTCAGATGCTGTTGCCGGCCGGAGCGTCGCATGCACGTCAGCGGCCCAGGCGTGCCGCCGAACCCAGTCCGGCACATTCGGCCCGAGCAGCAGGAATTCGCCAGCGTCCGCCGCGCTCGTCACGCGCAGCACGTGCGCCGGCCAGGGTGGCACAAACGCGCGGCGCGCCGCCGCAACGACGCCGGACATCGTCTCCGGGCCGGAGGTCTCAATCACAATGTGCCCGCCGCGCGCCAGTGCAGTATCGCAGCGTCGCAAGAGTTGGCTCAGGGCGGTGAGACTGGGCGGCGCGGCCCCATCCGAGTCCGGCGCCACGTCCAAGACGATTACTGCGTGGCGCCGGGTGGCCAGGTCGAAATCCCCGGCCGCCCACCAACCCGTTCCAGTCGTGTCCAGCCGGACGTGCTGCTCATGCTCGTACAGGCTCCGGGCGGCGGTCACGGCGGGGCCCGCTGGGCGGGTCGCCATAGGCGGCTGCTGATCGGTCCGGCCCAGGTCAAAGCTGCCAAGAAGCAGCAGAATAACCAGCCATAGCAGCAGGCCGGACAATCCCGCCACGCGTGTGCGCGCGCTCAACCCCACATCCAGCACCAGCACGACACCGGCGGCGCTGGTCACGAGCAGAGTCGCGACTGCCACGAGCGCCCCCGGACCGGCGGCAGACACCAAGACGGAACCGACCGCCAGGGTCAGGCCCGCGCCGCCCGACACCAGTCCAGTCTGCAGCGCGAAGGCCCGTTGCACGCTGCCTTGCGACCGCACGACCCGCCCTGCGGCCAGCAACACGCACGCCGCGCCGCAGGCCGCCGCCACGCCCACCCGCAGCAGGGCGGCATTCGTCGGCGCGGCCAGCCGATGGGCGAAGCCCCAGACCATGGCGCACATCAGGAGTATCAGCGGCGCGGCAGCGCCGCGCACATCGTGTCGCCCCCAGTGCCGAGCCAACCACCAGCCCGCCAAGGCACCGCCGGCGGCCACGCTGAGAACCCGTGCGAGGCTTCGGGTGTCAATGCCCGCCTCGGCCGCCGCAACCATCCAGGCCAGCGCCCACGCGCCTACCGCCACCAACGTGACCAGGATCGGGGCGAACTCCGGCCTCTGCGATCGGGCCAGCACCAGCGGCTCGTAGCGTGCCGCACCGGACACGCGTGGAAACACGGCCAATCCGCCGGCGACGAACAGCGGCAGCAACGTTGCCAGGAACAACCCACCGGGCCGCGCGATCAGGCCGATCAGCAGTGCTCCGGCCAGAATGCCCAACAGCAGGAAGACCCCCAGCAGCCCGTGGTGCTGTGCCGGCGTGGCCAGCAGCCGCAGCCACCCACGCATGGCCGTCAGCGCCGTGCCACTGACCGCGGCAGCCAGCCCGAGTCCCAGTAGCGCCGGCGCCAGCACCAGCACGCGCAGTACCGCGGTCGGCAGGACGAAGTTGCTCGCCAGAAACCCCCGGTAATCTTCCAGCCTCAACGTGAGCACACCAAGCGCCACCCATATCACGCCGAGTACCAGCACCAGTGCACCAGCCAGACTGGCCGCGAAACTGAGATCAACGGCTTCTGGTGTGGCCCCATCGCCCCGAGCATCCGCTGGCTCCGGCGACGCCTGCCGGCGCGCCGGCCGCAGACCCATGCGTCGGTCGATGAGCCTGCGCGGCAGCCACAACCCAATGATCATCCCGAGCCCAAGGGCGCCGCCGACACACGCCAGACCATACGCCGGCTCGCGCACGTGCCAACCCACTTCACACGTGACCGCGACGATGCCCACCGCCGTTCCGCACGCGGCCAGGGCCGCCGTGCCGCACACGGGCCACAAGCTCACGCCGCCGGCAGAACGCTGCTGCGGGCAGTCTGGCGCGGCTGCCGCAGCCGCGTCCCAGCGTGTTCCCACGTGGTCGCGGGCCGTGCCGGCCTGACCTGCCCGTGCCGGCTGAGTGCGCGCATGGTCCGCACTGGGCGGCGATGATCGCTTCGCAGAGGATTGTCGCTCCGGCGACGTACGCGCGCCGGTCGGCCGGTGCGGCGGCGGCACCACTGACCGCTCGGCGCGCCCGGGTTTCGTTCGTTCGGGCGGCGCGCCGCGTCCGGGGTGCTGCTTACGGGAGACGGGTCGTCGTCGACGAGGCAAAGAACCTCCTTCCGCCTTGGTCGAGCTGCAGCAAGAGATCGCCGTCGTCGCTGATATCCACCACGGTGCCGGTCAGGGTCTCGCGGTCGTGCTGCAGTGTAACGCGCGTACCGAGATCCTCGCAGCGCGCCAGCCAGTCTTTCAACAGGCGCTGTCCGGCCGCCGCGTCCTGCGCCAACTCCGCCACGCGCCCGTCCAGCCGTGCCAACAGCGCGCGGGTCACTGCCGCGCGATCAATCGGCACCGGCGACTCGATTTCCAGTGACGTCGCCCGATCAGCCAGCGCGGGCGGAAAATGCCCCGCCTGTTGCAGACAGTTGATGCCAATGCCAATGATCACGGCTTGCCCGTCGTCGCAGGGCGTCGTTTCGACCAGTACGCCGCTGATCTTCCGACCGGCGATGGTCACGTCGTTCGGCCAGCGGACGGCCGGCTTGCAGACGCTGGCCTGCTCGATGGCTTCACAGGCGGCCAAGGCCCCAAGGATGGTCGCCCGGCATGCAACCGGCGAACCGGTCGCTTCCTTCAACATGACACTGAGCAGCACGGACGCGCCCCGGGGTGCGAGCCAGTGCCGCCCGCGGCGCCCCCGGCCGTGCGTCTGGTACTCCGCCACGACGACCGCCCCGTCGGGCAGGCCGGCCGCACGCCGCCGCAGCTCCGTGTTGGTGCTGTCCACCTCGTCTAGCACCAGGACGCACGTGGCGATGCGCTGCAGCGCCGTAGTTGGCTTGATGCTCTGGAGCGTCAGGGGGGCGTGTGCCAGTCGGTCATTCATGGGCGGTACGGGTAGGGCTGGTCACGTGCGCGTGCCGGTACGCGCCGCCGGTGAGCGCAGACGGTAGGCGTGCTGTGGTCCCGGGTACTGACCACCGGCAATGTCCTCAACGTACTGCCGCAGGGCGCGCGCGATGATCTCGTCCAGCCGGGCCAGCACAGGGACGAAGCGTGGCGGGTGCGCGTTGCCGTAACCGAGCAGGTCTTGGGTCACCAGGATGTGCCCGTCGCACGCCGGCCCAGCGCCGCAGCCGACCACCGGCACCTCGACGGCCGAAACCACCGCCTGGGACGCTTCGCCCGGCACCGCTTCCAGCAGCAATATGGCCGCCCCCGCAGCCACCATTCGACGCGCTGTTTCCACGAGCTGCGCTATGCTGGTGGCGTCGCGTGCCTGCGGCCGATAGCCCTCGGCGGTCACGACCTGTTGGGGGCACAACCCGAGATGCGCGACGGTAACAATGCCGGCCCGCGCCAGGTCAGCGACCAGGCGGTCGTCCTCGGGGGCGGTCTCCAGCTTGACCGCGTCGCAGCCGGCCTCGTCACGGAAACGCCGGGCGGCGTCTAGAACCGCTTCTGGACCGGCGCTGAGTGCCTCGAAGGGTAAATCGCCCCACAGGTGAACGTGCGGCGCGCCGCGCCGTACCGCCTCACCTAACGTAAGCATCAGCGACAGCGGTGTTTGCCGTGTGTTAGCGTGACCGAGCAGCACGGTTCCCATTGAGTCGCCGATCAGGAGCCCGTGCACGCCGGCGGCCTGAGCGGCGACCGCCATCGGATAATCGTACGCGGTCAGCATGGCGAACTTCTGGCCGCGGGCCTTCAGGTGACGGAGGGTGTCGAGCGTGACGCGTTCGGTCGGAGCGTTGTCCATGCAAGCACTCAGTGGTGTGTGTGCACGCCGCGGGGGGGCCGGCGTCGATAACCCGTGCGACTCTATCATAACGTGGCCTGGGTCACAGGCCAGCGGCACTTAAGCTCCCATAATAGCGGTTACCAGGGCGTCCGAAACGCATTCACGACACTGGTTGTGGCCATGGCATAGCAGCGTTTTGCACTATTAGGGTGAGGCTGGTGCGGATCGGGTGTCGATACCTGTCTAGACAGGGACATTGCGCCCGCGCCAGAAAGGAGCGCCCGGTGTCTATCGAGATCCTGGCGGCGTCAGCCAGCCAGACTGCCCAGAGCAAGGCCCAGATGGCCGCAGCCGCCAAGCTGCTGCAAGTGGCTGCCCGAACCGGTGCGCAGCAGCGTACCGTGGCGCACGCGCAGGCAGCGGCCCAGGCCGCCTCCCAGGGGATCACACAGGCCGTCGCGCGACTAGCGTCGGCTTTGGACGTGTATGCGTGATTGGTAACGGTTCCGGACAACCCGGGTGGCCGACGTGGGCAGGCGCGCACCACCGTTCGGCTACACCTTGGTGCCGCGGCGGACGGTAGAGGCCGGCCTGAATGGACGACGTGCCCATCGATGTCTGTGTCATCGAGGACGACGCCGACGAACGGCAGGCGCTGGTTCAGCGGCTGATCGCGGACCGTCTGAGCGTCGTGGAGGCCGCCGGCGGCGAGGAAGGGCTGGAGCAGGTGCGCCGGTGTCGCCCGCGCGTGGTCATTACGGGCCTGCAGATGCCGGGCCTGGACGGGGCCGAGGTTTGCCGGCACATCCGTGATGACTTCAGTCTGGACGGCACGTACGTCATCATCATCACGCGCTCACAGTCGCGCGAGATTCGGCACAACCTGCTCAACGCCGGCGCCGACAATTTTCTGACCAAGCCTTACGACTATGCCGAGCTGCTGGCCCGGCTGCACAACGGTCTGCGCGTGGGGCAACTGCACGAGCGCCTGCGGCGGGCCGCGCTCACCGACGGCCTGACCAACTTGTGGAACCACGTGCACTTCCGCGACCTGCTGGACCGCGAATTCTCGCGCACGCGGCGCTACGGCGGCGAGGTGTCGCTGGTCATGCTCGACCTGGACCACTTCAAGGCGGTCAACGATACGTATGGCCACGAAGTCGGCAACCGCGTCCTGCAGATCACGGCCCGCTACCTTGAACGCATGGTGCGCGACACTGACATAGTGGCGCGCTACGGTGGCGAGGAATTCGCCATCATCTGCCCGCACACGAACCTGGACGAAGCCACGCAACTCGCTGAACGTATTCGCCGCTCATTCCAGGAGGAAGTGCGCGTCCCGGAGGCGCCGCAAATGCGCGTCACGGCGACGCTGGGCGTCGTCTGCTCCCTGGAGTCGGATGTCAACTCGGTTACGGACATGATCAACCTGGCCGACCGGGCGCTGTACGCGGGCAAAGCCCAGGGGCGCAACCGCGTCGTGCGCTCCGAGCACGTCACCGATGCATCCGCCGGCGAGACCGTGCAAGTCGGCGAGGTGGACCGCCTGCGCAAGCAGGTACTGACGCTCAGTATGCAGGCCAAGGAGCTGTGCCTGCAGAGTGTCTGGTCACTCGTCCAGGCGCTCGAGGCGCGCGATCCGTTTACGGCCAGCCAGTCCCGCAACGTAACGTTCTACGCCGGCTGCCTGGCCGAGGCGGCCGGCTGGCCCGAGACTCTGCGCCGCGCCGTGGGTAACGCCGCCATGCTCCACAATCTCGGCAAGATCGGTGTGCCCGACCGCATTCTCCAGAAGCCCGACGCGCTGACGGCGGAAGAAGCCGCCGTGCTGCGGCAGGTGCCGCTGATCACCTGCAAGATCCTGGAACCGCTGCGCATCTTCGAGACCGAGATACTGATCATCCGGCACCTGCGCGAACGCTACGACGGTACCGGCTATCCGCACGGCCTGGCCGCGCACTGCATCCCGCTGGGCTCGCGGCTGCTGGCCATTGCCGAGGCGTTCGACGCCATGACCAGCGACCGCGCCTACCGCCAGCGGCGCTCAATCGACGAGGCGCTGGATGAGCTTCGCGCGCAGGCCGGACAACAGTTCGACCCGCAATTCGCCGAGCTGCTGGAGCGCGTCGTCACCGAGCAGCGGGCCGTCTGGGAGGCGCGCATCGGCGACACCCTGGCCGCGCTGCCCGGCGGCGTCACCTCTGATTCGGCAGATTGACCGCGCCAGATAAACCGCGCCGCCCGCGCATACCCCTGGCCGGGGAACAACCCCCCGAGATTACTGCGCGTCTGGTGCGTGTCAGCCCGGCGCACTACCCACCCCCGAAGCCGTCCGGGCACGCGGTTACAGAAAGGTCTGAATCATTCTAGGCCAACAGGCCGACCTCGAAGCGCAGCGCACGCCGCACCGTCAGACCGGAAGCCGCCGCGGCCAGAACCTGCCCGACCGACTGCTTGTCATCCTTGACGAACGGCTGCTCGAGGAGAACGATCTCGGCGAACCACTTGTTCATCTTGCCATCGACGATCTTTTCGAGGATCTGCGGCGGTTTGCCCTGCACCTGCTGCCGGGCGATCTCGCGTTCGTGTTCAACGGTGGCCGCGTCGACGTCTTCACGCCGCAGGTACGGCGGCCGCATGGCGGCGATGTGCATGCAGATGTCGGCCCGCAGGCTATCCGGACAAGCATCGCTGAACTCGACGATGACGCCCACCTTGCCGTTGTGATGCACGTACTGTCCCAGCACGCCGGTGAGGCTGCCGACGCGCGCGATCCGGATGTTCTCACGAATGCGGTTAACCACGTCGGTCATGTGATCCTGGAGCGTGGCCGCCGGCCCGTCCTGAAAGGGCTGGGCCAGCACGCTCTCGGGCGTGGGGTCGTCAATCAAGGCGGCGTGCCGGGCGATGTGCCGCGCGAGGCTGATGAAGTCATCCGTGCTGGCGACGGGGGCGGTCTCGCACTGCAGTTGGACGATGCCGGCGCGCCCCTGCTCTGCGTCGTAGTAACACGCCACGCGGCCTTCCGACGTCTCCCGCGCGGCCCGCTTGGTGGCCTGTCCCAGGCCCTTCTGCCGCAGCAGTTCAACGGCCTTGGCCTCGTCACCATCGGCCTCCATGAGGGCGTGCTTGCACTCCATCATGGGCAGGCCGGTCTTCTCACGCAGAGCCATCACCATCCGCGCGGTAACTTCCATCGTGCGTTCTCCTTCGATTGGGATTGCCGGCCGTTCCGCCGCATCGCGCGCAGGGCGGCACCCAACGCAGGCATTGCTGGTCCTAAGGCAGCTCCCCCTCACCAGACAGCGGCGCGCCATCGGGTACCGGCCGCGCTTCGTCGCTCGGGGCGGGAGGCGCTACCGGCAGCTCGGCCGTGGCCGACCCGTTCCGGGGGGCGGCCGTCTCGCCGACACTGACGCGCCCGGCGCCGACACGCCGCGGTTGACGCCGCCGTGCGGGGGGAGCACCGTAGTCCGGGCCCTCGGCCGACTCGCTGCGCTCCGGCCGCTCGGGCCGGCTGCGCAGACCCTCGGCCACAGCGTCGGCCATGAGGCGCATGACCAGGGCGATTGAGCGCATCGAATCGTCATTGCCTGGAATGGGAATGCTGGCCTGGTCCGGGGAACTATCGGTATCGAGCAGCGCGACCGTCGGAATTCCCAGTAGCCGGGCTTCCTGCACGGCGTTGTGCTCCTTGCGCAAGTCAACGACCACCACGACGCCGGGTAGCCGGTTCATCTTGCGAATGCCGTCCAGGTTTCGCCGGATCTTTTTCAGTTCGCGCGCGAGGGCCGCCTTCATCTTCTTGGAGTAACCCGCCTCCCACTGCGGGCTGGCCACCAGCGCTTCGAGTTCCTCCAGCCGCTGCAACCGCGACCGAATGGTACGGAAATTAGTCAGCGTACCACCCAGCCAGCGCTCGCTCACAAAGTGCATATTGCAGCGCCGGGCCTCCTCCTGGATAACCTCGCGGGCTTGCCGCTTGGTCCCCACGAACAGGACGTCTTCACCATTAGTCACGGCCTGCGCGATGAACTTCCTTGCCCGCAGCAGCCCGCGTAGCGTCTCGCGAATGTCGATGATGTGAATACCGCTGCGTTTGCCGTAGATATACGGCTTCATCTTCGGATTCCACCGGCTGCACCGGTGTCCGAAGTGAATCCCCGCATCCAGCAGCTCACGGACCAAAGGGGATGCCAAACGTCACCTCCTCATACAGGATGATTCGCACCCGTGGCTTTGGTCCAGCCACACACGGGTGCCGCGGGTCGACACTGACCACGCTACACTACTCGTGCCCCGCAGACGCCGATTCCGCGGAACCGGTCATATTAGCAACAAGCACGCAATTACGTCAAGGATGCACCGCCGGCCGAATCAGGGCAATCGCATTCCCCAGAGAAAACACAACCAATGTTAGGTGTATGTTCCCATCCGGTACCCCTCGGCGGCGGTCGCAAACCCGCACTGACTCATGGCCCGGGCCGACCGCGGCGTTTGCCAGGCGGCCCGCCGCGTGGGTAAGGTATTCAGCCTCAGCAGTGGAGACGGCCGGCCGTCGGGGGCCGGCGGATACGGGTGCTCGCAGAAGCCCATGCAACGTGCCTGGATCATATCTTGTGGTACGGAACTGACGCTAGGACATCTGGCCGACACGAACGCGGCCTGGCTGGCTGAACGCCTGACGGAATGCGGCCTGCACATTGCCCGACTGGCTACGGTGCCGGATGAGGCCGCCGAGCTGCGGGCGGTGCTGCTGGAAGCCGCGGCTGACTGCGACGTCCTGGTAATGACGGGCGGTCTCGGGCCAACCGACGACGACATGACCCGTGCCGCGCTGGCCGACGTAGTTGGTCAACCCCTTGATCTCGATGCCGCCAGCCTGGAGCGCATCCGCGTTTTCTTCACCCTCCGGAACCGCGACATGCCCGACCGCAATCGCATTCAGGCGATGATTCCCCGCTCCGGCCGCGCCATCCCGAACGGCTGTGGGACGGCGCCGGGCATAGCCATCCAGCTCGGCCGGGCGCGCTGCTACGCCCTGCCCGGCGTGCCGTTCGAGATGAAGGCGATGTTTAACGACGCGGTCGCTCCGGAACTGCGGGCCCTGGGCGGGCGGGAAGTGTTGCTGGCCCGGCACCTGCATTGCTTGGGCCGCGGCGAGTCGGACATCGCCACGGAGATTCGCGATATTCTCATGCCCGGGCGCAACCCCGCGGTCGGTACCCGGGCCGACGTGGGTATCATAAGCTTGCGGATCCTGGCGGCCGCCCCGACCCGCGCCGCCGGGGAAAAGATGCTGGATGCGGACGAGCACGAGATCCGGGCACGCCTAGGACCGATTGTGTTCGGACGCGACGAGGAGACGCTCGGCAGCGTCACCGGTGAGTTGCTGCGGGCTGCGTCCGCCACGCTTGGCACGGCGGAGTCGTGTACGGGCGGTCTGATCGGCGCGCTGCTGACCGATGTGCCGGGCAGCAGCCGCTACTACGCCGGCGGCGTCGTGGCGTACGCCAACGAAGTCAAACAGCGACTGCTGGGCGTGTCTGATGAGTTGCTCGCGGAGCATGGCGCCGTGAGCGCGCCGGTGGCTACGGCGATGGCGAGTAGTGCCCGCACGGCCCTGGGTACTGATTATGCGCTGTCCGTGACCGGTATCGCGGGGCCGGATGGTGGTACCGTGGAGAAGCCGGTCGGGTTGGTGTACATAGGGTTGGCGACGCCGGCGGGCGTTAACGCGTACGAGCAGCGCTTCGGTCCGGACGTACCCCGCGGAGTCATCCGCACTCGGGCGGCTCGAACCGCCGTGGACTTGCTCCGTCGGGAGCTTCTCGCTATTGGAGTAGCGGTCGGGTTGCCGGTTTGACTACGAACGGTCCCGGTTGGCGGGCGTAGAGTCCCGGGTGCGGCGTTTCACGAAGTGGTGGCGCGTGGCCGATAATAATTGCAGTGTGCCGTAGGTTTGGCTGCGGATTGCGGCCGGTAAGCTCCGCAACCGGTCTGCCCGGCTTGCGTGCAAGCAGAAATGCTAGGAGTGGCCTGATGTTACGAACAGTTTGCGTGTCGTACGTGATCCTGGTGCTGTCAGTATGCACTGCGACGGCACAGCAACAGCCGGCCGCTACTGGCGGGGATCAGACGGGGCGGGTTCCCACGCGGCAGGACGTGCTCGCAGTGGTCGAGAATCTGATTGAGCAGGCGCGCCTGCTCAGAGAAGCGGGGAAAGTGACTGAGTCCGGGCAGGTGTTGGTTCAGGCTGACGAAGCACTCCGCAACCTGCTCGCCTCTGATCCGCGCAACCTGGAGGCCAAGATTCTGAGAGGCGAACTCCTGATGGAGACGGGCGACACGCACAGCGCCCGCGGCATATTCAAGGAGGTCATCGCCGACGACCCCAGCAATTTCCGCGCAAACCTAGCCATTGGAAAGATTTACGTTTTTTCTCGCTATTGGCGCCAGGCCACGCAGTACCTCGAGACGGCGGCCGGCGTAGCACCGCGCGACCGGCGTGCCGAGGCTTTGCGCCTGGTGGCAGTCTCATACCAGGGCCAGGGCAAGCGGTCCGAAGCCGTAGCGCGAGCCCGGCAGGCCATCGCCAGTGACCCGAATGACATTGGCTCGCTCCGGCTGCTAGTCGACATCTACATGGAATCGGAGGAATCGGAGCGCGCCCTCGAATCCGCCAAGACGCTGCTGGAAACTGCCCGGCGCCTGCGTGAGGAGAACCCGGCAAGCCGCAAGGCGCTGGAGGACTTGATCAGCGCCAACCAGACGCAGATTCGTGTTCTGGCGCAGTACTACTCATCGCTAAGTCGCCGGGATGTCCGCGGTCGGCCCACCGACCAGATTGCCGCCGGCAACGAAACCGAGGCGGTAAGGGTGCTGAGCGAGATTGCCTACCGCTCCGAGGAGACGGCCAAGCTATCCTGGGAGTTGAGCTACCACCAGACTCTGCAACTGCTTGAGCCGGTGGCGCGGCTGCAACCGGACGCAATCCGCGAGCGCCTGCTGCGGAACACGCGCTACCTGACGGACTTGGCGGCCCTGTACGAAGCGACGCACCAGGACAACCACGCGGCCGAGGTCTACCAACTGATCGCCGCCATCGCCAAGCCAAGTGACGCGGATCTGAATGCCGCCCAGCAGAACCAGCAGGCGGCCCGTGAGTGGCTGCATCGGCAGGGATTGCCCGTTAGCACGCCGGCTGTCGAAAGCGATCAGCCGCTTTAGCCGCCGCCCGGAAGCGTGGCCCGTGAGTCATAGTCGTGGGCGATGCTGCCAGTGGCGTCCGTAACTCGCCAGAGCAACTGCGGAAACGCGGGCGTCTGATCGTCCCGGATGAATGTGTAGGTGATCCGCCCGCCGCGCAGGAACTCGTCACAACGGGCCGTGGTCGCCGTGGCACCCGAAGGGGCCAGGATCTGGTAGGCCCCGCTCAACGGGTTGCACTCGCAGCCGGTGCCTTGGATCTCGTCCGGCACGCGGCGGCCGGACCCCGAGCCCAGGGTTCGCACACCGGCCATGAAACCATCCTCAGCGACGTAGTAAAACGAATCACGCTGGCAGGGCGGCGCGGCCCGCAGCGTGACAACCGCGGGATCGCACGGCGAATCGCGCGAGACGCTGATCTTGAGCGGGGCACCTTCACCCACGCCCGGATTGTGGAACACGATTAGGTCGGGAGCCGGCAGCAACGCGCCCACGCTGTCAAAGAAGCTGTCGTATGTAGGCAGCGTGCCCTGGGCCGGCGCGATGGCCGATCCAAGGCCGGCCGACCCCGTGCCGGTGGCCGTCCGAAACTGCCCGTTCCTGTGGAAGTACACGAGCGCCGGTCCGCCAATGCAGTAATCGCCAAAGGCCCGCTCCCGGCCGGCCGTGATGCTCTCATAGCCGTTGGCCACATACAGCGAGATATCGTTGGGGCAGACGGCGCCGTTCGGAAACTCCTCGCCATCAAACGTGGGGATAATCGCGTCGGGGTCCGTCCCATCAACGGCGACGAAGGCAATCGCCACGAAGAAGTAGTGGATATAGTCGATGTCGGCGTAATTCCGCATCGATATTCGCACGTACTTGCGCGGCTGCGGCTCCGAACATGGATCGGTGTAGGAACGCGTATCCTGGCCCAACTGGCCGCCCGCGGTCGTGCCGGTCTGGGTCGGCCCGGTTGCCGCCGCCCCGGATCCAAAATACGGGAACGGGTTTCCCACGACGTCCCAGCCGCTGCCGCCGGACAGACAGCCCGTGCCGCTAAGTAGCACAGCCGACCCGAGCGCCAGCCCGAGCACCATCAACCCGCCTCGTCCGAATGACGCCTTGAACATGCGCAGTACTCCACGAGACACACCCGACCCGCCTGCACGCTACGCGGCAACCGGCGGCACGGCCGCAAACTGGCCGATTTCAACCCACTTGGACAGTATAGGTCGCCCCCTGGTTTCCGACAAGCCGGGCTTCGGCCGGGTCACTTCTGCCGCAGCCGGCATTGCAACAGAGTCGCACTTGGGGCAAACTGACGGCATCTGCTGAATCTGACCTGGTGAAACATGGCCGCCGACGCGCGTAACACTTTAACTTCGAAGGTGCTGATTGCCGACGATAACCCGCAGATTCTCGAGCTGCTCGAAGCCTACCTGGACCCCTTGCCGGTCACGGTAATCCTGGCGGCCGACGGCGCGGCGGCTTTCGAACTGGTCGAGCGGCAGCGCCCCGACCTGATACTGCTGGACATCATGATGCCCCGGCGCAGCGGCTTCGAGGTGTGCCGCGCGCTGAAGGATGATCCCCGCTATCGTGACATTCCCATCATCATGGTGACCGCGCTCAACGAGGTGGGCGATATCGAGCGCGCCCGTGAGTGCGGGGCCGACGACTACCTTCCCAAGCCCGTCAACAAAGCGCAACTGCTCGAGCGCGTGCAGAGCCTGCTGAGTGGCAGTCGGCTCAAACGCGACGCAGACCGCGCCGGCCAGCCGCCCGCAACCGACGACTGACGCCGGCCCGGGGGGAACACCTAAACGGCGTGCGCGAACTGCGTGTGGCACAGCGTTGCATACAAAGGGCAGGAGTGCAGCAACTCGTCGTGCCGCCCGCAGCCGACCAGCCGGCCTTCATCCAGGACCGCGATGCGGTCGGCCCGCGCGATCGTGCTGTAGCGATGGGCGATAATGATCGTCGTGCGGTCGCGCGTGACATTCTCGAGCGCCGCCTGGATCTTACGCTCCGACTCGCTGTCCACCTGGCTGGTCGCCTCATCCAGGATGAGGACGGGCGGATCGCGCAGCACGGCGCGGGCCAGCGCCACACGCTGCCGCTGGCCGCCCGAGAGCGTGCGCGCCGTGATCTGGGCATCGTAGCCGCGCCGCGCCCGGCCGTTCTCCCGGCTCTCCAGCTCGTCCACGAACTCGGCCACGTGGGCCTGGCCGGCGGCCGCGCGCACCTGCTCTTCCGTCTGGTCAGCTACGCCGTAGCTGATGTTGTCGCGCAGGCTGTCCGAGAAGATGACGGCCTCCTGCGTCACCAGCCCGATCTGGCTGCGCAGCGAGGCCAGCGAGCAGTCGGCGATGTCCTGGCCGTCAATCAGAATCTGGCCGGCCGTCGGCTCGAAGAACCGCAACAGCAGCGAGACCAGCGTGGTTTTGCCCGAGCCGTTCGGGCCGACCAGTGCCAGTGTTTCGCCCCGCGCCACTTGCAGGTTGATGTCGTGCAGGACCGGCCGTGTGCTGGCCGGGTACGCGAAGCTCACGCCCCGGAAGTCGATCGACTGCTGTAACCGTGGCAACTCGATCACCGGCTGCGCTGTCGAAGCCCGTTCTTCGGGCGGCAGATCGAGCAGCTCGAACAGTCGCCGCGCGGAGGCCTCCGCGGCCTGCAAGCGGTTGTTCACGTTGCCCAGCTTGCGAATCGGGTCGAACACGCCGCCCAGGCACACGACCGCCGCGAAGAACAGGTGCGCCTCGAGCTTCTGCTGAAAAACCAGGCTGCCGCCATAGAGCACGAACGCCGCCACCGCCACGGTTGCCAGTGTCTCCAGGGCCGGCTTCGTGGCGGCGTCGACCAGTTCGATATGCGTCTGGGCGTGTGTCAGCCGACGGCCCTCGCGCTCGAAACGTCGGCTCTCGGCCGGCTGCATGTTGCAGGCCTTCACGACGCGGATGCCCGCCAGGCGCTCACCCAGATGGTCGAGCAAGCGCCCCCAGGACTCCGAGGCGCGGCGCTGGGCGCGCTTAACCAGGCGGCCGAAAACGCGCAGCAACAGCACGCCGATCGGCAGACCGACCGCCGCGATAACCAGCAGCCGCCACTCGATCAGCACCGTCAGCGTGAGAACGCCCACTGCCTTCAGCGGCTCCCGGATCATCTTGCCGAACAGCGTCGTCAGTCCCACCTCGACCTTGTTGATATCCGTCGCCAGCCGGGCCAGCGTGTCGCCCGGCGGCTGCTCGGCGTGCCACTGCATCGGCAGCCGCAGGACGTGGCCGCCGATCTTGCTGCGCAGGTCGTGCAAGGCCCGCTGGACGGCCGTGCATACCAGGCCGTCATTGGCGAATCGGCACACCCCGCCCACGATCGCGATCACAACCACCGCGCCCATCGCAATTGCCAGCGTCATGAGGCGGCTGTGCGCGTCCCCGCCGCTGGGCAGCAGCCCGGCGACGCGCTGCAACTGGTTGCGCCAGCCGGAGTACGGCGCCAACGGCAGGCGCACGACGCGCTCCCGCCCGTCCACGCCCCGCAGCACGGCCGACACCGCTTCCTCCCGATGCTGTGCCAGCACCCGCATCAGCTCGTAAGAACTGAGCAACTGCCCCTCGGCCTCCACGATCCGGTCGCCCATCCGGAGCAGCTCGGCGGCCAGCGACGTGGGACGAACGTCATCAATCCGCAGGCCGGCCGGATCGTTCGGGAGATCGGCTGCCAGAATTATGCCCAGCCGCCGTTCGGTTTCTGTCCGGTGCAGCCAGTCCGCCATGGTCTCATGGTTGGCGAACATGATCTTCAGCACCGGCACAATCGCCGAAATGCTGAACGTGTACGATGCGCTGACGCCGACAGCGCTTAACAAACCGATCACCAGCAGCCGGCGGTGCGGGCCCAGGTAGGCCAGCACCCGGCGAAACTGCGGCAGAGGACGTTCGTTTCTCGTCGACGATATCATTGGCGTGTATCATAACAGTCTGTACGCAGGTCGGGCAGGCCCGCGGCCGGATCAAGGAGTTCGTGCGACTTTCCCGGCCGGGCGGCGGCCGCGACCGCAATCGGAGAGCGGCGTGGAAGAGCGATTCAGTTTGTCGGGGCCGGACATCGGGCCGACCGAGATCGAGGAAGTAGTCCAGGTTCTGCGCACACCACATCTCAGCCTGGGGCCCAAGCTGCGCGAGTTTGAGAAGGCCTTCGTCGAACGGCTGGGTGTCAGACACGCCGTGGCCTGCAACAGCGGCACGTCGGCGTTGCATCTCGCCTGGCGCGCCCTGGGGTTGGCGCCCGGCGACGAGGTCATAACAACTCCGTTCTCGTTCATAGCCTCCAGCAACAGCATCATGTTCGAGGGCGGCCGGCCGGTCTTCGTGGATATTGATCCCGACACGTGGCAGATCGATGTCAGCCGCGTCGCCGCCACCATTACCCATCGCACCCGGGCCATCTTGCCCGTCGATGTGTTCGGCTCGACGCCCGACATGGACGCCATTGCCGTGCTGGCCGAGCGCGGCAATCTGCGCGTCGTGGAGGACTCCTGCGAGGCGCTGGGCACCGTCTGCCGCGGGCGCCCGGCCGGGACGCTCGGCGAAGTCGGCGTGTTCGGATTCTACCCGAACAAGCAAATCACGACCGGTGAAGGCGGCATGCTCGTAACCGATGACGACGACGTGGCGGCAATGGTACGCTCGCTGCGCAGCCAGGGCCGGGATCCGGATGCCGGTTGGCTTGCGCACGCACGCCTGGGCTTCAACTATCGCTTGAGCGACGTAAATTGCGCTATCGGCGTGGCGCAGATGCGCCGTCTGGACGAGATCAAAGCCAAACGCAGCCGCGTGGCGGGCTGGTACCTGGAACGACTGGCCAACGAGCAACGCGTTACCACCCAGCGCATCCCCCCCGGCGTCGAGATCAACTGGTTCGTCTTTGTGGTGCGTCTAAGCGACGACTACTCGCCGGAGCAGCGCGATGCCATACTGTCCCGCCTGCGTGAGCGCGGCATCGGATGCAGCAACTACTTCACGCCGATCCACCTTCAGCCGTTCTACCGCCACCAGTTCGGCTATCGACCGGGTGACTTTCCCATCACGGAGGCGCTTTCGGCCCGCACGATCGCCCTGCCCTTCCACAACGGCCTGTGCGAGGCCGACGTAGACGAGGTTGTTACTGAGTTTCGGGGCCTGTTGTAGGAGCAATCTCGGCTTTGCCCCCCCGCCCGTTTCCTGGCGTACCGCGCTCGCGGAAAGTGATTGCCATCCGGGCTTCGCTCCGATAAGTTGATGGGCGCCTTTTCGTCGATAAGATCAAGGAGAGATACGGGTCACGGAGGACGACTGGCCGGCGCCGGCGCTAGGGCCGGCCTTCTGCCTTGGCCGGGGGTCGTTGCCGTACCGTAGTGTGGTGTCAGCAAGACCGGGTATTGGCTTGCTCCAGGCGCGTCACCGGGCCGGATTTGGGACTGTCCCGGCCGCAGCGCTGGGGGCCGAACCGGCACATGACAGCAGGCTGAAGGGAGAATCGTCAGATGGCCGAAAGAACTGAGAAGTCCGCCAGCAAGCGTTCCACCGGGTCGCGGGGCACAGGCCGGGCCTCAACATCCGCAACAACGACGACCAGTCGCACCGCCCGCAGTGAAGCCGCGCGCGCCGCCGAAACCAGGGTCGGCGAGCAGCAAATCAGAGAGCGGGCGTACTACATATTCCTAGCCCGCAACGGCGGACCGGGTGACCCCGTGGCCGACTGGCAGCAGGCCGAGCGGGAACTGACCGGCGCGCGCAGGTAAGCCGGGCCGCGGGCGTGCTGCACGCGATACTTCGGCAAACGCTACAAGCGGCGACGGTTGGCTAGCAGCCGGCCGACACCGACGCTACGGTTGTGCGCTGGCATGATTTCCGGCCGGATGATCAGGGGGTTGGCACCACGCGCAAAACGGCATCTTCGCAGGCCACGTACAACGTGCCGGCCGGCGTGAAGGCTACGTCCGTAATGTCGCTGGGGAAGTAGTGCGCGAATAAGGCGTTGCTGGTGAAGCCGTCGCGGGCCGTATTCATTGCGCTGTAGCGCACCCGCCGCGTGTGGCGCTCACCGTAGAAGTAGTTGAGCTGAACATTCGGACCGTAGCGCGTGCTCGGGTTGAACGAGCCGCCCACCAGCCCGAGGTTGTTCGTACCGGTCTGTCGCAGTGGGTCGGCGTAGTCGGCGTGGGTCGCCGCGTATTCCAGTTCCTCCGGCGAATCGGCTATGCCAACCACGGCGGGCCACCCGAAATCGCGGCCCGGCAGCACACGGTTGATTTCCTCGTAATGACCGTCGGCGTTGCGATCAATCATCAGCGGCACGCCGCTGGCTGGATCGACGCACAGGCCGCGCGGATCACGCAACCCCCGGGCATACACGGGCGAGTCGGCCGTCGGATTGTCAGCCGGGATAGAGCCATCGTCGTTATACCGCAGGATCTTGCCCACCGGTGCCGTCGGGCTGGCCGCGCCGGTCGTATCGCCCAGGTCGCCAAGTGTCACCAGCAGCGTTCCGTCGGCCGCGAAGGCGATGCGCCCGCCGATGCGCGTCGTGCCGGCCCCGGCCGGCAGGCTGGCGACGAAGATCTCCCCGCCGGCCGCCACGTTTCCGTCGGCCTCGAAGTACACGACGCGGTTATCAACGACGGCCCGCACGTCAGTCGTAGCCTGGCCGGTGTCCGAGCGCGTGTAGAAGGCGTAAACGCGCCCGTTATCATCGAAGTCCGGGTGCAGGGCGATGCCCAGCAGCCCGCGCTGCCCGGCGGAATTGACCGGCACCGTTGCGAAGGGCTCTGCCAGCAGCTCGCCGGCGGCGACCACCCGGATACTGCCCGTGTCCTTTTCCGTATAGAACACCCGGCCGTCGGCGGCTAACGCCAAAGCGGTTGGGTGCCGAGCGTCGCTGACGACGTATTCGCCCCACAATCCATCGCCGACCAGCAAGGCGGTCGGGGTCTCGCCGGGCCCCGCGAAGCAACCCGCCAGCATCAAGGTACTCAGCACGCCAAGGCCGTGGCTCATCAGCCGACCAGCAACTCTGCACATGCAACTGCTCCCATCTGAAAGAACCGCGCCCATGATAGGTGTTGCCACGCGGTCTGGAAAGCACGCACCGACCGGCCATGCCATCGGCCAATGTGGGGTGGCGTGACAGGCCAACTCGCGACCACCCCCCGGCCCAGAGGCCCAACGGGCCCCGACATGACGCCCGGCGGCGACCTCGCGCGACACCTCGATGACCAGTTAGCCGGGCGCCTTCAGGCGTTCGCACAGTTCGGCCAGCAGAGTTGGATAGTCGCGCGCCAGGATGCGATGCACTTCGTCGGCCCGCGCCCGCTCCGGCAGGGTCATGAGCAGCCGCCGGCGATGTTCCGGCTGCTCGCGCAGAATCTGCGCGAGGGCTTCATGGACCAGTCGCAGCTTGGCCTGCTCCTCCCCCGATTCCCGCGCGAAACGACCTGCCCGGCGCAGCGCCCGGGCGCCGTCCGGCTCGCCGGTGATTGATCGGTAGCGCGCGACCAGCGCCGCGCGCTCTTCAAGGTTCAGCGCGTACCAGCGTTGCGCCGGGGTGGCGTCGGCCGGCGCCGGCAAGGGCTCGTCCGCCGGCGGCCGGCGCAACAGCAGCGCGGCAGCGGCCGCCGCCAACACGGTTGCGCCCAGGAGAATGCTCGCGGTGATGGGACGCATGGGTGCCTACGGTTTGTCCAGGTCAAGAATCAGTTGCTTCAGCCACTGAGCCGCCTCGTAGTTCTCTGCCAGCCAGGGGTCGCGCTGCAGCGCCGCCAGCGCGTCGAGGTCCGCGATCATCTCCCGTTGAAACTCAGGGGAGATGCGCAGTGCGGCCGCGCTGCGCTGGGCCGGCGCCGGAGCCGTGGCGGCGCGTATCAGCAGCCCCAAGCCGAACCCGGCCAGCGCGCCAGCCACCAGTGCCGGGCCGAGCAGCCGGGGACCGACGCACCGGAACCGGTTCCGCCGCACGCGCTGCAGCGTACGCTCAAGTGCTCCGGTGGCTGGTGCCACCCCTTCATCCAACCGCAGGAGTTTGGGCCAGTTGCGCTCGCGCTCAACAAGCTCCCGACACGCCGGGCACTGCTCCAGGTGGGCTTCGCACTGTGCCCGCGCGGCGGCGTTCAATTCGCCGGCAACGAAGGCCCTCGCTGTGTCGGCGTCCAGATGCTCCATGGGCGACCACGTCCGCGCGCGGCAGCGCTGCTGGGGCGCAAAACTCGTCACGAGCATGGATAATATATGCGGACGCCCACCCGGGGCTACACCAGTCCGCGCAGCTTGGGGCGCAGGGCCTCGCGGGCGCGCTTGATCATCCCCCGCACCGCATCGACCGTCGTGTCCAGGACGGCCGCAATCTGCTCATACGACAGCCCCTCGTACTCGCACAGCGTCAGCGCGATGCGCTGATTCACCGGCAAGCTCGCCAGCGCATCAGCGACCCGGCGACGCAGGTCATCGAGCGACAACTGGCGCTCCGGCGCGCTGTCCGCCCCGGCCGTGGCCACCGGGCCGCTCTGGCTTGGGTCCGCCTCGCGCCGCCTGCGGACGTACGGCTGCGCAAGGTAGTTGCGGGCGATATTGGTGGCGATGCGGTATAGCCAGGTTGAAAACTTGGCGGTGGGCTCGTAGCGACCGGCGGCCCTGAAGACCTGGAGGAAAACCTCTTGCGCCAGATCCTCGACCGGGCGCTGGTCCCGCACCACGCGCCCAACGTACCGCGCCACGCGGTCGAAGTTGCGCCGCACCAGCGCATTGCCCGCCTCGGCGTTGCCGGCGCGCAGCTCCAGCATGAGTTGCGCATCAAGGTCGCTCAGGTCCGCCGCACGCCCGACTACCTCAGCCGGGCACTCCTGCAACGCGCCTGCGACCTCAGACTTGCTTCGTATCCGAGGCATGAGGCTCCCATCCGTTGCGCACAACCGTTTCTACTTCAATGGTAGCAGCCCCCGAGAGGCCCGACAATGGGGTCTTTGCCTGCGGTCCGCCCGGCCCGCCATCCCATTAGCCAAGCAGATACGGCGTGCCCCGGCGCAGTGCGGGCAACTGGTGCAGTCGCGCCTTAAGGTCCTCCTCATCAAGCGCATACGCCGGGCTGATCTCCAGTGGCAGGTCGGGCTCGCCGGCCGCCGTGCGCGGCACCGCACAGCCACAGTACTCCAACCACCGCGCCGCACGCCGAACCATGTCGCGCCGCGCTGTGGCCGCCGAGTCCACGCCTTCCGCGTTCTTTACCGGACTGAACTCTTCAGCGCGCCGCGTGTAGATCAGCAGTGGATTGCGCGCCAACGGCAGGGCGTCGAAGACGAACATCTCGAGCTTCACCACGTTCGGTTCGGACGGCGTGTCGATGTCTCCGAAGGCATTGACCGTCGGCAGCTTCTTCTCCGCCCGGTGCCAGGGGAGCGTCAGGTCGCCGATCGAACCGGTGATGCGCTCGACGAATTCTCGCGAGAGGACATGGATGGCGATGTTGCCGGCGTCAAACAACCGACCGCCGGTTGTGCGGCGCGCGTGGGCCAGTTCCTCCGGCAGGTCGGTGTACTCAATGACAGCCAGCCGGCCGTCGGTCAGGCAGAAATTCCCGACCCGCTCCGTGTCGTCGGCCTTGGTCACCGCCTTGCTCGACATTTCGGAGCCGGTAAGGGCGTGCAACCCTACAAACAACGGGTCAACGGCGCGCACCAGCGGATTGTCAACCTGGAAGTAGCTGATGTGCTCGATACCCCGGGCGCGCATGTCGGCCAGCGCGCCGCTGCGGGCCAGCGCCCGCAAGCTGCCGCCGTGGCCGTCTGGGCCGAGGGCCAGGCGGTGTGGGCGGCTCAGGGCGATCCGACCGTCCGGGTGAAACGCCGGCATCTGCCCCTGGGGGAAGAACATGACGTCGTCAGGCGTCAGGCCGAAATAGCTGTGCTCCGCGAAGAAGGCCTGCGTGTCCGCATGGTTTCCCGGGCTGGTCATGATGTACCAGCGCGGACGCCGGCCGTATCGCCGCTCGATACCAAGCAACGATTCGGCGAACAACTGGAACAGCGGCACTGACCGGACTGGGCTAATCGGGAATGCACCCTTAGGGCCGTCGTAGCCCAGGCGCGTGCCCTGGCCACCGGCGACGGTGAAAGCGGCCACCTGGCCGGTGCGGATGGCCTCTTCGCCGAGTCGCCTAGCGTCAGCATACATCCGGGCGTGTTCGCTGGCGGGTTCCTCAGGGAGGGCGGTGGCCGGCTCGAGGCGGGCGGGCAGTTCCGCTGGCGGCGGCTCGACCACGTAGCGTTCTGTCAGCGACGCGCAAAGCTCAAAATCAACCTGATCAATATCCTCCATGAGCTCGACGCGTTGCTCGTCGCTAAGTCTTGGCCAGAACGCCAGTAAATGCGACTGGCCGAACCGGTTTAGGGTGGCCGCGTATCGTTCGTAGCGGTCATTGATGCTGGTCATGGCGGGTTGGCTCAATTCAGTACCTGGGGCCCATACGCTCGATACAGTAATTGTGCCCAATCACACGGTCAACCACGGACCCTCCCAAGGTCGCGGCTGCACGCGCCGGCAGGTGCTGCGTGCCGCGGCAGCAGCCGGCGTAGGCGCTCTGCTGAAGGGACGGGGCGTCCGTGCTGACGACCCGCCCGGCGGTGCGCCAGCGGGTGGCACGCCGTGGTGGCTGCAGATCGGCGTCGGCCGTTCACGTGTTGTGGACGTACGCGACGCCGAGGTGGTTCGGGGCGATTTCGTGGACGAGTCGCTGCTGGAGCAAATGCTCGCCCGGGGTGTGCGGGCGTTGACGGACGAGACGACGGCGTCCGGAGGCTGGCGGAAGGTTCTCGGCGCCGCCGAGAGCATTCTGGTCAAGTTCAATCGCGTGGGCGCGGATGCGATTCGGACGACGGAGCCCTTCGCGCGAGTGCTCTTAAGCTCTTTGGGTGAAGCAGGATACGACAGTGGTCGAATCACCATTGTCGAGGTCCCGGCCCGGGTTTGCCGGGCGTTGGGTGCTCGACAGCCGATCGCCGGCTGGGTCGACGGCGTGCGCGTGGGCGACAACGTTGAGCCTATCGCGGCCTACTGGGCGCACGCGGACGCGGTCATCAACGTGCCGTTCCTGAAGACTCATCGCATAGCCGGCATGTCGGGCGGCATGAAGAACCTCTCGCACGCGCTGATTCAGCGTCCGGCGTTATATCACGACAACTGGTGCTCGCCCTACGTAGGACAAGTCGTTGGTAGCAAATTGGTTAGCTCGAAACTACGCATCAACGTCGTCAACGCCCTGCGAGTGGTGGTTCGCGATGGTCCCGAGGCGACCCTGGCCTCGCTGGCAACTCACGGCGGGCTTCTGCTTGGCCACGACCCGGTGGCGGTGGATACGGTAGGCTTGGCATTGCTGGCCGGGCACCGGCGCAATCTTGGCATAGAGGGTGACCTAAGCGTTCCATATCTGGAGGCGGCTGACGCTGACCAGATCGGTCGCGGCCGGGGCGACCGACTTGAGCAGGTTGTGCTGATGGAGGGGGGCTAGTTTGCGGCACGGGTGGTCGCGAACTAAATTCGGTCGTTTTTCCATTGACAGCGACCCAGGCGACGTTAAGCTTGTTATAGGTAAGTTGCGTGACGGGATCGAGTCTGGGTTGTAATGATCATCCACGCGGAATTATCGTAACTCTTTCTCATAGCTATTTATCGCGAGCTTTCGCAACCCTCATTCGATAACCTTCGCAGTTCGCTCCCGCCTGACGCCACGATCCCTGCGGGCTGTAAGTTCGCGCTCGTACTGGGGATGCGTGGCAGCATCACGCATTAATGAACTCGTGTTTTTCCGCGCGCTGCCCAGGTTTCCCGTATGGGCGGCAGGTGCCCGGCCGGCGTTCGGCTTGGCGTTTGGCGCGGCGACTGGTTGCGGTACGTGGCCTCGCGTATATGATGCGTTACTTGTGTGTGACCGTGTGTTGGCAGGCTTGAGGTGACGCGTCACCACGAACAGCCATTATTCTGATTTCGTTGCAGCGAGCGCACGCAGCGCGCCAGCCGGGAGCAGAGAGACGGGTCTGAAAGCAGGAGATGCCAAAGTGAGAAGGAAAAAGAGTGGTTTTACGTTGATTGAGTTGCTGGTCGTGGTGGCGATCATCGCGTTGTTGATCTCCATCCTGCTGCCCAGCATCTCGAGGGCCAAGGAGTTGGCCCAGCGGGCCGTGTGTGCGGCCAATCTGCGCGGCATTGGGCAGGGCTTCTACATCTACGCCAATGACAACCGCGAGTGGTTCCCCCATTCTCTGTATCAGGAGCCCCTGGCGGCAACGGACAACGAGATTTCCGTTGAGTATGTTGAGCAGATGGGCGTCCGGTACGATTTGCGCACTGAAATCGATCAGGAACCGCTTTGGGACAAGGTACCGGTCAGTCGCTCGTTGTTCCTGCTGGTTATCGGCGGGCAGTGTACTAGCGGACAGTTCATCTGCCCCAGCTCGGGTGAGACCGAGGACGTCATGCGTAACAGAATCGGTGGCGAAGACGTCGCCGCCCAGCCCGGCATCAACCGGTTTGACTTCCGTGGCTATCCGAATTTGAGCTACGGCTACCAGATGCCTTTCGGGCGCATGGCCAAGCCGCACACCAACATGGACACGCGCATGCCGATTGGCTCGGACAAGGGCCCGTACTTCCAGTCGGGCGACATGGACCCCACCACCCACCACACGCCTGATATGGCACGCACCACTGCGGAACCGCCGGACTTCGACGGCGAGACCGATATGGAGCAGTTGCTGCGGATCCCGAATGATCGCTGGCGCCAGTACAACAGCCGGAACCACAATGCCGAAGGCCAGCAAGTGCTGTTCCTGGACGGGCACGTCTCCTTCTGGAGCAAGCCCACGGCCGGTGTGAACAACGACAACATCTTCACCATCCAGGGGACGGACGGTGCCCCGGGTTACGAGTTCAGCCATTCGTACCTCGGCTCCTCGCCGGCCATGCATACTACCCTTGGTCCGCTGACTGCCACTGACACCGTGATTATTCCGTAGTCGGTGCCGTCAGTTCTGACGAAGCACGCGGGGCGACCGAGTCAACCGACCGGTCGCCCCGTTTCTGTGAGCCTGCCCCTGCAGCCAGGGGCCGCCGGCCGGGCCGACGGGCAAGAATGCGACCAGTGCCGCAGCTTGACAGCAGCCGCGATCGGGGCGATCATATGACAGACGGTCAGGATTCGGCGAATCCTCCGGGCGATTAGCTCAGTTGGCTAGAGCGCTTGCTCGACATGCAAGAGGCCACTGGTTCGAGTCCAGTATCGCCCAGTCCCAAACCTCGCCAAAACCTGCACTTATAACAGTCGGCGATACGGGCCGCTGGCTGGCGGGAGCGTCCCGGGCCGATGTTCAGAGGCTGCAAACGGCGCGGGCAGTAAGCCGGCTGGGCGGCGTAGCACAAAGATGCGGGGCGCCGCAGCCTTGCAGCCGCGACGCCCCGTCCCGCTCAAAGTCGTTTCAAACCGTCCGCCGGTCTAGAAGCCGGTCAGCAACTGTACGAACGGATCGATGTCGAACGCATTCACCATACCGTCGCCGTTGATGTCTGCCAACATGTAGCTGCAGTCGGGGAACTGGGCCGCGTAGGCAACCGGGTCAGTCAGCGCGAGGACGAATGGGTCGATGTCAAACGCGTTGACCAGCCCGTCGCAGTTCAGGTCACCGAGCAGGTAGCCCGGATCGATGCACTCGATCCGCGTCACCTGGACGTCATCGACGAGCGCCTCGACCAGGGAGTTGTTCGGCGTGTCGTCGGCGTGGAAGCGGACGCGGACCTGGCTCGTTGGCGTCACGTAGTTGCCGACGCGCCACTCAACGAACGTCCAGGTCTCGCGGTCATCGATGCTCTCGACGGTAGTCCAGGTAGCGCCGTCGTCGTTTGATACCTGAACGAGGAACTCATCGTCCCATATGGTGCCCTGGTGATACCAGCGCCAATAGCTCACCCAGCCGTCCGTGCCGGCCAGATCGAACGCGGGCGAGGTGAGGATCGTCGGGCCGCCGTCCACGTCATATGAGCCGCCGCCGGAGCCGGCCAGCGGCCCGGTGACGTAGCACCACGTCGGACTGGGCAGGTCGTTCATGCCCGGCTGGGTTACGGTGCTCAGGTAGACGACCTCCTGCGGTTGCGCGCGTTCCCAGTTGCCAATATCGGCGCCGGCGTGGACCGTCCAACCCTGGTCGGTCGAGAAGTCGTCCTCGAAGACGACCGCGATGCCGGTGGCCACCAGAGCTGAGAAGTAACTGGCGGGAGCGCCGGTGGGGTGCGTGACCATGCCAACCCCGGTCGCCGCAGTGCTGAAGTAGTACTGGAAGCTGTTGTCACACGAGGCGCCCGGCAGTGCTGCCAGGTACTCATGCGGGGCCGTTTCGAGCAGATCCTCGGTGACCCAGGGGTCGCCATCGTTGAGGCGGTAGTGGATCTGGGCGGAGTCGGGCTCCGGCTGGGCGATGCCCGGCAGGATGTGAACCGGGAAGGTCGTCAACTGCCCTGGTGCGACCATTTCGGGCCGCCCCTCGGGATAGACGAAGCGCACGGGGGCGAAGTCGATCGGCGGGCAATCCATGCTGTGGGCGGCGAAGCCCGCGCATATCTGAACGGCATGCGGGGTCCCGTTGTAGATGTCGCCGTCGTCGTCATCGAGGACGAGGAAGTCGATCGCAATCTGCGGCGTGATGGACGTGCCCGTGTGCAGCAGGATCGAGTTGACCGTCAGGTAGGACAGGATGTCGAGATAGTCGTCCGGATTCGTAACAATCAGCTCGTTGCGAATGCTCCAGACCGAACCGGACAGCAGCATGCCGCAGTAGTGGATTGCACCGCTGCACGGGTACTGATGGTCGTTGTCGGCCGTCCGTAGTCCGTCCACACAGTCGGCGGAGTAGAAGCCGATGGCCAGCTTCGGCTGATCGGAGATCAACACGCCGATCGCGTCGCTGAGGCCCTCGCCATATTGCCCCTGGCCGGAGCCGCCGGTCTGGACCAGGTGATGGCCGTACTCGTGATGTATGACGGACGAGAACGCGGTGTTGGTGAAGCTGCTGCCCGCCTGGCAGAAGTTAATCGAGTAATCCCAACTGTCATACCAGGCGTTCCCCGGGCAGTAGCCGTCGGTGCGGTTGACAATGACCGACATTCCCGTCTGGGTCGAAACTGTTGGGTAGGCCGGATTCTGCGCGAGGGCGAAGTCACGCACGATGTTGGCCTGCACGTAGCCGTTGATCTGGGCGCGGACGAACTCGTCATCGTTGTCCTCGTTGTGCATGAACTGGCCCGGTCCCGGCGGCATCACCTGGATCGTCAGCTCTTCTTCGTCGCCGGCGTAGTTGGTTACGGCGAAGTACTGGCCGTACATGTACGAGGTCAGCACGGCGGCCAAGCCGCCCGAGAACGAGATCGTGAAATCGCCGTTGGCATCGGCGTAAGTCGTCTGACCGCTGGACGCCTCAACAAACGCGTACGGCATCACGAACGGGATCTCGTCGCCGCACTGTTCGGCCACGTGTCCCTCCGTCGCCAGCCCGGCCACGTTGCCGGAAACCTCGTTGAAAATAATAAGGCTTTCAGTATGAAGAATCTCGCCCGTGGCCGCGTCCGCGACAAACCGCCAGGCGCCGGCTTCAGACGTGCCACGCAGCCCGTTATCCGCCTCAAATGTGACGGCCAGGCGCGGCGCCGCAGGTTTGTCATCAAGCCCGGCCCACACGACGTATCGGGACGGCGTGAAATTGACCGGACCGGCAACCTCGATCGGGTACTCGCGGCGTATGACCTCGCGAGCCGCGGCCGCCGCCTGAGCGTGCCCCACATCACCGGGCGCCCGCGCCGTCGCACCGGCCGGCACCGAGAAGTCGCCCAGCGCCCGCAGGTTCGCCGCCGCCAGCGCCAACGGATACTCTTCCGTATTCAAGTGCAGCAGCCGCAAATCAGCCCCGTAAACCGGCAGCCCGTCGTGCTCCTGCACGTAGTAAACCAACACGAAACGATAATCACCGCTCTCGCGGTCATAGCCGACCGGCTGCACCAGCACGTCGTTGAAGCCGTTGCCGGGCCGAAGATTCGCGGCGTCGACCCCAAACACATTGGCGTGTTGGTTCACAAACGCAGCCGCACTGGCCTGGGCCGACACCCCCTCACTGAACGGCCGCCCGTACACACGGGTGATGCGCCCGTCTTCCTCGTACAGACGCACCTGCGGTTGCGCATTCTGCAACCGCTCCTGGGCGCGCACCGCATCGACGGCCGCCACAGCCGTCGAGCAGGTCACTACCGCCCCGACAACCAAACTCAGCAACCAGCGCATCTTCGATCTCCTTTCAGTTAACAGGTACGCGCCTGTTTCATTGCCGCGGCGCGCGGCTCCGCGTCTGCCGGCTCGCAGCGCGTCGTAGATACCAAGCCCGTAATCGCCATCGTCGTGCTCGCCGCCGATCGCGCGCGACCAGGTCGGTTGGCCGGTCGGGGCGGGTTCCACAGTATGAGCGCCGGCACTCCACAAGCGCGCCCGGCAACCTGGCGCCGCCGGACACTGCGCACCTGTACGCCGCCGCTCACTGCCAGAGTAACCATATCGGCCGCAAATATCCACGAAAAATCACTTGCGGTCGGGACCGGGCCGCCGGCGCACCAACAGCCCGGGGGCTCGCGCGCCGCCCCGGCACGAACCAACAGCGGCCGGCGCCGTCACACCGCGAGCGACGACGCCTGCCGCAGGCACGGGGCCGCTGATTCTCAAGCTCGACCAGCACTGGTCGGACCGTCTGGAACCGCTAACGGCCACCGGTCAAGAGCACAACGAACGGGTCAATATCGAACGCATTCACCAGGCCGTCGCCGTTGATATCCGCCAGCATGTAATCACAGTCGGGGAACTGCGCGGCGTACGCAACCGGGTCGGTCAGTGCCAGCACGAATGGGTCAATATCGAACGCGTTTATCAGCCCGTCACAATTCAAGTCACCCGGTGCGTAAGCGCTTTCCGTTGTGGAGGCCGTCGCCTCGGGGCCGAAGTCCGTCTCGATGAAGTCCTGGTTCCTGGCCTTTACTGCAAACGTGTACGCGGTCTCCGGCTGCAGCCCGCTGACGGTGAGCGCGCCCCAGTCGTCAGCGGTTTGCCAGACGGCGAACGCCACAGGTTCGCCGACCGTGCTTACGTGGCGTCCCTCCCAGGAAGGATCGGCCGGGTCAGTCGCGGTGCAGCGAATCGCGAATAGCGTCCAGCTCGGGTTGCCGCCCGGAGCGACGCTTATGTCCAGCGTGCTGGTGGTGGGATTGCTCAACTGCGGCGCGGCGGGCACAGCCGCCAGCGTGGCCTTGCTGCTGGACGGGCTGTACTCCGTCTCGATTCCGTTGCGGTTGCGCGCCTTGACGCGGAACGTGTACAACGTGTCCGGGCTGAGATCCGTGGCGACGTCGGTCGGGGTCTGCACCCATTCGTTTATGCCGCCGACGCCCGGAGTCGTCGAGTCGAAGTACACGCCGGACATTCCGGTGGTCAGGCGGCTGAGCGATCCGCCCGCCGCCAGCTCAATCGAGTCGCTCGTCACCGGGCCGAAACCCACGCCGGCGGGCGTCTCGATAAGCGTCGCCGCCGTCGATACCTCGGAGTACTGTCCCACATTCGGAATCGGAGCGTAGTCACGGGCGCGCACCCGATACGAGTAGTTCTCATTCGGCACAAGCCCGCTGTTCACATGCGTCGTCGACGCCTGCCAGTTGGTGCCCACGCCGCCCATGCCGCCGCCCGTGAAGTTGAACTGGTAGGTTACCGGCGGCGTGTCGTCCACCGCCGTCTCCGCCGTCATCGTAATCGCGCTGGTGCTCAGCGGCTCCGGCCCAGCGATGAAATACAGCGGGTTGGGAGTCGGCGGCTCCGTATCTACCCACACCGTCACGTTGATCGTGTAGTCCTCAACCTCGCCGTAGGAGGTGATGCCGCACGGGCTCAGGGTGGGGTCGTAGCTGCCGTCCTGCACGCGCACACGCATGCGTTTGCTGCCCGTGGTCGTGCCCGCCGGCGGCGTGATAACGGCCTCGTACGGTCCGGTCCCGGTCCAGGCGGTTGTAATCGTCTCATCTTCGTCATCGAAGTCCTCGTCATCGTTCCAGTCGACCCACAGCCCGCCGATATCCGAAGACCACTCGGAATAAAGCGTGATCGTGATCGGATAGCTCTGCCCAACCTCCATGTCGGTCGAGATGTACGTGTAGTCGGCGTATCCGGAAGACCCGCTCGAGTTATCGATGTCACCAACCGTTACATTCGTGATATGTTCATACGACGTCGAACTCGATCCGGCTTCGCAGTAGCCCGCGTCCTCCGGACAGAGCGCCTCGCGGGCCTCCACAAACGCGCCCAAGTCCACGCGCGTGCAGACATTCTGGCAGGTAACAGTGCAATGTGTCACAATGCCTATGATCTCGTCATTGTGGATCAGCCCCGACCCCGAGTTGCCATACGTCACGTCCGCGTTGATCGTGTAGTAGGTGCTGAAGCGCGCCACAACACTGCCCGAGCTGTATTGCTGCGTTCCACTAAGCGTCGGATCGCCATTGTCCGCGCCATAACCCCATACCTCCGCCGAACTTCCCGCCGACACGGCGTATTGCCGGATCGGACGGTACTCTCCGTACCGCTGAAACGCCGTCTGCCCCAGATTGTTTGTGCCAGTCTTCATAACCGCCCAGTCGAAACCCGCTCCACCGTCGTGATACAATTGCGACGTAATCGGGAATTGATCTGCTACCGGAGGATGATTGTACGAGCAGTCCGGATTCGACTCCGGCACGTTGAACTGCACGACGTGATTCCAGGCTCCCGCACAGTGGCCGGCCGACACCACGCAACTCTGCGTGTTGTACACGGCCCCCGAACAGCCGACCGGCACGATTCGGCACGACCACAGCTCGTTGGACGGCACGCGATCATCCGCGCCGCAGATACCACAGTCATCCTCCGCGCACGGTCCGCGGCCCGCGGGCGCGATCTGAACGGCTACCCGCTCCAGGGCAACCTCGTTGCGCGTGGTCTCCGGCCCGGCTACCAACTCCACGATCACCGTGTCGCCGTTGAAGTACGCCGACGTGTTGCTCCACATCGTGATTCCGGCGGCGTCCAACTCCTGCACCTCGCCATCCGCAACCCCGGTGATGCGGATGACGCTGCCGGGACCCAGGTCAACGCGGTCGAAGTACAAGCGAATCCACGCGGCATCTTCCACGTAGACCAACTCTTCGTAGACCACCGCCGCCTCGCGACTGCGGTTAGCTACTACACCGCTCTGGAGCCGATACGGCTCCAAGTGCCCCACTGGGTAGTCCAGCGTCGACCAGCCCGACTCTTCCTCGGGAGCGCTCCCGGAATCCTCGGCAGTCACAGCGGGCACCACATGATCCGCCGGGATCGGCGCCGTTTGCTCTGCCGCCAGAGCCAACCACGATAGCAGTAATGCGCATACCCCCAGCGCAACGCCCAGCCCAGTCCGCTCATCCCATCGCATCGTCGTTCTCCGTGTGCTGAAGCCGAACCACTACAATGTTAGCCTCCCCCCAGGCGTCCACCGGCTCACCTGTCCCGATTACCAAACAGAACTACCTGACGGTATCTCGCCACAAAGCCGGCGGCGCGCTTCTTTCCGACCAACCGAACTCCCGGCACGTTCCGCCAAAGAGTGCTCCCGACAACCATTGAGCATAGCCAAAACCGATCCGAAATGGAACACGCACTCGGCAAGATCAACTGCACGTCCACCTACGATACCACGACGAGCACGAGTTCCATAAACAACTACTAAGCATAGACTTATACGAACTCGGGTGCTCGCCACGGCCGGCAATTGCTCCTGCAGAGCGCATGAACTAATCGATATTATAGCGCCTTGCCCAAGCGCTGCCTCGACATGCGCCCAACGATGCCAACCCCTAGTCGCTGATCCGCGCTGCGATTGGCATCCGTCGCCCGAAACCGAATGCCCGCGAAGTCACCTTCAACCCAGGCGCCGCCTGTTGACGCTTGTACTCATTCCCGTGGATCTTACGGATCACTTCGCGTACGACGTCCGCCGAATTCCCCGCCCCCACAATCTCGCCCGCCCCCTCCTGCCGCTCCTCAAACCGCACCAAAATGTCATCCAATACGTCATATGGCGGCAACGTGTCCTGGTCGGTCTGGTTCGGCCGCAGCTCCGCCGACGGCGGCTTCTCGATGGTGCTCCGCGGCACGATCTCCCGCCCGGCCCGCCGGTTCACCTCCTCCGCCAGTTCGTAAACCATGCGTTTGGGCACGTCACTGATGACCGCCAGTCCGCCGCACATGTCGCCGTAGAGCGTGCAATAACCGACCGCCAGTTCACTCTTGTTCCCGGTCGTCAGCAACAGGCTGCCGAACTTATTCGACAACGCCATCAACACCACGCCGCGCACGCGGGCCTGAATGTTCTCCTCCGTCACATCCGGCGTGCGGCCCGCGAACTGCCCGGCCAAGGCCTGCTCGAACGCCGCGTGCATGGGCTCTATCTCAATCACCGAGTAGCGCAGCCCCAGGCTCTCCGCCAGGGTCCGGGCATCCTCGACGCTGTGCGTGCTGCTGTGCCGGCTGGGCAGCGCCACCCCGTGGACGTTCTCAGGCCCCAGGGCCGCCGCGGCCAGACATGCCACGACCGCCGAGTCAATCCCGCCCGACAACCCCAGGACGACCGACCGGAAGCCGCACTTGTGCACGTAGTCACGCAGGCCCATCACCAGGGCATCGTGCAGGCCGGCGACGCCTTCCGGCTGCGCTTCACGCCGCGCCGCGTCCAGGTCTTCCAGATCGACCAGCAGCAGGTCCTCCTCGAACGCCTTGGCCTGCGCGACGACGCGGCCATCCGCCCCCACCACGCAACTGGCCCCGTCAAAAAGCAGCTCGTCGTTGCCGCCCACCTGGTTGCAGAACGCCACCGGCACGCCGCTGCGCCGCGCGTGTCCAGCCAGCACCTCAACCCGCGTCGCGTATTTCCCGAGGTAGTACGGCGAGGCCGAGATGTTTATCAGCAGATCCGCGCCCGCCCGTGCCAACTCCGCCAGCGGATCACAGTCGTACAGCGGCCGAGCCAGGCGTTCCTCGTCCGCCCACATGTCCTCGCAGATCGACAGCCCCAACCGGCGCCCCTGGAACTCCACCACCGGCTGCACCCCCCCCGTCTCGAAATAGCGGACCTCATCAAACACGTCATACGTCGGCAGGAGGCGCTTCCGCACCCGCGCCAACACGCGCCCATTCTCCGCAACGACGGCCGAGTTGAACAGCGGCCGGCCATACGGATGCGCGTTCACCTCGGCGTAGCCCAGGACCATCCCGACCGAGCCGCTCCGGGCCGCAAGCTCCTCCAGTACCGCCACGTTTCGCGCGATCACCTCTCCCCGCAGCAGCAAGTCCTTCGCCGGATACCCCAGTAGCGCCTGCTCCGGGAAGACCACCAGGTTCGCACCCAGCGCGCCCGCCTGCTCATAGCCGGCCACGATCTTCGCGGCGTTCCCACGAACGTCGCCGATGGTCGGGTTCGTTTGAACGAGCGCGATCTTCACGCCCGCACCTCACCTCCGCAAAGCCGGACCGGCCTATCCCGGCAGCCGCAGCCGGCCCGTCAACTCGCTCACGTGTGACAGACCGCGGCGCTCCAGGTACGCCGCCAGGCCAGCCGCGATCTTCACCGGAATCCCCGGATCAACAAACAACGCCGTCCCCACCGCCACCGCCGACGCGCCCGCCAGGAAGAACTCTATCGCGTCCTCGACGCTCTGTACGCCGCCCATCCCGATGAGCGGCACACCGGCCTCGCGCGCCACCGCCCGGTACACCCGGTGGACGTTGTACAACGCCAGCGGCTTGACCGCCGGCCCGCTCAGACCGCCCGTCACATTCCCCAGCCGCGGCCGCCAGCTCTCCGCGTCAATGCTCAACCCCATGCTCGTGTTGATCAAGCTCAGGACATCCGCCCCGCCCTCGATCGCCGCCCGTGCCAGCAGCGCTGTGTCCGTCACGTTCGGCGATAGCTTCACGATCAGCCGAGCCCGCCGGACCACGCCCCGCACATGCCGCACTAGCTCCTGCAACAGCCGCGGATCAGTGCCGAACGTGAGCCCGTCCGCAACGTTCGGGCACGACACGTTCAACTCAAGCCCGGCAATGGCTTCCTCGGCGTCCAGCGCGGTGCAGACCGTCACGTAATCATCAATGCTGTGACCGGCCACATTCACCAGCACCGCCGTCGGCATCGTCCGGATGAACGGCACCTTCTCTTCCACGAATCGCCGCAGCCCTACATTGGCCAAACCAATCGCGTTCAACAGCCCCGCCCGCACTTCAACCAGCCGCTCCGGCTCGTTGCCCGCCCGACTTTCCACGGTCACGCTCTTGGTGGTGAATCCCCCCAACTTCCCATAATCCAGGACATCCGCGTACTCGGGACCATAACCGCATGTCCCCGAAGCAGTTAACACCGGATTGCGCAGGTGCAGCCCCGCCAGATCAACTGCGAGCCGATCTTCCGTGCCGTTCATGCCGCCAGCATCAGCCCGCCCGCGATTCGTGTCAATCCTGCCGGCGAAGTTCACGCCGCCCGCTTCCGCCCGGCTTAGTGACCGCGACTGCGCCCCCAGCCGATCTACCAGCGGGAGCGCACCCGCAAACCCATGGTGCCATAACTATTGCGTTAGGCAGGCCCGAAACCGATGCCATCCTTCCCCGTGGACAAGCTGTACGAGTGGGCGGCCTCATTGCCGAGCCCCGCTGGGGAGAGAATCCTGGCCGCGGCGCTCGAACAGGCCGAAACGCCGTACACCCAGCGCATCATCGCCCGGCTCTTCGAGATGGACAGCGACGCCGGCTGGGGCGCCCTGATTGCGAACTACCCGCGCCTCGGGGTGGCCGACGTCCGGCGCCTGCTGCAAGACAGCCACCGCCTGCGAGCCGGCTTCGCCGCGGCACTCCGCTATCCGAGCCCGCGCGCCCGTCTGAACGCGCTCGCCACGCTCCAACGCCACCCCTGCCCGACCCTGTCGTACCTCCTGCCGGAAATACTGCGCGACACCTCCGCCGACGTGCGGCGGGCAACGGGCGCCACGCTCCGCCGCCTCGCCGAGCTGGTCCTGGACCAGAAAGCTGCCGACGACAACGAGGAACTGCGGCGGCAACATGAGCAGGATCGCGCCGAGGTCGTCAAGGCCATGCGCGAGGCCGTCCGCACCTTCGACCTCCATTACTGTGCCGAAGTGTTGGAAGTCGCGCTCTGGCTGGCGGCGGACTTCGGCGACACTCTCTGGCAGACGCTCGGGTCCAGTCGCTCACACGTGGCCTACATAGTCAGCGCCCAACTCCGCGCATGGAACAGCCCGCGCTTGGCCCGCTTTCTCCTGGAGGCGCTGGCGCAGCCCGGCTGGCGCGGCGCCGCCCGTGAGCTGCTCATCCGGTGGTGCTCGCCGGCGGAAGTCAGCGCCATACTTCAGAACACGGATGTACTGCGGAATCCGCTCGTTCGCCGCCAACTGGCGCTGCTCAAACGTGTGCGCTGGTTTGACCAGCTCGGCCTCGAACTACAGTTGCTGCCACCCGAGCTGCGCGGCTTGGCACCACGCTGGCTGTACCATTTGGGTTTCGAGCCGCGGGAGAAGACAACGCGCCTCGTGCGCTGGCTCGCCTCCAAGAACCCGACGTTGCACCGCGACTCCGCTCACGCGCTGGCCGCCCTGGATCCGCCCGAGGCCACCACGCGCCTGGCCCAGGTCGCCATCGGCAGATCGCCGGCGGCCACGTTCGCCCGTTGGTACGTCGCCGGCCGGCGCGCCGCCCCCATCCGTCGATCCAGCCCACCCCCGGTAGCGCCCGCCGACACGCCGTTGACCGGCGACCCGTTCAGCGCGCTGTGGCACCAATGTCGCCAATCGGTCACCAACGACGATGATGAGCTGATTCGCGTCTTGCGCAAGAACATCCTGGCCTGGCAATACGAAATCTCCAGCAATCTCCGGTCGGCTGATGCCGGCGACCGCCTACTCGCCCTGCGCATTCTCGCCGACTCGCCACACGTCGGCCTGTTCATAAACGACATCGAGCCGCTGCTGAGCGACCCGGTGGAAGCCATTCGCCGCATTGCCCTGAAGATCCACGACGGCCAGCAAGCGGCCCCGAGCATACCGGCCGTTGCAGGACCTTCAGCCTTCTCCACCGGCGACCCGCCCACGCCCGCCCCGGACGAGCGCACCACCCAGGCGCGCCAACTCCTGGCTCAACTCCTGACCTCAGATACGGACGCCCAGGCCACCGTGGACGTCATTAACCGCATTCGCACCCTCCTCCAGGGCTCGTCCGCCAACGCCGCCGATCTCCTCGACGCGATTATCCATCACCCGGAGGAAGCGCAATGACCGGCGTTCCGCTGCTCAACAGCGTGTGGCCGCTCCTGGCGCAGGACGAAATCCTGCGGGGCATGCGCACCGGCCTGCAAGCCAAGTCCGATCCCTGGGCGTGGCTATACCTCGTCTTCGCAGCGGTTGGCGTCATCCTGTTGCTGGCGCTGGCCAAGCGCTTCCTTCAACGCCGAACCGAACCCCCCGTCATTCCGCAGCGCGACTTCCTGGCGGAGGCCATGGTGGAGCTTGATCTGAGCGCGCAGGAGCGGCAGGATCTGGAACGTGTCGCGCTGCGTGCCCGCCTGGAGCAGCCCGCCGCCATGCTCTTCTCGCCCGCAAACCTCGCGCACGCCCTCAAGCGTGCCTTCACGGAAAGCATGGACTCGGCTCTGGAGCAACGCCTGTCCGCGCTGGCCCGGAAACTCTTCGGGGAACCGCTGCCGACATCTTCCGCCCGATGACTGCGGGCCAACTGCGGCGGCCCACATGCGGCACGCGTCTCAGCGTCCGATAAATCCCCCCGCTTCAGCCGAATCAAAGCCTCCGCCACCACCCCGCCCGGTCCGTGTATTATCCGGTATCATACGCCCGAACGACCCCGTGGCGCCGGCGCATACGTCCGCGTCGGCCAATCCGCCGGGGAACCCGGGCCCGTCCGGCGCATCTAACCCCGTGACCAGCAAAACGTGAACCGAGAGCCGAGCAACTTCGACCGCGACGACCGCGAGCTGGTAGCACTGGCGCAGCGCGGTGCGGCGGACGCCTTCGGCGAGTTGGTAGCGCGCTACCAGGACCGCGTTTACAACACCTGTTATCGGCTGTGTAATGACCGCGCCGAGGCACTCGACTTGACGCAGACAACGTTCATGCGGGCGCTCGAGGCCTTGCCGCGCTTCGAGGCGCGGGCCGGGTTCTACACCTGGCTCTTCCGTATAGCGGTCAACTTGGCCCTTTCGGAACGCCGTGCTCGGCTCCGCCGCCGCACCGTCCCGCTGGATGCCGCCGCGGACACCGACTCCTCGTCCGGACGGCCGGGCCGCAGCGGGTCGGCCAACCCGGCCGATCGCGTCGAGCAGCGCGAGCTGCGCCAGCGCCTGGAGGCGGCTTTGGCCGAGTTGGGCTTGGAGTTTCGGGTCGCGGTCGTGCTGCGCGATATCGAGGGCCTGGACTACGCCCAGATCGCCGAGATCATCGGTGTGCCCGTTGGAACGGTGAAGAGTCGCATCGCGCGCGGCCGCATGCTGCTGCGCGCCGCGCTTGTTGGCGAAAGGAACGCTGTTGACACCCGGCCGGCCTGACAACCTCGCCGCAGACCTCTCCGCCTATCTGGACGGAGAACTGCCCGAGGTGCGCGCCCGCGAGATCGAGCAGCAGCTCGCCGACTCGGCCGAGTGCCGCGCTCTGCTCGCGGAGCTGCGCGACGTCTCCCAGGCGCTCGGCCGGCTCCCCCGCCGGCGCGCCCCCGATGAGCTGGTCGCCGCCCTGCGCCACCAGGCTGAACGGCGCCACCTCTTCGGTGACGCCCGCCGCCCGCGCACCGGCCGCGTGCTCCGCCTCTTCCTGCGACTATCCGCCGCCGCCGCCGTCATTGGTGGCTGCGTGCTGGTCGGCTGGCATGTCGCCGACCGCGGCCAGACCCGGCCCCGGCAAACGGCGCCCCGCGACTACGCCCTGGTCGACCGCCCCACCCCCGAGGCGGCTGCCCCGCCAGAACTTGCCCGGGCCGAACATGATGGCGCCCCGGCGCTGCCGCAGAAAGCGGCCGGCGCCGGCACACTGGCGGAGCAGTTGGCTGAAGCGGCCGAACCGCTGCCGACCGATGCGGCGCTCGCGCACGGCACGGTGGCCGACGACGACGCCGGAACAGCCGTGGCCGCTCGCGAGCCGGAGCCCATGCTTCCGGCAGCGCCTGCCCCGGCCCCTTCAGCGGCACCGGCCCCGACTGTCGCCGCCAGGACTCCGGCTGCCCGATTGCCACGCGTCTTGGCCGAGGTGGAGATCTACGTGGTCCCGCACGACAGCTCGGCGCATGCCACCGCGCGCTGCGTGCTGGCCAGCCTGGGTGAAGCAGCGCTCTCCGACGAACAGGACAGAATGGGCGTTACGGCGGCCGGCCGGGAGCGGTCGACCGTGGTGCGTCGCGCGGTGCCCGCGGATGAAGTTGCCGCATTCATGGCCGACCTGCAGGCCCGTCTGCCGGAGCAGACTACTGTAACGATGCAACCCAGCGTGCAAGCAGGGGCGCTACCGCGCGGGGCGCCGCCGACCGCAAGCACCGCAGAAGCTGAAGTGCCCGCCCGCGCGCTCATGGCCGGCGAGGCGGAGCGGGTTAGGGCGGACGCGCCCAGACGCGGCGCGGGCGCCGGCCGATATAGCGCCCACCGAGACATCGCGGCTGAGGACGCGGTGCAAGCGCCGCCCACGCCGCCACGGCGGAGCGACGCCGGGGCCGCATTCGAGCTGACCTGGCGCGGCTGGCGGGCGGCGCTGCAATCAGCCTGGCGGCCCGCGGTGCAACGGGTGCATCTGCGCATCATGCTGCTTGAACCGGCCGCACCCCCGGCCGCGCCAACGCCGTCCGAACACCCCTAATCTCCCCGCCCAGACACCGCGCCCCCGGACCCATTCGCATCGCCGCGCCGATCCGCTAAACTGGCCGGATAGTTATTCTCTCACTCATCGAGGTGCAACATGAGTCCGCTCTGGATGACGGTCCTGATGGTGGTTTCCTTCGCAGCGTTCGCCTACACGATCTCGCGCCGCTGGCAGCTCATGCGGATCGGCCAGCCCGCCAACTGCTTCGACCGACCCGGCGAACGACTGGCCCGCATGGTGCGCTTCGGACTCGCCCAATGGCGCATGCCGCGCCATACCCTGGCCGGCTACGCCCACATCCTCATCTATGTCGGCGCCGTCATCACCCCCATCCGCGCCCTCACGCTCATCGCCCGCGGCTATACCGCCGATCCACACTACGGCCTCGTGTTGTTCGACCTCGGCACGCCGCTCGGCAATCTCTATAACCTCGTCAAGGACATCTTCGTCGTGCTGGTGCTCGCCGGCGTCGCGGTCTTCTTCTACTACCGCGTCATCGCCCGGCTGCCGCGCCTGACGCTGAACTTCGAGGGTATGGCAATCCTCGCGATTCTCACCGGCCTGATGGTGGGCGACGCACTTTACGACGGCGCCGCCGTGGCGCTCCACGGAGCGCACTCCGCCGTCTGGGAACCGGTCGGGGTGGTGGTCGCCGCCATGCTGCGCGGCTCTTCAACCGAAACGCTGACGGTCCTCCATCACATCGGCTTCTGGCTCCACATCGGCCTGATCTTCTTCTTCATGAATTACCTGCCCTACACGAAGCAGTTCCACGAGATGACGGCCATACCCAACGTCTACCTCCAGAGCCTGAAGTCACCCGGTCACCTGGAGCCGTTGGCCGACCTCGAGGGCAAGGCCGAGCGCGGCGAGACGCTCGGGGCCGCGCGCATCCAGCAGTTCTCCTGGAAGTCCATCCTCGACTTCTATAGCTGCACCGAGTGCGGCCGCTGCTCCGACCAGTGCCCCGCCTACAACACCGGCAAACTGCTCTCGCCCAAGCAGCTCACCGTTGACCTGCGCGACCATCTGTACGGCCGGCAGTCCGAGTTGATCCGCGCCGCCCGCGCCAACGGCAACGGCCAGGCCGCCGAAATCGCGCTTGTTCCCGACTTCATCAAGCCGGAAGTCCTCTGGGCCTGCACGACCTGTGCCGCCTGTCACGAGGAATGCCCCGTCTTCATCAGCTACATAGACAAGATCGTCGATATGCGCCGCCACCTCGTCATGGAGCGCGGCGAGTTCCCCGAGCAACTCCAAAACATGTTCCAGGGCCTGGAGACCGTCGGCAACCCGTACAGCTTCGCCAATGATGAACGGGCCGCCTGGGCGGCCGGCATGGAGGTGCCGCTGCGCGCCGACAAGCCCGACGCCGAATGGCTGCTGTGGGTCGGCTGCGCCCCCTCGTTCGACGACCGCGCCCGCAAGATCGCCCGCGCCACGGCGGCGCTGTTGATCGAGGCCGGCGTCGACTTCGCCATCCTCGGCCCGGAGGAAACCTGTAACGGCGACCCCGCCCGCCGCGCCGGCAACGAATACCTGTTCCAGATGCTCGCTCAGCAGAACATCGAGACGCTGAACAACTACAACGTCAAACGCATTGTCACGATGTGCCCGCACTGCTACCACACGCTCAAGAACGAGTACCCCGACTTCGGCGGCCACTACGAAGTCGTCCATCACAGCGAGCTGCTCGCCGTGCTCGTGCGGCAGGGCCGGCTTACGCCTAAACACCCCGTCAAGGCAACCGTGGCCTACCACGACGCCTGCTACCTCGGTCGCCACAACGACGTGTACGATCCACCCCGCGCCGTGTTGCAGCGCATCCCCGGCCTCACGCTGGTCGAGGCGGCCGAGTGCCGCGATCGCGCCATGTGCTGCAGTGCTGGTGGCGCACAGATGTGGAAGGAGGAGGAGGAGGGCCGCGCGCGCGTTAACCACACCCGCACCAACCAGTTGCTCAAGGTCCTGCCCGCGGTCGGCGACCCCACCATCGCCACCACCTGCCCGTTCTGCATGACCATGCTGACCGATGGCTTGGCCGACCAGGGCCACGAGAACGTGGCGGCCCTCGATATTGCGGAAATCCTGCACCGGGCCGTCTGCGGCCCCTCCACGCCGGCCGGCGCCACCACGGCCGAATCGTCATAGCCGGCCCACCGGGTCAACCGCGTGCCAGCTCAGACGACGCCGTGTATCAGCCGAGCCGCGTAGCCCCCGTCGCGCCAGTTGCTCGGCTGCGGCCCCCAAACCGGCAGCGTCGTGGCTTGGCTTTCCAGCCGCCAGTGCGGCTGAGCTTCCAGAAATCGCGCTACAACCCCCTCATTCTCCTCGGGCTCAAGGCTGCAAGTGCTGTACACCAGCCGACCGCCCAGCCGCACGTGCTGACTAGCCTGCTCGATCAGCTTCTGCTGCACGCCCAGCAGCGCTGCCAGCTTCTCCTTCGCGTAACCCAGCCGCGCTTCCGGCCGCCGTGCCAGCACACCCGTGTTCGAGCACGGTACGTCAACCAGGGCGGCATCAAACAGCTCACCACCCAGGCCAGCCGCGCCGCTTCCCGTTACCGTCCGAATGCTCCGCAGCCCCAGCCGATCGGCATTCTCCCGCACGAGCGCCAGCCGCTCCGCCGACGCGTCGGCCGCGACCACTTCCCCCTCATCACCCATCGCCAGCGCCATGGCCACGGACTTGCCCCCCGGGGCTGCACACCAATCCAGCACACGCTCACCCGGCTGCGCCCCCACCAACTCCGCCGCGCCGTGCGCCGTCGTGTCCTGCACGAACGCCAGACCGTCGCTGAACATGGGCGACTCCCCCAAATGCGCCCGCGACCCCAAGTACGCCACGTCCTCACAGACCACCGCCCCAGCCCCGAAGTCCTCCCGAATGCGCTCCTCAAACGCCTGCGGATCGATCCGTAACCGGTTCCGGTGCAACACAACCACCGGCACCGCCTGCGAAGCCCACGCTATCTGCTCCGCAACGTCCGCCCCATGACAGACAACCAGCTCCTGGTAGCGCGCCGGCCGTTCGGACGTCGCCGCCGCGAGATGCCTCACCAGCAGACCCGGCCCATCCGGGTCGGGCAGCACCGGCTTCGCAAACGCGCACGACTCCCCCCAGTTCACGCGCACCTGGGCTGGGTCGAGCCGCCGCCACGGCACCCGCCGCTCCGCGACCGCCGCGCTCAGCCGCCGCAGCACGGCGTTCACCATCCCCGCCGCACGCTGCCCCGCGTGCCCCCGTGCCTGCGCGACGGCCTCGTCCACCGCCGCAAACACCGGCACCCGGTCCATCCAGATAACCTGGTATGCCGCCGTCAATAGCACCGCCCGCACTTCCCCCGGCGTCCGGCGCGGCTCGTAACGCGCCAGCGCTGCAAGCACGCATTCGATCGTCATGGCGTGCCGCACCGTACCCAAAGCAATCTCATTTGCCAGTGCCAGCTCGTGCCCCGCCAGACCCGCGCCCCGCAATACGCCGCTGGCAAACCCCCGTCCCCGCAGCACGGCCAGCACGGCCCGGTACGCCGCCTCGCGCCCGCCGCCCGTCACGTTAGCCTGACCTGTGCCCATCACGAATCCGGCGGCAACAGCCGGTCCAGCGGCGCCACCTGCCGCCCGTTTGCGAACGCTTCGAACGACATCAGCTTCCCACCCGCCGGCTTGACTTCTAACAGCCGCACGCGCCCCCGACCGGCCCGAACCGTCCCGTCCGCGAGGAAACTCCCCGGCGGCAACGCTGCGCCGGCGTCAACCGCCTCCGCCACACGCGCCCGCGCCAACTGCACCTGCTCCCGCCGACCCGTCCGCGACACGAACGCACACGTCGCCGCCGGCCAAGACCACAGGCCGTTGATCCGGCGGGCGACCCGCTCGGCCGGCTCCGCCCAATCCACGACGCCGTCCGCCCGCGACAGCTTCGGCGCCCGCGTCACGAGCGCCCGGTCCTGCCCGCGCGCCTCGACCGAACCGCGCTCCAGCGCCGCCAGAGTCTCGACGACCAACCCCGCCCCCACCTCCGCCAGCCGATCGTGCAGCTCGTCGGCCGTCTCCGTCTCCCCAATTACAACTTCCCGCTGACCCCAGATCGGGCCCGCGTCCCAGCGCCGCTCAATCTGGAATACCGTCACGCCCGTCTGCGTTTCGCCGTTGATAATCGCCCACTGGTACGGCGCCGCGCCACGGTACTTCGGCAGTAGCGAGCCGTGTATGTTGATGCAGCCGCGCGGATAGGCCGCCAGCACCGCCGGCCCCAGCTTCTGCCCAAAGGCGGCGACGACGCCGATTTCCGCCCCCGCCACCTCCGACGCCACAAGCGCATTCACATCCGCAGCCTGCACGTGCGGTATCCCCAGTGCCGTCGCCGCCGCGTGCACCGCGCTGGGCTTGACTGTCCGCCCGCGCCCACTGGGACGATCCGGCTGGCTGATAGCGCGCACCACCTCGTGCCCGGCCGCGACCAACGCCCGCAGAGCCGGAACGGCAAACTCGCCGGTGCCCAGGAACACGATCCGCATCACCCGCCGGTTGTACCCCGAAACCCCGCCCCGTACCACTGCCGTCAGCCACCCCGTGCGCGCCCTAACCGTGACCGCCGTTGTAGCCTTCCTCCAGCAACTTCAGCGTTCTGCGCGTGGCGATGCGGTCGCTCGGCCCCATGCGATCCGTGATCAGCACCCCGTCAAGGTGATCCAACTCGTGCTGCCAGCAACGGCTCATTAGGTCGTCCCCCTCCACCTCGAAGCGCCGGCCCTCCAGGTCCTGGGCCTCGATCCGGCAATGCCGGGCCCGGCGGATGTTCACGTTAATGCCCGGCAGCGACAGGCACCCTTCCTCGCTCTCGACGCTCCCGTCACGATCCCGCAGCACCGGGTTAATGAACACGACGCGATCTCGCTCCTCGCCCGTCAGGTTCATCACGAACAGCCGCTTGAGCACCCCCACCTGCGACGCCGCCAGCCCCACGCCCTTGCTCTCCTGCATTATCGCGAACATGCGCTCCACGAGGGCTGCAATCTCCCCGTTGAACTCCGCGATCTCTTCGCAGCGCTGGCGCAGCCGCGGATCCGGATAGTGAATCAACCTGAGCTCGCCTGTCTCCGTCTTCACGTCCGCACCGGCCATATCACCTCTCCCACATCTTCATCGGCCGTCCTCAGCCCAATTATAGCGCATTAGAACCCCTGCCCCAGCAGAAACGCCCGCGCTACCCGCGCCGACATCTGGGCATTATTGAAGACCAGGGGCATCAGCAAGGCCAAATCCGTGTTGGGCAGCCGCAAATACTCCGCCAGTTCCGCGCGCCAGGCCACGCTGAAGGACTGCAACTCGTCCTGTAACACTCCCGCCCGCAGCGCCCGCTCAGCCGTCTCGGCCGCCAGCCAGCCCGACTGCATCTCCGGATACAGCACTTCGTTGCTGAACGCCGCCACAAACCCGCCCGTCTCCCCAATCTGCAGACAGCGCTTCCCGATCAGGGTCTCCATCTCCAGCGCCACGCCCGCCGGACTGGTGGCCACGGCCGGTTGCCCGCGCCAGTCGGCCGGCAGCAGGCCCGCCGATCGGGCCAACTCCAGGAATTCGCGGAATTGCTCCTGCGGCGTTGGCGACAGCTCGCGCGTCAGCAACACAACACGCCCCCGCGGGCCGGACCGCAGAATCGTTACCGTCTGTGGCGATCGCCGGGCTCCGATAATAACGTCCAACTGTGGGGCAGCGGCGGTCCCTTCGAAATCCGCCGTCACTGCCGCCGCGACACCCTCGGACTCCCGTGCCGTCATAAGCCGGGCCAACGCCGACACGCGCGAATTGAGCCCATCGCCAATCAACAGGATGCGTCCACGAATCTCCGCGCCATCCCCCAGCAGCAATTTGGCGTGCTCCTCGCCGAGAGACAGTCCCTGCGGTTGCGCCTCCGGCCGCAACACCGCCCCGGCGGCAATCGCCCGGTCGATTAGCGCCATTTCAAACCCGGCCCGATCTACAATCCAGCCCGCCAGACCCTCCTCTTCGACGCGCGTCTCCCGGCTCAGGTCCCAGGAGCGCAGGCACACGCCGGCGAACTCCGCCGCCCCCACCGCCGAACCGCCCAACCCGCACGTTCGGCAGAACTCGACGCCGCGCGGTCCCAGCCAATCCAGATGGGTCTTTTGGCGCGGCCAGGGATCCGGCTCGATCATCAGGCAACTCAGCCCCGCCTGCCGCGCGCGGATCCCCGCCGCTCCGCCCGCCGGCGTCGCACCAACGATGACCACGTCGAATACTTCCTGCCGCTTGGTCATCATTGGTCCTCTACTTCATCTGTTCCCAGAAGAACGCCTCGGCCCTTTCAAACCGCTCAAACGCCCCCTGCAGCGAATCGAGAATCGCCCGCACCTCCGGGTCGGCCGTCGCCCGCATCTCACCTTCCGGCGCCACCTCCATGACCGCCTGCAAGCGGGCCGCCGCCTCGTCCAGGTACGTGGCCGCCTGGGCGAAATCGCGCGCCGCGGTGAACACGTCCAGCTTGCTCGCCTCGCGATCCTTCGGCGGCCATATCAACTTCGACGGATTCAACTGGATGTCTTTGCTCGTCAGCGCGAGCACCTCGCTCACTTCGCGAATGTTGCTCAACACCCGCTCGATCTGTGGGCGGTTGAGCACCAGCATCCGATTGCCGGTCGCCGACAGCGCCTGAATCTCCGCCAGCGAGCCGTTCACCCGCGCCATGGCCGTGTGCAGCTCGCTCAGCAACGACCCCGGATCCGTCGGGTCCAGCTCGCCCCGCAGGTTCGCCACCATCTCCTGGTCTATCACGCGCGCCGCGTGCTCCACGCTCACCAGCGTTTCCTGCACCAGCGGGCGCCCCTCCTGCAGCATCCCCAGCACTTCTGCCAGGCTGCCGTGCGCCACATCCAACACCGCGTTGAAACGCGCCAATAGCGCCCCCGCGTCCTCCCGGTCAGTCTGCTGTCTGATCGCCGCCGTCGTCGCGTTCAGGTCGTCCAATATCAAGTGCACCTTTCGCAACAACGACGCCCGCTCGGCCGCCGTCAACTGCGTCCGCAACTCACTGGTCATGGCGTTGACATCCATCAGGCTCACCATGACCTTATTCAGCAGCGAGCCGTCCGCGTCCGGATCCAACATTCGATCCAGCCGATCGACAATCCCGCCCTCCGCCGTTAGCCGCCGCGAAAGCGCGGAGAACGCCGCCATCCCCTGCGGCGGCTGGCCCCACACATGGTCCGGCGGCAGCGGCACGCCCGGCGTGCCCACATTCACGATCACCATGGTGCCGCTGCCACCGATGAGCGGCATATCGGTCGTAATCTCGCAGTCACCATACAGCGGCAAGGACTCGTCAATCTCCGCTCGTGCAATAACCACAGTCTGCCGCCGCGGCGGCGCACCCACCAGTCCCACGTCCAGTTCGCGTACCTCGACTTCCTTCACGACCCCCACCTCGATCGCCCCACTGAGCAATACCTGGCTGCCCGGCTTCAGCGGCGACAGCCCGTCCTCATGCCGAAAGTGAACAACGATCGAACGCCTTGCCCCACTCACCCGCTGCGACAGGAAAAGCACCGTCGCCAGGAACAGGCCCAGCAGCGCAATCACCACCAACCCCAGCACGAAGTCCTGTCGCTGCGTCTTCATGGCCATTAACCTGTCCAGACAGCCCGTCGCTCGCCAGCACACCCGCCAACTCAGACCGCGCCCCAACTCACCACCGCCAGCCGCGCCGCGGCCGCATTCTACGATCCCCCGGGCCGGCACGCGACCCGTTCCGCCGAGCCGCGGCGGTCGCCACGGACTACGGACCCGGCTTGCTCGCCGCCTGCTCCGCCCGCACCTCCCGGGCGTGCTCCTCCAGCGCCTTCCTAACCGCCGCCAAACCCTCGGGCCGCATCCGCCGCGCCGTCCCGCTCAACATCGCCACGAAATGCGCAATCTCGCCGGCTGTCACCGGGCAGCCGACATTGCCCTCCGGCCCATCCGAGGTCCCCAGCACCCGCCCATCCCCATCCAGCACCGCACACCAGGGGATCCCACCCTGCGGGTTGGCCCGCAAACGCTCCGCCAGCTCCTTCCCGCCCGCCATCCGATCCACGTCGATCAGCACTTCCACGTAGTTCGCCCCCAGCACCTCCGCGATCTCAGCGCGTAGCAGGACTTCATCCAGCCGGCGACACCACGGACAGCGCAGCGCTCCCAGCCGCAGCAGAACACGCTTCTCCTCCACCCGGGCCCGCGCCACCCCCGCCGCCAACACCTGCTCCGCCTCCAGGCGCTCGCTCTGCCACTGCCGCAGAAACGCGCGCACCTTCTTCACATCATGCCCCTTACCCTTCTCCAGCGATCCGGTCTCCTGACGAGCCAGGACCTGGCCCTCAGCATCCAGCACCACCAGGAACGGCACACCGCTCTTCTTCAATTCGACGCCATACCGGTCCGCAATGTCCATATGCCGGTCAAACCGCCCAACGTCCACCATTACAAGCTGATACTCGTCCCGCAACAGCCGGGCCGTCTCCTCGTCTCCGGTAAGCACGCCGTGCAGCCGCAGACACCACCCACACCAGTTCCCGCCGAACATCAACAGAACGCGCTGGTGGTCACGCTGTGCCCGCGCCTGGGCCGCGGCGATCTGCTCGCGCGCGTCCGCCTTGGTATCGTACATCTCCTGCTGCTGCGCTGGCGACCCGCCACACCGCGCAACTGCCACGCTTGCCAGACCCACCGCCACAACCGCTGCCACCCTGCCGACCGCACCCATAATCCACTCCTCGGAGATACGCCGACCGGCCCCGGACCGCGCACACTACCCGCGCGCCAGTTGGCTATCCAGCTCGCCTGCGTTACAGTCTCGCCCACTGGCAACCAACCGCGACCTGACCCCCGGAGGCACCAAGATGCGCAGACTATCTCTCCTCGCCATCATCGTCACCACTTGCTGCGTCGCCTGTTCCCTCGGCGCCGGCGAGCCCGGCTGGACCCAGCTCTCACTCTCCACCTGCCAGGTTGACGCCTTCCTCAAGGCCAACCCTAACAGCGACGGCCGCGGCGTCGTTATCGCCGTCATGGACACCGGCGTCGATCCCGGCATCCCCGGCCTCACCCGCATGCCCGACGGCAGCGTCAAGGTCATCGACATCCAGGACTTCACCGGCGACGGCGACGTCGAACTCCTCCGCATACGCCTCGACGCGGAAACCGGCCTCCTCATCCGCCACGACGACGACGGCGTGCCCATCGAGTACCAGCCGCCGCCACTACCCCCCGCCGACGAAGAGCGCTTCTGGTGGTTCGGGCTCTTCAAAGAAAAGAAATTCGCCAACTCCGGCACCCCCGACCTCAACGACAACGGCCAGACCGACGACGAGTTCCCCGTGCTCGTCACCGCCCTGGCGGGCGACGGCGACGACCAGGCCCTCTGCTTCATCGATACCAACCTCGACCGCAGCTTCACCGACGAGCAGCCGCTGCGCAACTACCGCCTCAACTACGACACGTTTACCCTGCATCGCAAAGCCCCCGAGTCGCAGATCGAGCCGCTGACGTTCTCCGTCAATATCTTCCTCCGCCAGTCCAAGGTCGTTATCTGCTTCGACGAAGGCGCCCACGGCACGCATGTCGCCGGCATCGCCGCCGGCTACGAGATAAACAACCAGCCCGGCTTCAACGGCGTCGCCCCCGGCGCCCACGTCATCAGTCTCAAGATCGGCAAAGGCGCCCTCGGCGGCATCAGCGTCACCGGCAGCAAGAAAGAGGCCCTCCGCTACGCCGCACGCTACGCCCGCGAGCACAACGTCCAGGTCGTCTGCAACCTGTCTTACGGGGTCGATTCCGAGATCGAGGGTAACTCCGACATCGACCAGTTCGTCGACGGCTTCCTCCGGCAGAACCCGTACCTGATCTATTGCACGTCCGCCGGGAACTCCGGCCCCGGCCTTTCCACCGTTGGCACGCCTTCGGCCGCCAGCGACTGCATCGCCGTCGCCGCCCTCATGGCTGCCGACACCGCCCGCGACGTCCCTGGCTGGAGCCTTGACCAGGCTGTCGTGACCGCCTTCAGCTCGCGCGGCGGCGAGTTGGACAAGCCCGACATCGCCGCCCCCGGCTGGTGCACGTCAACCGTGCCCCGCCACGTCACGCGCGGCGACTTCTGGGCCGGCACCAGCATGGCCAGCCCCTACGCCGCCGGACTGTGCGCCATCCTCATCAGCCATGCTCAGCAACAGCACCCCGACACGCAGGTCCGCGCCTGCGACGTCCGGCGGGCCCTGTGGCTGGCTGCCCAGCCGGCGCCCGGCGCCACCCAGCTCGATGCCGGCTGGGGTGTGCCCGACCTGCGGCGGGCGGCGGAGATCCTCGACCAGCTCATCGCCGCCGCCGAGGACGACCCGATTATCTCCTACGACGTCTCGACGTCCTGCCCGCATGGCTTCGCCGGCCAGGCCCGCACCGCCTACTGGCGCAGCACCTGGTACCCCGACGACCGCCGCCAGACCTTCACCATTACGCCGGTCTTTGCGCCGCTGACCGACGCGACGGCGCGCACCGCTTTCACGCGCAAGTACGAGCTGCGCTCCAACACCCCCTGGTGCCGCGTCACGCAGGAGAGCTTCTATCTGCGCAGTGGGCAATCCGCCAGCGTCTTCGTCGAGTACGATCCCGCCGGCCTGACCGAGCCCGGCCTGCACGTCGGCACGGTCGACGCGCTCAGCGACGGCCTGGTCGCCCTGCGCCTGGTCAACACTGTCATCGTGCCGTACCGGTTCAGCGCGGCCGACAGCTACAGCCGCTCCTTCAAGAACCAGGTCGTGCACGGCTGGACGCCCAACCGCTACTTCCTCGCCGTCCCGCCCGGCGCTTCCGCCATGCATCTGCGCCTCTCCGCCCCCGAAGGCCAGCGCAGCAAGGCCGGCATCCACTACCTCTTCGACCCGCGCGGCAAGCAGTTCCGCGACCGCGGCGCCCGGCTCGATACCGACGAGGGTGTGCGCCACGTCGAGCGCACCATTGCCAGCGACCTGACCCCGGGCGTCTGGGAATTGCCGATCCTCGCCAGTCGCCCCGACGAAAGCTGGCCCTACGACCTCGACGTCCGCTTTTTCGGCCTCCATGCCGACCCGCCGGAAATCACAACCGGCAGTCGCGCTAAACCCGCCGGCGAGCTCATCGGCACCAACATGTACGAGGAGCCGCTGTCCGCCACGGCCGACGGCCAGATTGAGGGCTACCGGCTGCACAAGGAGGACGAGTTCAAGGGCCTGCAGGATCAGTTGACCTACTCCGTCAAGCTCGACCAACGCTTCAACCGCGTGCGTCTGCACCTGGAGATGACCCCCAGCAACTACGCCCGCGTTACTGACATCGGCGTCATGGTCAAGGACGGCGACGGCGAGTCGCTGCACTCGGGCGCCTTCGACGGCCGCATCTTCACCGCCACCGTCAACACGCGCGGCAAGACGGCACTCACGGTCCAGATCACCGGCGGCTTCGCCCTCGTCGATGATCAGCGCAAAACGCCCATTACCGTCAAGATCGACCAACTGTTCGCCAACCCCGTATCGGTCGCCGTCAAGTACGACGGCTCGTCGAGCATTACGTTCGTCCCCGGTGTGCCGATTCCGGTCGACTACTCGACCTCAGAGCAGCTCACGGACGCCCCCGACGGCCTGCGCCCCGTCGGCTTCATTCGCTTCCGCGAGCGGGCCACGGAAACCGAGGCCCTGCGGGTACTACTGGACATCGGCGTCTGAGAGGCCCCGACCGCACGCCGCCGCCATGTCGGCCGGAATTGTTCTGGCCGGCTGGTATTACGATCGTTAAAATCGTAGGTTAGGCTTTCCGCCTCGGCGGACAGCGCTACCCGGAGCCGAACCTTGTCATCTGCCACCTTGCTACTGGACGCCAACGCCATGCTGCTTGCGCTGCACGCTCCCGACGGCCTTTTCAGCCTCCCCGTGAACCTGCTCTTCGCCGCCGCCGTCGTGCTCCTGCTCGCGGCCGCGGTCGTCCAACTCAGGCGTCAACAAGACCACCGTCTCGTCCCCGTCATGGGCATAATGGCCGCCTTCGTCTTCGCCGGCCAAATGGTGAACTTCCCCATCGCGGCCGGCACCACCGGGCATCTCCTCGGCGGGGTACTGGCCGCCGTGCTCCTCGGCCCCTGGGCCGCCACGCTCGTGCTCGCCGCCGTCGTCTTCTTTCAGGCCCTGCTCGGCGATGGCGGCCTCATCACGGTCGGCCCCAACATCTTCAACATGGGCGTCACCGGCACGTTCTTCGGCTACTACATCTACCGCGCCGCCCTGGCCGGCGCCGTGCACAAGCCGGCCCGCGTCGTCGCCGCCGCCTTCTTTGCCGCCTGGAGCGCCGTCGTCCTCGCCAGCATCGTCGTGAGCCTGCAACTGGCCGCCTCCGGCACCGCCGCCCTCAATCACGTGCTGCTGCCGCTCGTCGGCGTGCACGCCCTCATCGGCGTCGGCGAGGCCGTCATAACTGCCTTCGTCGTCGCTTTCGTCCTTAAGACAAGGCCTGAGCTGATCTACGATCGCCGCCCCGGGCCCGAACAGTTCCGCCCCGGCCGCGCCACCGTTGCGTTCGGCCTCTCCGCCGCCCTCTGCGTCGCCCTGTTCCTGTCGCTCTTGCCGAGCCTTTGGGACCATCCCGACGGACTCGAATTCGTCGGCGCCGAGCACGGCTTCGTGGCCGAAGAGTCGCTTCTGGCCGACGACGGGACCCTCCTCACGCTCCCGGCCTATCCCCTCGGCGTACGCCTGGGAACCGTCGCCAACCGCGTTACGGCCATCCACCAATACAACCTACTGTCGGCCGGTGTAACCCGCGGCGATGTCATCGAGCGCATCGCCGGCCAACCCATAATCACGCTCGCCGACGCTGAGGCCGCCCTCGAGGACGCTGCCGACCAGCCCCTTCAAGTGTCTATCCGCCGCGCGGACCAATCCCGCGACCTGACGCTGCCGCCCGTCAGCACCACGCTCCCGGGCGCCAGCGAGCCAATGGTCGCGCTGCTCCCGGACTACACCGTCCCCGGCATAGACGGCCTTATTAGCACCAGCCTGGCCGGCGCTATCGGCACCATCGTCATGTTCCTGGCATCCTTCGCCGTCGGACGACTCCTCGTCCGCCCCGGTCGGCTGGCCCGTGCGCTCGCCCAGCAATCCGCGTTGCCCGACCACAACTCGACGTAGCCCCCGTGCATGAGAAGACGCTGATCCTGACTGAGACGCCGCCCGCGCTCCTGGAACGCCTGGAGCCGCGCGTTAAGCTCATCTGCGTCGCCGCCTGGGCCCTCTGCATCGTCACCGCCCCGCCGCAGCGCTGGCCGCTGCTTGTGGCCAACGTCGCGATTCTCGCCCTGCTGCTCGTCACCAACGCCCGACTCGCCGGCCGCTTCGTCCGGCGACTTCTGCCCGCGCTGCCCGCCATCCTGGGCATCTGCCTCTTCCTCCCATTCCTGCAGCCCGGCGAACCGATTGGGCGGCTCGGCTTCCTCACCATCACCCGCCCCGGCCTCGACGCCGCCATCCGCGTCGGTTCCGCCGCCACACTTTGCCTGGCCGCCGTCGCCCTGCTCTGGGCCAGCACGCGCCGCGACCAACTTCTGGTCGGCCTGCGCGGCGTCGGCCTGCCGGCCATCTTCGTCGGCCTGCTCGCCTTCATGTTGCGCTACCTAGACGTGCTGCGCCCGGAACTTCACCGCCTCATTGATGCCCGCACGGCCCGCACGATCGGCCCGCGCGGCCCCGGCCGGCTGCGCAGCGGCGCGCATGTCATCGGCGTCCTCTTCCTCCGCGCGCACGACCGCGCCGAACAGGTCGCCGACGCCATGGCCGCCCGCGGCTACACCGGCGAACTACGCGGCCTGCACACCCCACACTTCCACCGGCACGACATTCTGGCCGGCGTCACCTTCTGCGGCGGCGTCCTCGCCTGCCGCCTGACTCTCGGAGCCTGACATGCCGCCGCCCGCCAGACCCGCCGTTCGTGTCGCCGGCCTGCAGCATCGCTACCCCGACGGCCAGGACGCCCTAGGCGGCGTTGATTTACAGATTGAGGTCGGCCAACGGGTCGCCATTATCGGCCCCAACGGCGCCGGCAAAAGCACGCTGCTGCGCCATTTCAACGGCCTGCTGCGCCCCACCGGCGGCCGGCTGTGGATCTTGGGTCACGACGTAATCCCCGCGAACTTCCCCGCCGTTCGCCGGCTAGTCGGCTTCGTCTTCCAAGACCCCAACGACCAGCTCTTCTCCCCAACCGTCCTCGAAGACGTCGCCTTCGGACCCTTGCACCTGGGCCTGCCGCTGGCCAATGTCGCCGCCCGCGTCCAGCGCGCCCTGGCGCAGGTCGGTCTGCCCGGCTTCGAGCACCGCGTCCCCCAACGCCTCTCCAGCGGCGAGAAACGCCTCGTCGCCCTCGCCACCGTGCTCAGCTATGACCCCCAACTGCTGGTCCTGGACGAGCCCGGTACCGCCCTCGACCCGCGCAACCGCCGCCGGCTCATTAACCTGCTCGCCGCGCTTACCACCACGCTCGTCGTCGCCACCCACGACCTCGACCTCGCCTGGGAAACCTGCCACCGCGCCGTCGTCCTATCCGCCGGCAAGATCGCTCATGACGGCCCCGCCCGAGAAATCCTCACCGACGCCAGCCTGCTGGAACAGGCCGGCCTCGAACTGCCCCTGCGCCTTCAGCACGATGCTGGGAAGGCTGCACTGTAATCGTAGGCGTAGGGTGACGAGCCTGACAGGCGGCCGCAGAACGCGACGGGGAGTGTGGCCGTGATCGCAGAAGTGCGATTTCCAGGCGTGTTCCGCGTTTAACGGCGCCACCCGCCACGGCGGGCAGGCTCAGGGCCAACGCTGCTTCTGCGGCGAATTGCTAAAACTCAAAGTCCTGGTCGGTCAGGCCGGGATTGCGCTCGATGTCCTTGAAGACGTAGCGGCCGAGCAGTTCGGCGCCGTCCGGATCAGCAAACGACTCCACGGCAACGGGGAGCAACCATTCCTGGTCGAGATGCATGATCAGCAGCGCATCGGGAAAGCGGCCGCCTTCACCGCTATACGGCAGGTGCCGCTCGATGACATACGTCGGACGGCCGCCGACCTCGCCGGTGCCGCGCAAGCGCACGTCCAGCACGCCGGCATTGCGGGCGCGCTCGCTGTACTGCTCGAACAGCTCGAACACCGCGCCAAAGCTGCATTCGTCAATGGTACGACGGCTGACGGAGCGGGCCCGCTCGCCCTTGATGGGCATCAGGATGTTCTTGACGAAGATGTTGATCACGGCGCCGGCCGGCTCGACCCGGGCCAGCTCGTTGCCGTTCTCATCGACATAAGCGGGGTCATCTCCACGGAACAGCGCCCGTTTCACCTGCGTCGGGTTCTCCCGCCAAATCATGTAGATGGCCTCGGGCGATTTGCGGAAGCGCACCTCAACCCGTTCGACCGGCGAAAGCACGCCCCCGATGCGCTCCTGCTTGAGCAGTGTGCAGCGATAGTCGCGCACTTCGCGCTGCCAGCGTTCGTAGCCCAGGCGCATCAGGGCGAGCGGATCGCGCTGTCCAAGCGCCCGGTGGGAATCAGATGCATCGGTCGCGTCGAGGGCCCGGCCGCGCAGCGGCGTGGTTATGCTGGTCAACGCCAGCGGCACGACCACCGCCTGGGAACGATCAGGGGTCAGGATCGAGGATATCCACACTACGAACGGCGCGACCGCCAGGAAGGCGGCGACACCATAGAGTAACCCGCGACGAGCAGACCTCACTTGTGGCTCCGGGACTTCTACGACTCTCTGACCAAGCGGTCACTAGATAGAGGCATCGTCACCTTCCACGCCCGCAATTCAGGCATACCCCGCCGGACCGCGCTGCGACGACGAGTGGATTCTAACACCTTATACCTGGCCGGCAAGCTTCGGATGCGGCGACGGGCCCAATTATGGGGCCCAGACTCGGCCGGCGCCCTCCGCCCAGCCCCGCAGGAACTGGGCCAGTCCAAACTCGTCCGGCTCGAATTCCAGTGTGTGGGCGGCTGCGGGAAACTCAATGATCTCCGGCGGTTGCGCCGCGACACGCCGAATCCACGCGGCAGTCGGCTCGTTGCGAATGATCCTGTCGCGGCCGGCCAGCAGCAGCGCGACGGGCGCAAGAAGTGACTGGGCCGGCGCCTTCCGGAGAACGGCGTCGACGCGCCGGGAGTGCCAGAGGAACCGCGCGGTCACCTGGGTGAGCCTGCGTGGATCGGTGTGGATGAACTTGCGGCCGGCCGGGTTGTCCGTGAACAGGGCGGGATCATCCAGGGGGATCGGGAAGGCGGCTCGTGGCCGGAACAGGAGTGCCAGTCCGACGCGGAGCTTGGCAGCCGGCGGCAGGTCAACAGCCGGGAACAGGCCGGGCGCAATAAGCAACAGGCGCGCCACGTGCTCGGGACGGCGCAGCGCCCAGGCCGCCGCCAGCTTCCCACCCCAGCTCACGCCGACGACGGCGAATCGGCCAACGCCGAACTCCCGCCCAACCCAGGCGGAATAGTCGTCAATGTCATCCAGCCAGCGATCGGCGGACGGCACGTCGCCCCGCGCGGCCTGGTTGCGGCCGCTGCCGCGGCGATCAGGCAGGAATACGAGGTCGCCGCTCGCTTTGGCCAGGGTCGCGGCGGACCATGCGAACCAGCCGCCATGCGACTGGATACCATGCAGGTAGAGGTAGGCGAGCCGGGCCGGCGCGCGGCGGGGGCGCCAAAACCGCACGTGGGCGCGGTAGCCGTCGCTCAGCGTCAGCGAAGTGGTTTCGAACGGGATCGTCGGCGGCCGCATATGCCGGCATCATAGCTCGTGTTGGGCGACCAGGCAGAACTGCCGGTCGTGCAACACGCGGACGGCGGAGATCAGGCTATCGACCTGGATAGCCAGGCATGGCTTGTTACGCTCGGTGGCCCAGACGGTGTAGGCGTAGTTGATGTTGACCTCGCTGGAGATCAACGCCGCACAGATCGTCATGATGCCGCGTTTGCCGGGCGGCAGCTCAACCACGAGGATTTCGCTCTGAGAGACTGCCAGGTTGGCGCGGCCGCACAGCTCGACGGCGGCGTCGGGATCATTGACGAGCATGCGAAGCAGGGCGCAGTCCACCTTGCCTTCGACGGAGAGACCGAGGATGCGGATCGGCTGGCGTTCGAACAGCCGCGTGATGCGCAGCAGTTGGCCGACGCGGTTCTCAAGGAAAACGTTGAGCTGCCGGCAGCCCTCGAAACCAGCCCCCTCGGCCGTCTCCAGAGGCTCCACGTTCATGTGTTCCCCAGGTACCTGTTGCGCGGCGGAATCAGACTGGCACACAGAAGTGTCCGTAGGTTAGCCTTAGGTACTGCGGCTGTACAGAACAAAATGGGATTTCCGCAGTCCGCGGAGTTCGGATGGTGAGCGGACCAGCACAGATCACGTTTTCGCAGCCGGCCTTGCTGCTGGGACTGGCGGTGGTCGTCCTGCCCGTGCTGATACACCTCCTGTTGCGTCCGCGACCGCGACCAACGCGCTTTCCAGCGCTGGCCCTGCTGCAGCGCGTGCTGCTGACGGGACAGCGGGCGAATCGGCTGCGCGATTTGGCGCTCATGGCCGTGCGCGCCGGGCTGTTGGGGCTCGTGGCGCTGCTGCTGGCGGCGCCGACCTGCCGCCCTGCCGGTGATCGACAGTTCTTCGAACCCGGCCGGCCGACGGCGTGCGCCGTTATCCTGGACGACTCCGCCAGCATGGCATATCGGCGCGACGATACGCTGACGGACTTCGAGTTGTGTCGCGCGCAAGCGCTGGATTTCGTGGCCCAACTGCCGGGCTGGCCGGCGGGGTCGGTCGTGGCAGTGGTGGGGTTGCGCCACGGCGCGACGGTGGGAGAGTTCACGGCGGACGCCGACACAGCGGCTGCCGGCTTGCGTGCGGCGGCCGTGACGCCGCCACACACGCGGCCCCTTGACCTGGCACTTCAGCAGGCGGGTGATCTGCTGCGCTCGGCCGGGCAGCCCAACAAGCGCATCGTCGTGTTCACCGACGGCGCCGCGCACGCCTGGGAGAACATGGCGCCGGCCGCCTTGGCCGGGATTGAGGATCTGGCCGTGCGCATCGTGACGCCGCCGGCTTCCGTACGCAGCAATCTGGGCCTGTTGGCGGCTACGGGGCCGGCACGCCTGCACGTGGCCACCAGCCCGGTGCCGATTCGTGCCACGGTGGCGGCCGAGGGGTTGGACGGCCGGTGCTGGCTGGTCGTCAGGCAGGGCGAGCGCACACTGGTACGTGACGGCCCGCTGGATATTCCGGCCGGCACGACGCGCGAAGTCGCGCTGCACATACCGCCGCTGCCGCCAGGCGTGCACACCGTCACCGTCGAGATCGAGCCTGATGACCGGCTGGACTTTGACCGCCGGCGCCACGTGGTCTTCCAAACGGCCGAACCTTCTGTCGTCTGGCTGCTGGCGCCGACCGCCGAAGTGACAGACGATCTGTCGACGCTGATTCTGCACAATCTCCTGGCACCGGCCACGCTGACGGCCGAGCAGCAACGCGTCCGACTTGAACTCGTGGCGGGCAGCGCCGTTCCGAATCCTGCGGCGGCGGACGGGCACGCCCCGCCGCCACTGCTGATCGTCGTCATGTCGAACGTCGATCTGGAGGCTCGCCTGCTGGCCGCGCTATGGGAACACGTGGAAGCCGGGGCCACGCTGGTGCTGGTGCCGCGGTCCACCCGGGGCGCACACGATTGGCCGGAGTTGCGCCAGCGGTTCGCGCGTCAACCACCGGTGCTCGATGAGTTGCCGGCCGTGAGCGTGCTGCAATGGGAGCCGACGTCGCCGTTTAACGACGATGCCGACCTGGCCGAGCTGACGCGCTGCGCAGTTCGGCGACGGCTGCTGCTGCCTGACCTGGCGGAAGGGGTGCAGGTCGAGGCTCGTTACACCGATGGCGAGCCGGCCCTGCTCGCCCAGCGCAGCGGACGCGGGCGCGCACTACTGCTGACCACGGCTCCCGATCCGGCGTGGAGCGATCTGGGCATTCGTGCGGCGGGGCTGCTGATCTGGCTGCATCGGCTGGTTGATGAAGGGCGCGGCCCGCCGACGCGCACGGCCGCCTTCACGCTGGGAGAGACGACGCGGCAGCGCTTCGCGGAGTTCCCGGCGAGCGGGTGGGTGCGCGTGATTGCGCCGGGTGAAACCGACGCACCGCCGGCGTGGACGCGGCTCGCCGACGCTGAGCCTGTCAATCCCTGGCCGACCGACGAAGTGGGCGCCTACACGCTGCTGATCTCTGACAGCGAAGAGCGGTCGGCGGTCTACGTCGCGAATCCGTCGCCGGCGGAGTCGCGTCTGGCGCGGGCCGGGGCAGCAGAACTGCGGCGGGCGCTGGGCGTCGCGCGCGTGGAGGTGCAGGCGTCGGAGGACTGGCAGGGCGAGCGGCCGACGTCGCTGTGGCGGCGTCTGTCGGCTGGCAGCGACCCGCGCGTGCCGCTGAGCGCGGTCCTGGTGCTGGTATGCGTTCTGGAGCTGTGGCTGGCCCGGCGGCGGGGCAGGTCGGCCGGGCGGCCGGCTGGTTCCCCCGAATGAGACTGGCGCGGCCGCGGCGCAAAAACCAGGTCCCGCGACGGCGTGACCCGTGCACGGGACCTTGAAGGGGGACACGACAGCTTCCACCTCAATTGTTGCAAGCTTTTCCTCAAGTGTCCGCGCCTTTTTGACGACGATCAGCAGTTGGGCCGACCGGCCCGGCCTAGTCCGATAGCAACCAGCTTGCAATCCCCGGTGGGGCTTCTATCATCGCGGCATGGACCGCATAACCACACGGTTTTTTCTGCCGCGGCACGCCGGCCACTTGGTGGTGCGCCGAGATTTAGGGACCGTACGCAGGTCCGTGGCGCTCGTTCTAGTGCTGTCGGGACTCAGTGGGCTACTGCTGCCGGGCTGTCAGGCGCCGCCGGCGGCCGGTGGTCCGACCGATATGTTGATGCGGATACCGGACCACAGCGCGTTCATGGACGCGACGCTGTCCTTGTTGCGCCGGTATGACCTGCCAGCCGCCGCGGTTGACCGCGAGCGCGGGACCATCGTCACGGCGCGGGCCACTAGCGGGCAGTGGTTTGAGCCCTGGCGGATCGACTCGCAGGGCTCGTACCAGGTGCTGGAGTCGAGCCTGCACACGATGGCCCGGACGGCAAGCATCACGATCACACCCGCGGCCGAGGGGGATGATCAAGACACTTATCGCGTTGCGGTGCAGGTAGAGAAGTGGCGTTACAGCGCGCCGGAGCGGCAGATCACCACGGCCTCGGGCGCGCTGGCGATCTACAGCGAGGATGTTCCGACCGCGGGGGGTGCGCGTCGCGCCGATGGCCGGGGCGTCACCTGGGTGCCGCTGGGGCGGGATGGGCTGTTGGAGGCCTACCTGCTGGCCAAGCTGGCCGACGTCACGCCGAGCGCCGAGCGCGTCTATTAGCACGCCGCTTTGTAGGGGCGGCTGCCTCAGCCCCTTACCAGCAGCATCGTTCCGGCGCCGATCATCACAATCTCAATCACGACCACAAATGCCCGTTCGCTCAGCCGATCGACGATGCGCTTGCCGAGCCACGAGCCGATGAACATGCACGGCGCCGCCAGCAGCCCGGCGACCAGTACGCGCGGCGAAAGCAGGTTGGTGGAGCCGTAAGCGACGAGCTTGAAGATGTGCGTGACGACGGTGGCGGCGGCCTCGGTACCGATGTAGGCGGCCTTGCTCAGGCCATACGCCAGGAAGAACGGCGCGGTCACCGGTCCGGTGCTGCCTACCAGTGCCGAGAGCAGCGACGCGCCGCCGCCCACGGCTGCGAAGCCGCGCGCGGGAAGCAGCGGATAGCGGCCGCGGCCGAGCCGCCGGTATGCGACGACGCCGATCAGGAACACCCCGATGCCCCGCGTCAGCCAGCCCAGAGGGGCGGCGGAGAAGAGCAGTCCGCCAAGCAAGGCCAGCGGCACGGCGCCGACGCTGTACCAGCCGACCACTCGTCGGTCGATATCCGCGCGATTGAGCCAAACGCGCGAGCCGTTGCCAACGAGCTGTGCCAGGGTCAGGATTGGAATGGCGTCCCGCACGCCAAACGCCCAAATCAGAACCGGCAGAAGAATCACCGCGCCGCCGAAGCCGGCCACCGCCGCCACGGCCGACGCCAGGAGGGCGGTTAGTCCGACGGCAGCCATCGCGCTCGCCGTGATGTCGTCCAATTTGCTCTCCTGAGCCGGACCGGTTTCGAGCTAACCTTTGCACCTGCAACGGGCTTACGAGCAGGCTGGCCGCGCGCCATGGCGGCCCGACCCGGCACACGCGCAGTGGCGCGGTACCGCGGCGGGGCCCACAACGGAGTCCGCCGACTTGCAGGGGCATATTACCGGCAACCGAGCGCGAGCACCGAGCGATCGGCTTGGGATGTGGGCCGCAGGCGCGGTAGAATCGAATGCTGCGAATCGTTCTGGCGGCTGGCCGGTGTGTACGAGGAGCGAATGATGCTGAATGCGCTGAGGATTGCTGTGGTTGCCGTGGCGATTGGGCTGGTCGCCGCGGCGCGGGCGGAGATGGAGCGTTACGACGGGGATCGCGTCGTGCGTGTGACGGTCACGACCCGGGCAGACTTGGACTTGCTGCTGAGCATGACCGACGATGTCTGGTCGGAGACGCTGCGGCCGGGGCCGGTGGATGTGCGGGTCAGCGCGGCCCAGTTCGAGCAATTGCGCGCCAGCGGCCTGCCGCACGAGGTCATTATACCGGACGTGCAGGCGCTGGTTGACCAGCAGTTCACGCAGCGCGGTGTCAGCCGCGACGCATTCGACCAGTACCTGTCATACAGCGAGGTGGTTGAGTACCTGGACACGCTGGTGGCGCTGCGCCCGGACCTGGCTGAGACCTTTGTAGTAGGCCAGTCGCTGCAGAACCGGGATATCGTGGGCATTCGAATTCGCGGGAGCAGTGAAGGGCTGGTGCCCACGGTGTTCTACAACGGCTGCCAGCATGCCCGCGAGTGGATCACCGTATCCGTGATTCTGTATGTGGCCGATCAGCTTGTTCGCGAATACGACACGGATGACGCCATCCGCGACTTGGTGGACCGCTATGAGTGGCAGTTAGTGCCCATCGTCAATCCGGATGGGTACGTGTATAGCTGGACCACACAGCGCATGTGGCGGAAGAACCGCCGGCTGAACTGGGACGGCTCACGCGGCGTCGATCTGAACCGCAACTGGGGCTACGCCTGGGGCGGGCCGGGGGCCAGCGGCATACCGAGCGCTGACACTTACCGGGGGGCGCATGCGTTCTCCGAGCCGGAGACGCAGGCCCTGCGCGACTGGATCCAGAGCCATCCGAACATCGTGGCGTATTGTGACCTGCACAGCTACGGGCAACTTGTCATGTACCCATTCGGCTACGCGGACCGGTTGCCGGACCCGCGCGATCTGCCGCACTATGCTCACCTGGCTGAGACAATGACCGACTTGGTGTATGACGTGCACGGCTACACCTATGAGTACGGCCCGGTCTTCAGCACGATCTACCAGGTCAGCGGCGGTTCGGTCGATTGGGTTTACGGGGCCAACGGCATCTTCGCGTTCACATACGAGTTGCGCGACACCGGCACGCATGGCTTCCTGCTGCCCCCCTGGCAGATCCGGCCAAACTGCGAGGAAGTCTTCCCCGCGCTGCTGTTTCTGGCGGACTACCTCTACGCCGACTGCAACGAAAACGGCGTGTGGGATCCCCAGGACATCGCGGCCGGCACTTCGGCGGACTGCAACGAGAATAACGTGCCGGACGAGTGTGAACCGGGCGGCCTGTCGGACTGTAACGGTAATGGTCAGTCCGACCTGTGCGACATATACACCGGCTACAGTACCGACTGTAATGGCAACGGGATTCCCGACGAGTGCGACATCGCCGATGGCACGAGCCCGGACTGCAACGGGAATGGCATTCCGGACGAGTGCGACCTGGCGCCGCCGACGGATATTGCGGCCCAGGACCTCTGCGCGGACGCCCAGTTCGTCTTCCCGCCCGCAACGTACTTCGGCGATTTGCATGAGGCCGACAATGACGGTTCGGCCAGTTGCGGCGACTCGGCCGGCGCCCCGGACGTCTGGTTCCGTTATCGGCCCCACGGCGGCGGATTCCTGACGGTTTCATTGTGCGGTTCGGCGTATGACACCGTCCTCTCGGTACACAGCGGCTGCCCCGGCACCGTGGCCAACGAGATCGCCTGCAACGACGACTACTGCTTCGAGCAGTCGCGGCTGGACGTCGTCGTCCTGAATGGCAATGACTACTGGATCCGGGTGTCCGGTGGCGGCGGCGACACGGGCACGTTCCAGATCTCGTTCTCCGGTCCGCCCGGGGACTACAACGCCGACTGCAACGGCAACGGCGTGCCGGACGAATGCGACATCGCCGACGGGACCAGCGCGGACTGTAACGGCAACGGCGTGCCGGACGAATGCGACATCGCCGCCGGCACGTCGCTGGACGTTGACGGCAACGGCATCCCGGACGAGTGCGAGCTGTTTTCCCCCGGCGACCTCAATTGCGACGGCCTGGTCAACTCGTTCGACATCGACCCCTTCGTCCTGGCCCTGACCACCGGCCTGGACGAACCGCCCTTCGCCGGCTACTTCGCGGCCCAGCCCGGCTGCGATCCCATGCTGGCTGATATCAACGGCGACGGCCTGGTCAACTCGTTTGACATCGACCCGTTCGTTCAGCTGGTGACAGGCAGGTAGTGTCCGGCGACACAGGTAATTGGAGGCTGAACATGGATGTTCTGACGGCGATTCGCAACCGGCGCAGCGTGCGCTCATACACGGAACGGACCATTCCGGCGCAGCTGCTCGAGCGCTTGAGGCAAGTCCTGCGGTCGGCCCCTTCGGCCTGCAACTACCAGCCCTGGCATTTTGTGTTCGTGATGGATCCGGCGGTGCGGCGGGAACTCGGTGAACTGGCCAACGGGCAGCAGTGGATCGCGGACGCGCCGCTGATCGTGGTCGGCTGCGCCAACCCGGATGAAGCCTACCCCGGCATGGCCGGGCGGCGTTCCAGCGTCGAGGTGGACGTGGCGATCGCGCTGGATCATCTTACGCTGGCCGCCGTGGCTGAGGGCCTGGGCACGTGCTGGATCGGCTCGTTCGACGAAGGCGCGGTCAGGTCGCTGCTGGGAGTGCCGGCCGGGTTCGAGATTGTGGCCATGACGCCGGTGGGGTACCCGAGCTCGCCCGGCCTGAATCACCCGCTGGAAGAGCAGTTGCGCAAGCCGGCGACGGAGATCTTCAGCGTCAACCGCTACGGGCAGCAATAGGCCGGGCGTTGCGCGGCGTCAGACGCGTCTTGGCCGGCCGAGCCGGGCTTAGTCCTCTTCCTCCGCTGCCTTGTAGCTGGCCTGGATCTGCTGCTGGACGTTAGGCGGCACGACGTCATAGTGGCTGAATTCCATGACGTAGCTGCCCTGCCCACCGGTGGCACTCTTGAGCTGGGAGCTATAGGTGGCCACCTCGGCCAGGGGGACGATGCCGGTGATGCAAATCTGGTTGCCCGGCAGGACGTCCTGGCCGGTAATCTGGCCGCGCTTGCCGGCCAGGTCTCGCGTGATGTCGCCCACGAACTCCGCGGGGATCGTGATTTCAATCGTGACCAGCGGCTCGAGCAGGATCGGCTTGCACTGCATGAAGGCCTTCTTGAAGACGCTGCGGCCGGCAATCTGGAAGGCGATGTCTTTGCTGTCCACCGGGTGCGTCTTGCCGTCCACCAGCGACACGCGCACATCCACCACCGGGCAGCCGGCGATGACGCCGCGTTTCATCTGGTCGCGAACGCCCTTGTCCACGCTGGGGCGGAAGGCCTGGTCGATCGAGCCACCGAAGATCTTGTCAAGGAATTCGTAGCCGGCGCCGCGCTCGTTGGGTTCCATGTCGATGAAGACACGGGCGAACTGGCCGGCCCCGCCGGTCTGCTTCTTGTGTGTGTATTCGACGTACTTGACCGAGCCGGAGATGGTTTCGCGGTACGGGATCTTGGGCGCCTTGGTGTCCACCTCAAGCTTGAAGTAGCGCTTCATCTTGCTGCGCACCACGTTGAGGTGCTGGTCGCCCAGCCCCTGCATGACCAGTTCGTTGGTCTCGCTGTCGCGGTGGTAATCGAAGCAGGGGTCTTCCTCGGCGAAGCGCTGCAAGGCCCCGCTGATCTTCTCCACGTCGCCGCGCGACTTGGGTTCCAGGGCCAAGGCGAACATCGGCGTGGGGAACTTCGGGCCGTGGACGGTCCCCTCGGCGGCCTTGCCGAACAGTGTGCCGCCGATCGTGAAATCCAGCTTGGCGAAGGCGATGATATCGCCGGCGGAACCCACGGCCAGGTCGTCGTGCTGGCCGCCGCGCAGCTTGAACAGGTGGCCGGGACGCTGGCCCTTGCGGTCACCGGCGGTGAAAACCTGCCCGTCGGGCTTGAGCGTCCCGCTGAACACGCGCGCGACGGAGTACTTGATGTTGCTCTTGGGGTCGGAGGTGATCTTGAACACCTGGGCAATAAAGTCACCGTCCGGCTTGGCCACGATCTCCGTCGTCTGGGCCTGCTCGCCCTCGCCGACGGTCAGCAGGCGCGGACGCGCATCGCCCGGTGACGGGGCGCAGCGCACGATCGCGTCCAGCAACTCGCTGATGCCGACGTCCTTGGTTGAGCTGACGAAGAAGATCGGAATCAGGACGCCGGCGGCGACGGCCTTCTGGATGGCGGGCGCCAGCTTGTCCGGCGGCGCACTGCCGGTCTCCATGTAGGCTTCCATGAGGGCTTCGTTGGTCTCGACGATCGCCTCGACCAGTTCAGTGTGGGCCGAGGCTACGTCGAGCACGTCGGCCGTGCCTTCCGTCTCGGTCAGCAGGTCCACGACGCGCCGGCCGCCGTCAGCCGGCAGGTTGACCGGGTGGCAGGCCGGGCCGAACGTCTCGCGAATACCGCCCAACACATCATCCAAGTTCAGGTTATCGGCGTCCACGCGCGTCACGACGATCATGCGGGCCAGGCCGGCGTCGCCGGCGGCGTTGAACATCCGCCGCGTGTTCACGCCGATCCCGCTGCTGCCGGAGACCACGATGCACGCCGTATCGGCACCCATCAGGCCCGCCATGGCCATGCCGACGTAGTCGGGCATGCCAGGCGTGTCGATGAAGTTCAGCAGCTTGCCGTTGTGCTCAACGTAGAAGACCGCGGAGTCAACGCTGTGTTTACGCTCCCGGGACTCCTCGTCGTGGTCGAGCAGGCTGGAGCCGTCGTCCACGCTGCCGAGGCGGTTGGTCACACCGGCCTTGAGCAGGAGCGCCTCTCCCAGCGTGGTCTTGCCGGCGGAAGAGTGCCCCACGAGCGCGATATTGCGGATGTCTTCGACCTGGTGCCCAGCCATTCAACAGCCTCCGTAAGCGGACGTCTTCAGTGCGGAATTAGCAAAGACCGTCAGTATAACACACCGGCGCAGCATTCCAAGGGCGACGCGCGGCCCGCGAACGCCTGCTTCAATACCGGACGTTCCCCCCCTACCCCTCAGCGGAGGGGCTCAAGACCGCCCGCGGCCCCAGCGTGGCCACGCACAGGCGGTCACGCGGCAGGCGGCCCGCGTAGTCGGCCACGTGCTCCCGCGTAACGGCGCGGATGGCGGCCAGCTTGGGTCCCAGACCGATAGGGCGGCCGTGGTGGAACAGGTCGTCGCTGAGACCGCCGGCCCGGGCCCGCGTCAGGTCGCTTTCGGTCTCGTAATGGGCGATCAGGCCGTCGCGCGCCCGCGTGACTTCCTCCGCGGTCAGGTCCTCCGCCAGCCGCGCCAGCTCGGTCAGCAGCTTCTCGAACGTCTGGTGGCAACGCTCGGGCGTGGTGCTGGCGCCTAGGTGAATCACGCCATGCCCGCGGGGCTGTTCGTGCCAGGCGCCCACCCAGTACACCAGACCTAGCTTCTCCCGAACTTCAGTGAACAGCCGACCGCTCATGCCGCCCGAAAGCACACGCAGCGCCACCTGTTCGACGACGAACCCGGGATCTTCACGCGCCAGGCCGGGGAGGGTGATGCCGATGTACTGCTGCTCGAGCTCCTTCTGCCGATGCACGCGCTGCGGCTGGAACTCCACGGCCGCCGGCGCGCGGCCGGCCCGCTCCGAACTGCCCAGCCCGGCAAACGTCTGCTCGATGTGCGCGGCCAGCCGCTCGGGCACGACCGGCCCGGCCGCCGCAATCTGCATGCGGCCGGCGTGATAACATCTCTGCCAGTGCGCCCGCACCAGGTCCGGCGTGAGGCGCCCCAGCGTCTCCGGCTCGCCGCCGGGGTGGCGCCCCAGCACCGGCCCGAGTGTCAGCCGCTGGATCAGGGCGCGCAACAACTCGTCCGGCTCGTCCTCCATGCGCCGCAGCTCCTGCTGCGCCAGATCGATCGCGACTCGGCAGGCGTCGTCCGGAAAGGTGGGGTGGCAGACCATCTCGCCGACGAGGTCAAGCGCCGCAAGCGTGAACTCCGGCAGGCAGACGACTCGCACGAGCGTGGATTGGCGCCCGCTCGCAGACGACCACGAGGCCCCCAGGGCATCGAACGCGTCCGCCAGGCCGCGGCCGTCGAAGCGGCGGGTGCCCTTGGAGAGCGTACGTTCGACGATGCCGTTGATGCCGGTCAATTCGGGCGGCTCGTCAGCCAGGCCGGTCAGCAGCCGGCAGCAGATGGCGACGGTCTGGCGCTGCGGCAGCAGCTCGGCGGCGAACTCAACGCCGTTGGCGAGGTCCAGATGACAGAATTCCGCCGGCGGGGTTGCGGTGGTCGTGGTCATGCGAGGGTGTTCCGGGTGCCATGCGGCGTCCGAGCCGCGGCCGGGCCGCCGAGCTGGGCGGCGCTAATGCTCCACCGGCGTGCCGAGCACGGGGGTCAGTTCCTTCAGCTTCTCTTCAAGCAGGGCGGCGTCGCGGGCCTCCATGTTCAGCCGCAGCAGCGGCTCAGTGTTCGAGGCGCGGACGTTGAACCACCAGTCGGCGTACTGAACGGTCACGCCGTCGAGGTGGTCGATCTGCGCGTCGTGGTATCGTTCGGCGATGCGCTGGAAGGTGCCGTCCTTGTCGTCGTTCTCGAAGTTCCGCTCGCCGCTGGCCGCGTAGGTCTCCAGCGGGCGCAGCAGCGTGCCGAGCGACTGGCCCGTGTGCGTCAGCAAATTGACGACGGCGATGAACGCCAGCATGCCGGAGTCGCAGTTGAAGAAGTCGCGGAAGTAGAAGTGACCGCTCAACTCGCCGCCGAAGACGCCCTTGGATTCTGCCATGGCGCGCTTCATGAATACGTGCCCGACGCGTTCGCGTTTGGGCACGCCGCCGGCCTTCTTGATCTGCTCGGGCACCACGCGGCTGGAGCGCAGGTCGTAGACGACCGCAGCGCCCGGGTTGGACCGCAGATATTCGCCGGCGAGCAATGCGGTGATCAGGTCGCAGCGGACGATGGCGGCGTTCTCATCCACGAACATGCAACGGTCCGCGTCGCCGTCGAAGCAGGCCCCGAAATCAGCGCCCTCCGCGCGGACTGCCGTCCGTAATTGCTCGAGGTTGGCCGGCACGAGCGGGTTGGGTGGATGGACGAACTCCCCGTCGTGCTCGAAGTTCAGCGGAATCACTTTCAGGCCGGGCACGTTGTCGAAGAGGATCGGAAACCAGCGGCCGGCCATGCCGTTGGAGGCATCGATGACCACCTTAAGCGACCGCGGTTCGTCCAGGAACTTCAGCAGGTAGTCGCGGTATTCGCGGGAAAGGTCCAGACGCTGCACTTTGCGAGTCGTCGGCGCATCGTAGCGCGAAATCGCCTCGGCGATTCGGGCAATCTCTCTCAGACCGGTCTCGGCCCCGATCGGCTTGCCCTTGGGGCCGGAGATCTTGAAGCCGTTGTAGTTGGCCGGGTTATGGCTGGCGGTGGTCTGCACGCCGCCACAGCAGGGCAGATGGTTGGTGGCGAATGCGATCTGAGACGTATCGATCATGCCGATGTCGATCACGCCGCAGCCAACCGCCAGAGCGCCTTCGGTGAAGGCCTGGCACAGTGCCAGGCTGTGCTTGCGCATGTCGCGGCCGACGATGAGCGTGTTCATCTTCAAATCGCTGCGGTCGTAGCCGCACAGCGATGTGCGCAGGAATTGCGCGGTGGCGTTGCCGATGCGCCAGGCGACATCCTCGTTGAGGGGGTCGGGCACGGTCGCACGCACGTCGTAGGCCTTGAACACGGTCTGGATCATGTCTTGCTCTTCCTGTTCCGCACGCGTGGGCAGTCGGGTTGGCCCCGTGTTCACCATCTGGGCCTCGTACGGAGCATTGTCCTTCTCGTCATCGTTGAACTGGCAGCCGGGGCACTTATGAAAATTCGCGCGGCGACGACCCAGGCAGACAGCGTCTGAGATGAGTACGCGGTCCTCACCCGGACAATAACGGCAATAGTGCTCAGGTGTTTCCGGCACGGTGAAGCTCCAACGAACCTGCCAGTAGTCATGCTAGCAGACACTGGGCGAATCGGCTACCCTCATGATGGCGCGACGCGCCGCACTGTGCCAAAGGTGTGATTACGCGATGCCGACTGACTTTGGGCTCATCCTGCCACCCTGGAACTTCGCTACCACGGCCGGCAACCTGCTCGACCGCGTGGTCGGGGAGGTGGGCATCGACCACCTGACCGTGCCGGTCGTCACCGGTGAGGTGGCGCAGTTCCGCCTGGCCGGCGGCTTCCCCTCGCCGCACTTCTTCACGGAGGGCGGTTGGCACTTCCAGCCGGAGTTGCCGCTTTACAAGGCGTGCGGGCTCCGGCCGCCGGTAGCGCGCTGGTGCGGCAAACGCGACACGCTGGGTCCAATCCAGGAGTACGCCCAGCGCCACGGGTTGAAGCTCCTCTTCGCCCTGCACCTGGCCGACCTGAAAGGCATTGCGGGTCAACAGCCGGGTTTGTGTCCGTGCAACGCCTGGGGGGACGAGTTGGCCTGGCAGGGTGCCAGCGCGTTCCATCCGGCATGGCGCGAGCTGCTGGGCGCCACGCTTGCGGATCTGACGCGTTATGCCCCGGCCGGGTTCGTGCTTGGTGGGCTCTGGCACGAAGTCTGGGTGGGCGACGCAGCCGACTCCTGGGACGACTTGGAGGAGTGGTTCGACGCCTCCTTCAGTTCGGCGGCGCTGCAGACAGCCCGCCAGGCCGGCGTCGACGTGGACGCCGCACGCCAAGCCGTGCAGCGGTTGTATGCAGAACGACAGCGGGCCGGAATGGGTGGCGAAACCACGGATGCCGGGCCCCGGCTTCCACCAGCACTGCTCGAGTACGAGCGGGCGCTGCGCGATGATTTGGCGGCCTGGCTCACGCGGCTGCGGCAGGAGTACGCTTCGTTACGAATGCTGTGCGTTCCCGTGCATAATCTGGTCACGCCCGGCTGGGAGACTCTGCGCCGGCCGCTTTGCGACTGGCTGGATTCGGCCGCCCTGGCTGACTGGTTCGCCGAGGACGTTCCTGAGCCGAGCAAGACCGCGCTCCTGCTTTCGGCGGAGGAGGCCGAGGGGGGTGATGCCGGCGCGTTCGTGCGCGCCGTGACAGCGGCGGTCCGGGCGGGTGTGCGGTCCGTGAGCTTCGAGGACGCCGAATTGGTTCCCGACCAGTTCGTGACGTGGCTGAAGCAGGCGGTGCGCTACGCCCGGCGGGAGGGTTGCTCGTGATGCGCCGCTGGCAGCGCTGGTCACTGATGCTCCTGGTCGCCGGCGGTTTGGGGCTGGCGCCGGGTTGCGACCGGAGTCCGTCGCCGCCACCCGACACGGCACCCCCTGTGGAGGAGAGCGCGCCGGTTTCCCCGCCGCCGGCTCCGCCGCAGTACAGCTTCGCCGAGTCGGACCGCGAGGACCACCCCGAGATCGTGGCGTTTCTGCGGCATTTCCTGGAAACCTGCCTGGCGGGCGACTATGCGGGCTATCGCCGCCTGTCGAGCCGGCGGCGCGAGCCCGAGAGCCGCGAGCGGTTTGACGCCGTATATCACGCCATCGAGGCGCTGGACGTGCGGGCCATCGAGCCGGTAGAGCTGCCGCACCTCACGGACCGGGCGTACAAGGTTACCTGCGAGGTACAGTTTCGTCCGGAAAGCCAGGTGCGACTGCGCCGCAAGACCGATCAGATCGCGATTCTCGTGATCCGAGAAGAGGAGCAGTGGCGCATCCTGCCGGCGCCGGCGCGCATGCAGCCGCAACCCGAGGAAGCCCCCCCCACGACGACCGCCCCCGCAACCACAACCGCGCCGAGCTACCCATGGGACGAAGATGGCGACTTCTGAGCACGCCGCGCTGCTTACGCGTGGCGGCACTGGTCTGCCTGGCGGCCGTGGCTGGGGGGCAGAACGCGTCGAGCCGGTCGGACGGGCCGGATGAGGAGTTGCCGCCCGCAGTGCGTGCCGCCCTGGCGGGCATCGAGGATTTCACCTACGACTTTGACCACCCCGCGTACTACGCGCTCTTGGAGCACGTCAAGCACTCGCCGATAGCGCCGGGACACGTCTGGCCGGCAATTGAGGTTGCGGACTGGCAAACGCTGATCGAGCGGCCCGGCGATTTCCGCGGGCGGCCTATCACCGTGCAGGGCGTAGTTGGCCGCAACAAGGACCCCTACACCCACCCGCGGCACCCGCGGATCGGGCAGGTGTGGCAGGTGGAGTTGCAGCGGCCCGATCAGGCCGTCACGTGCACGGTCATATTCACCAATGACGCCAGTGACCTGCCGCTGGGAGCAAGTGTCCGCGTGACCGGGTACTTCGTGAAGATCAACCGCTATCCGACGCAGTCCGGCCAACCCGGTCTGGCCGCGCTGCTGGTAGCGCCCGGTCCAACGGAGGTCAGCCGACTCGCCGGTCGCGCGGCCGGGACGGCGCCCGACTGGCGCTGGATGGTGGGCGCCACGGTGCTGGGGCTTGGCATCGTGCTGGTGCTGCTGCGGCGTGCCCGGCGTGTGACGTGCCAGGACGTGCGGACGCTGCGGGCGGCCCACGAAGCTCCATTGCACTTGGCGGATGATCTGGCCGACTGGGCGGCCAGTGAGGCTCATGACCTTGACGAGACCGACGCGGACAGGCGGAACGCCAGATGATCATAGATGTGCACTGCCATTATGCGTTCACGCACCGACCGGCTGCGGCCGGCGAGCGGTTCAGCTTCGAACCGGCCGAGGAGGATGGTCGGCCGGCGCTGGACTCCTGCCTGGCTCCGCGCTTCTATCGGGGGCCGGCCCGGCCCGTACTGCAGCATTTGCTCGGGTTCGACTGGCGCCTGCAACCCGGGCCGGAACTCGATGCCGCCCTGGAACGCTGGTACGTCGACCAGCTCTGTGCGGACGGCCCCTGCGAGCGGTCAGTGCTGCTGGCGTTCGACCGCTACCACGACGACTTCGGCGACGCCCCGCCATTCCCCGAAAGCCGCGGCGAATTCGGCAGCGACATGTACGCGTCCAACAGCATGGTGCGGGCGGCCTGTCGGCGGCACCCGCAGCGCTGGCTGTTCGGCGCGTCCGTGCATCCGTACCGCCCGAATGCCCTGGCCTGCGTGGACGAGGTCTTCGCCGCCGGCGCCTGCCTGCTGAAGTGGATTCCGCTGCACCAGAACATTGACTGCCGTGACGCGCGCACACTGGCGGTGCTGCGCCGCTGTGCCGAACTCGGGCTGCCGCTGCTGGTGCACTACGGCCAGGAGTTCACGCTCGCCACGCAGCACCCCGAGTACCAGTCGATCGCGCCGCTGCTGGAGGTGTTGGCCGATCTGCGGCGGGAGGGGTGCATGCCGCCGGTCATCGTGGCGCATCTGGCCACGCCGGCGGTCCCCTGGGGCCCGCGCCAGTCGTTCCACCTGCTGGTGGAAGCCCTGCTGGGCGAATTCGCCAACGCGCCGCTCTACGCGGACATATCGGCCCTGACGGCCTGGAGCAAGCTGGGCTGGCTGCGCAAAGTCGCCCGCATGCAGGAGTTGCACGGCAAGCTGGTGTTCGGCAGCGACTTTCCCGTGCCGATCGGCTTGCTGCCCTTGCGCCTGCAACTCGGTCGCAGCTACCGGCGCATCGCCGCGGAGCCGTCACTGCCCCAGCGGGCCGTGGCGATCTACCGGCATTGCGGGTTCAACGAGATCGTCTTCCACCGGGCGGCCGAGCTGCTGGCGAACGTGGACGGCGTGGCCGGGACGGCGCTGTGAGAAGCGCGGCACTGCTGTTGCTGATTGCAGCGGTCGGCTGCGGCGCGGCGCGCTATCGCAACGAAACGCCGGTGCTGACGGAGCACATTCGCGCCAGCCAGGACGCGACCTGGCTGGTGATGTTCAAGGCCGCGGTACTGGTGCCGGCCCGCGACCTGCTCACGCTGGACCCGTTGTGGCGGGCGGCGTTCGGCTGTCCAGCGTGGAACGCCGACGGCGCGGGCGTGGCGGACTCGTCGTTCCACACGAACCGCCGGGCGGACGAGCTGACGCCGGCGCGGGTGGCGCTGGGGGCCTGCACGGACCCGCCGCCCGAGCCGCCCTTTACGATCACCCGGCTCAAGACAAGCGGTTCGACTGCGGGGGTCATCGGCACCGACGCCCAAGGCCGCAAGTACATGTTCAAGCTCGATCATGCGGATTACCCCGAACTCGGCACTTCAGCGGAGGTGATCGGTTCGCGCATCTTGTGGGCGTTGGGTTACCACGTTCCGCCGGTCTACCTGGTGCGCATCGCCGGCACGGACGATGCACGCTTCGACGGCCGGCGCGCCACGGCAACGCTCTATCTGGACGGCGTGCAGGGGCATTTTCATTTCGACTGGTTCCGCCAGCGGCGCGAGCTGCGCGGGCTGCGCCTGGCCAGTGCCTGGCTCAATGACACCGACCGGGTCGGGACGAACACGCTGGTCGTGCTGCGCGACGGGCGGATGATCGGCTACCTGATCGACTTCAACTCGTGCCTGGGCGCCTGGCAGGGCCGCCCGAAGGAGCCCTGGCGCGGCTGGCGGCACGAGTGGGATGTGGGCTGGTTTCTGACGCGCCTCGCCACGTGCGGATTGGCTCATCCAGAGCCGCGGCCGCACGAGCCGATCGTCTCGCCGGCCGTCGGGCGGTTCGGGGTGGACCACTTCGATCCGCTCGCCTGGCGTGCCCAGGTGCCGAACAACGCGTTCGAACACTTGACCGGCGCGGATCTGCGTTGGATCGTCGAGCGGATCGCCCGGCTCGAGCAGTCACACATCGAGGCCATCGTCGCAGCGGCCGAACTGAGCGACCCGCGGAATGCGGACCGGCTTGTGCACATGCTGCTGGGCCGGCGTGAGAGGATCATGGCCTTGTTGCCGCTGGCAGACGGGCAACCGGACCGACCGGTGGGGCGCTAGCCCGCGTCAGGGAGCATTCCGGCTGCCGCCGGTCGCATTCGACGTTGAACTATCCCTGGGCGCGGGACTACCATCGTGGCCGTCCGACCGCGCTGCCGGCCGAGCGGCGTCGGACCTCAGCAACGGCCGGAAAGCTGCGACAACGGCGTCCGCCGTGCGCAAAGGAGACTCACTCCTTTTTCCGGCGCGGTCGCGTGCGGCACTTCCGGAAAAGCGTTTCGTTCATTGTCCGGTAGCTCCCGCCAGCAACATGAGGACACCAGAAGAATGAAGTATGTCGAAGTAATCGCCGGCGCCGGCAGCTCGAATACCATCCTGGCCATAGCAGAGAAGGTGAAGGCCCAGGATGTGCGCCTGGGCGTGGTCGGCGAGGACGGCAAGCTGTGGACGCGCCTGCTGGTCAGCGATAACAGGCTGCAAGCGTTGCTGGACACGCTGCAAAACGTCCTGGGCGCCCAACCCACCGCAAGTGTTGTAGTACTGCCGATCGAGTCCTCGCTGCCCAAGCCTGATGAGGAGAAGCACAAGGAGGAGTGCGCGGCCATCGCTGTGCGGGAAGCGCTCTATGGCGGAGTCTCGCGGAGTGCGCAACTGGATCACAACTACGTCGTCCTGGTGATACTGTCGACATTGGTTGCGGCCATAGGGCTCATCGCCGACAACGTCGCCGTTGTAATCGGCGCAATGGTCATTGCGCCATTACTGGGCCCCAACCTGGCGCTGAGTCTGGGGACGGCGTTGGGTGACGCGGCCTTGATTAGAAAGGCGTCGCGGACATTGGTGGCAGGGCTGCTGTTGGCCATTGGACTCTCGGCGGTTATTGGATTCTGCTGGCCCTGCGATGTGACCAGCGCGGAGCTGTCTTTGCGTACCCAGGCCGGCCTGGATTCAGTCGCACTGGCGCTGGCATCCGGCGCGGCGGCGGCGTTGTCTCTGACGACCGGCCTGTCCAGCGTGCTCGTGGGGGTCATGGTCGCGGTGGCGCTGTTGCCGCCCGCCGCAACCCTGGGGCTGATGCTGGGAGGGGCACATCTGGACCTCGCCGTCGGTGCGGGGTTGCTGCTGGCCATCAACATCGTATGCGTGAACCTGGCGAGCAAGATCGTGTTCTTCGTCAAGGGCGTGCGGCCGCGCACTTGGCTGGAGAAGGAGACGGCCAAACGCACCGTCGCCATCTATGTTGCGGGCTGGATCGTCGCGCTGCTGATCCTCATAGGCATGGTCTACATTCGCCGCTCAATGCTGGAGCCGTAACCGTGCGGACCGGCGTAACGCTGCCGGCAGCGCTCAGCGCTGCTCGCAGCCGCTGAAACGACCTGCGAGGGCCGACGGGGCGGGCAATGCACTAGCGGACCTCGCCGCGAGCTTCGAGGTCATCCCCGCAGGGGGGAAATGCCGATATATGTGCTCGTGAGGACCCTGTTACGTCGGAAGTTGGGCAAGAAAACCGGAATGTGGGAGGTTTTTTCTTTGGCGCCGGTCGTTCTATGACTTAACCTAGAGTCAGTGGAGGCTGTAGGTGCCGGTAATCATAGACGGTAATAACCTCCTCCATGCGGCCCGAAATACAGAGACGAACGGTCCCCTGATGGGTCGCTCCATGTTGTGTGACGCGGTCGGCCGGTGGGCCGCGCGCCGGGCGGAACGGGTGCATATTGTATTCGACGGCCCGTCGCCCGGTCGAGACTTGGCGAAACAGATCGCCCATCCGGAAATCCTTGTCAGTTACAGCGGCCCGTCCACTGCGGACGCCGAGCTAATAGCGATATTGGAGCAGGACTCGGCCGCCCGGCGATTGCTCGTCGTTTCGTCTGACCGGGAGATTGCCCGGGCGGCGCGGCGCAGGCGCGCCCAGTCGATGCGCTCCGATGAGTTCTGGGCGTTGTTGCAGCAGGACTTGGCACGCCCTGAGCCGCGGCTTAGGGAGCCGCGGGAGAAACGCGCCGGCCTGGATCCGGCCGCAACCGACATGTGGCTGCGCGAATTCGGACTTAACGAGCCTGAGTCCAGCGCAGCGCCCGATTGAGCCGATAGTATCTGTATCAGCCTCAATGTCGGAAAGGAGTCTCTGGCATGAGCGAGCTTGAGGCGCTGCCAAGCGTCATGGATGGACGCGCTCCGGAAGACCGTCGGGCCGAGCCCCGACAGCCCGTCGCCGGCATGCTATGGATGGTCGACCACGACGGGGACACCGTGCTCCAGTGTCATTGCCTCGAAGCCTCCCCGGTCGGCATGCGTCTGCGCGTGCCGCTGGGTTACGGCGTGGCGGAGGGCCAGCGTTACGAGCTGCGCTCGCACCTGCCCGGTGCGCGCCCGATCGAGGGCTTTGGCCTCACCGGATGCCGTTGGGCCACGGTGGTGCGCGCCCAGGTGTGCCTGGAGGGCCAGGCCGCACACGTGGACGTCGGTGTCGCGCTCGATGCAGTGGCGTCAACTTCATTGTCAGTGTTGGCCACGAAAGCGCTCGTCTGAACGCACGCCTGCAAACCTACCCTGTTGAGCCGCGCGGCGACGCGCCGCCGGCACACAGCTAACAGCAGCTCCCCTGCACGCCGCCAGGCGCGCTTTGCAGATCCGTTGTGACTTGGCTGATCGGCCTTATTGCATCAAGGAAGCGGCCGCGCGGCACCGGCTCGAGCGCTGCGGCTCCGGCGCTCGTATGGCAGGCCGCTGCAGCCGAAAGTATGATGCGGCCGGACGCGCGGTCGGCGGCCCAGCGCGAACTGCGCCACGAGTTCTCGCCCGGTATGCGGGAGTCAAGACATGAAGCGGGCGGTTATCAGCGGCGTAACCGGGCAGGACGGATCTTATCTGGCCGAACTGCTGCTCGAGAAGGGCTACGAAGTCCACGGCATTATCCGCCGTTGCAGCACGTTCAACACCGAGCGGGTTGACGCCATCTATCGCGACCCGCACCATCCGGAAGCACGCTTCTTCCTCCACTACGGTGACCTGTCGGACGCAACCGGCCTGCGGCGCGTGCTCGAACGCGTGCAGCCGGACGAGATCTATAACCTCGGCGCGCAGTCCCACGTGAAGGTCTCCTTCGCCCAGCCGGAATACACGGCGGATGTGGTCGCCACCGGCACACTGCGGCTGCTGGAAAGCCTGCGCGACTACGCCGCCTCGCGCGCCCGGCCCGTGCGGATGTACCAGGCCGGATCGTCCGAGATGTTCGGGGCCGCGCCGCCGCCGCAGAACGAGGCCACGCCCTTCTATCCGCGCAGCCCGTACGCCGTCTCCAAGGCGGCCGCCTTCTGGTACTGCGTGAACTACCGCGAGGCCTACAACCTGTACATCGCCAACGGCATCCTCTTCAACCACGAGTCGCCGCGGCGCGGCGAAACCTTCGTGACCCGCAAGATCACCCGCGCGGTCGGTCGCATCAAGCTGGGCCTGCAAGAGCACGTCTTCCTGGGGAATCTGGAGGCGCGGCGCGACTGGGGCTACGCCGGCGACTACGTCGAGGCCATGTGGCTGATGTTGCAGCAGGATCAGCCCGACGATTACGTCATCGCCACCGGCACGGCCCACAGCGTGGGCGAGTTCGTCGAGGAGGCATTTGCCTGTGCCGGACTCGATTGGCACAAACACGTGCTCATCGATGAGCGCTATCTGCGTCCCACCGAAGTTGACCACCTGTGCGGCAATGCGACCAAGGCCCGGCAGCAACTCGGGTGGCAGCCGCGCGTCAGCTTCCGCGAGCTGGTGCGCATGATGGTGGAGCACGATCTGGAGCTGGCCCGCCAGGAGCAGACGCTGCGCGGCGCCGGCCACGCCTTCACCGTCCGCGGAGCCGCTGGTGGATAAGCACGACCGCATCTACGTCGCGGGACATGCCGGCCTGGTCGGCGCGGCCATTCTGCGCCGCCTGCACGCTGAGGGCTGCACCAATCTGCTGACGCGGCCGCGTGCGGATCTGAACCTCACGCGCCACGAGCAGGTAGATGAGTTCTTCGCGCGCCAGCGCCCCGCGTACGTGTTCCTGGCCGCGGCCCGGGTCGGCGGCATCCTCGCCAACGATACCTACCCCGCCGATTTCATCCGCGAAAACCTGCTGATCCAGACGCACGTGATCGACGCGGCCTGGCGGCACGGCGCCCGCAAGCTGCTGTTCCTCGGCTCGTCCTGCATCTATCCGAAGCTGGCGCCGCAGCCGATGCCCGAGGACTGCCTGCTCACCGGGCCGCTGGAGCCGACCAATTCGGCCTATGCCATTGCCAAGATCGCCGGCCTGGAGATGTGCGCCGCCTACCGCCGGCAACACGGCTTCAACGCCATTGCGCTCATGCCGACCAACCTGTACGGCCCCGGCGACAACTTCGACCTGCAGAACGCCCACGTGCTGCCGGCCCTGCTGCGAAAGATGCACGCGGCCAAGATCGGCGGCGCCGCGCAGGTGGAGATCTGGGGCAGCGGCCGCCCGCGGCGGGAGTTCCTGTACGTGAATGACCTGGCGGACGCCGCCGTGTTCCTGATGTGCAACTACGACGCGGGGGGGCTCATCAACGTCGGAGTGGGAGAGGATGTCTCGATTCGCGAATTGGCGGAGCTGATTCGCGATGTGGTGGGGTATCAGGGCGAGCTGCGTTTCGACGCCGGCAAGCCGGACGGGACGCCGCGCAAGCTGCTGGATGTGTCGCGGCTGAGCGCACTCGGCTGGCAGGCCCGCACGCCGCTACGGGCCGGCATCGAGCAGACCTACGCCTGGTACCTGGAGCACCGGGCCGCGCGTGACGCCGCGCCGACCGGGCAGGCGCCTTAGCCGCCGGCGCCGCACCGCGCTGTCAGGCGCGGCGGTGCTCAGCCGCTGTCTTCGGGGAGGACCTGCACGCCCACCAGCGTGAGATCGTCCGACTGCTCGGCCAAGCCGACGAATCGGCGCACGTCCCAGAGCACGTTCCGCAGCACTTGGTCGATGGGGAGGCCGCCGTACTGGGTCAGCGTATCCAGCAGCCGGGCGCGGCCGAGTAGCTCGTCGGAGAAGTTCATCGCGTCAACCACGCCGTCGCTGTACAGCAGGAGCGTGTCGCCCACTTCCAGCGCGAGCGCGTGTTCGTGGTAGACCTCGTCCGGCTGGAGCCCCAGCACGAGGTCGCCCTGGTCGAGGACCTGCACGCGGCCGGCGCGCCACAACAACAGTGGCTCATGCCCGGCACTGGCGTAGCCCAACCGCAGGCTCGCCCGGTCAATCGCCAGCACGCCCAGCGTGGTGAACTCGGACGGCAGCGTCTCCGCGCAGATCTGTCGGTTGAGCTGCGCGAGCAGGGTCCCCAGGTCGTCACAGAAGTCCGACGCCGCCGACAGCGCCCCGCGGACCGACGCGCTCAGGATCGAGGCGGGAATGCCCTTGCCAACGACGTCCGCCACGACCGCCAACAGCCGGCCGTCGCGCAGCAAGAGGATGTCACAGAAGTCTCCGCCCAGGTGCGAGCTGGGTTGATAAATGGAGGCGGTCGCCAGTCCGGGCTGCCGGGGCGGGGCGATTCGCATCATGCGGCCCTGAATCTCGCCGGCCAGGGCCAGTTGCCGCTCGATCTGGGCACTGTGCAGCCGCTGCTCCATGAGCTGGGCGTGCACGATCGCGATGGCCGCCTGGTGGGCCACGGCCCGCAGCAGATTCTGCTGCGTGCGGCGAAAGCGCCGGCGATGGTCGGTGTACACGCGGATCACGCCGATCGGTCGCCCGCGGTAGAGCAGCCCCGCCGTCAACAGGCTGACGATGCCCTCGGCACGCATCTGTTCAACGTAACGCACGCGCGGGTCGCTGGCGACGTCCTCGACGTAGACCAGCCGGCCGCTCAGGGCTTCCTCGTCGATCGAGTTCTCCGTGCGCATCACCGCGCCCTTGCTTAGGTAGTGCGGCGACAGGTTGTGCACGGCCTTGATGCGCAGCTCGTTGGTGTTCGGATCGTAGAGCCGCAGGCTGCAGCGCTCACAGCGCATGACCCGCGCCGTATCGGCCACGATGCGGTCCAGGATGGCCTGCAGTTCCTCCCGACCGGTCAGCAGTTCGGCGATGTCGCCGACCAGCGCCGTTTCTTCGGTGGCGGCCATCAGCCGCGATTCACGCCGACACCATTCCGACAGAAGCCGCGCCCCCCAGCGTGCGGCTACGACGACGTGCGAGCCGCCGCTGCGGCTGAGTACCGGCAACCGCCGCCAGGTCGCCGCAATCTCCCCCGGCGTCTGGCCGGCGGCCACGCCCGCCGCCACCCAGTCCGGATGCGGCTCGCCCTCCTCGCGGAACTCGCCCACCGCCACCCAGCCGGCCCGCTCGTCCTCCAGGTAAACCGGGGCCGCGATGTACCACGCCCCGCGCTCCTCGACAAACGCCACGCTGTCGGGTGGGTCATGGGCCGGCACCGGCGTAAGCCTCTGTCCGGCCGGAATCTCCGTCATCAGGCAACTGCTGCGCTGGCCAAACTCGGCCAGCGGGTCGCCGGCGACTACTAGGTCGCCGTAGGCCCCGTAGACGCTGACGCGCAGGCCGATACTCCGCGCCAGCCCGCGCGCGAAGTCCTCCAGCACCGCAATGTCAATCAGCTCGCGAAGCATCAGCCACCGACGTGTGGGTCGCGCCCGCCCGGTTCGCCGGCCCCGAGCGCTTACACGTGCGGCACCTTACTGCCTGCCCGCCGCACTGGCAAACCTGGGCAATTCACGTGTTAAGGCGGCGCTGGCAGGCGCCCGGCCATATGGGTAAACTCCCCGTTTGCCGTGCGCGCGGCAAGCGCGGCCCGGACGTAGTGCGGAGTTGGCAAGCGATGAAGGTACACGAGTATCAGGCCCGAACGCTGCTGCAGCAGGCCGGAATCCCCGTTCCTAATTCACAGGTTATTGACGAGGCCGACCAGGCCGGGGCGGCCTTCAGTCGGCTGGCCGCGCAACAGGTCGTGGTCAAGGCCCAGGTCCACGCCGGCGGGCGCGGCAAGGCCGGGTACGTCAAGCTGGTTGACAACGCCCGGGAGGCCACGCAACACGCCCGCCGCATGTTTGCCGAACCGATGGTCTCCAAGCAGACCGGCCCGCAGGGCGTGCAGGTGCGCAAGATCCTGCTGGCGACGGCCGTCGACATCGCCAAGGAATACTACCTGGGCATCGTGGTTGACCGCGCGCGGCGCACGCCGGTGATGATGGCCAGCGCCGAGGGCGGCGTCGAGATCGAGGAGGTGGCCGCCCGCAACCCGGACGCCATCAAGAAGGCCTGGTTCCACCCGCACCTGGGCTTGCAGGCCTTTCAGGCCAACGTGTTGGCGACGGACATCGGGCTGTCGGGCACGCAGGCCAAGGCGGCCGCACAGATCATGGTGAAGCTGGCGCGCCTGTTCATCGAGAAGGGCTGCTCGCTGGCGGAGATCAACCCGCTGATCGAGACGCCCGCCGGCGAGATTCTCGCCATCGACGCCAAGTTCAACTTCGACGACAACGAGCTCTTCCGTCATCCCGATATCGCGGCCCTGTTCGATCCGTCCGAGGAGAACCCCGCCGAGCTGCGGGCCAATGCGCACAACCTCAACTACATCGCGCTGGACGGCAACATCGGCTGCCTGGTCAACGGGGCCGGCCTGGCCATGTCCACAATGGACATCATCAAGCTGCACGGCGGCGAGCCGGCCAACTTCCTAGATGTCGGCGGCAGCGTGACGCCCGAGGACGCCGTCGAGGCCTTCCGCATCATCCTCTCCGATGAGAAGGTCAAGGCGGTGTTGGTGAACATCTTCGGCGGCATCGCCAAGTGCGACGTAATAGCCGACGCGCTCATCAAGGCGGCCCGCGAAGTCGGCTTCAAGGTCCCGGTGATCGTGCGGCTGGAAGGCACGAACGTGGACGTCGCCCGCAAGATGTTGGCGGAGGCCAACATCCCGCAACTGACGCCGGCGGCCGACCTGACCGACGCCGCCAAGCGCGTCTGCGCGTGCGTCTAGCCGGCCGGCTTAGTCCCGGCCCCCCGCCGCGCGGACATTCCGGAGCCCCGAGCGCATGACGTCTGAACTGGCTCAGGTGGTGCAGCGGTTCTCACAAGCCCGCGTCCTGCTGGCGGGCGACTTCATGCTTGACCGTTACATTCTGGGCGATGCCGAGCGCATCAGCCCGGAAGCGCCCGTGCCGATCCTGCGGGTGGTCGAGCGCCAGGACCGCGTGGGCGGGGCCGGTTCCGTCGCGCTGAACGTGGTGGCGCTTGGCGCCGGCGTGCGCTGCATCGGATTGCTGGGCCAGGACGCTTTCGGCGACCGCGTCGCTGGCTTCCTGGCCGAGTCCGGGGCGGATGTTTCCGGGCTGCACCGCGCCAAAGACCGCCCGACCATCACGAAAACGCGTCTGGTCGGTCTGGCCGAGCACCGCCACCGCCAGCAGATTCTGCGCGTCGACGACGAAATTATCCGGTCCCCGTCGGCGGATGACCTGGCCGCCATGCAGGCCAGCGTCGCCGCCGCCATGCCGGAGATAAACATCGTATGCCTGGAGGATTATGGCAAGGGGCTGCTGTCGGCCGAGGTTTGCAGGACGGTGATTGAAGCGGCCCGCCGACAAGGCGTGCCGGTCTACGTTGATCCGGCGCGCGTGCCCGGCTGGGAGAAGTACCACGGGGCCACCCTCCTGACGCCTAACCGTGCCGAACTCGAAATCGCCGTCGGACGCCGCCTAGGCGACTGCGAGCTCGGCGACGCCGCCGCCCGACTGATCGACCGCATCGGCCTGGATGCGCTCGTGGTTACGCTCGGCCGTGATGGCGCGCTGCTGGTCGAGCGCGGTGGCCGGCGGGCCACTTTCCCCACCAAGCCGCGGGCCGTGTACGACAACACCGGAGCCGGCGACGCCGTGCTGGCCATGATGGCGGTGGCGACCGCAGCCGGGGCGAAGCGCGATCAGGCCATCGCGCTGTCGAACATCGCCGGCGGGCTCGAGGTCAGCAAGTTCGGCTGCGTGCCGATCACGCGGGACGAGGTGCTGCGCGAGTTGTCCGAGGCCGCCCAGCACGGGCTCGGCAAGCTTCGGCAACTCGGCGAGCTGTGCGGCGAGCTGACGGCCCGGCGGCAGCGGGGCGAGACGGTCGTGTTCGCCAACGGCTGCTTCGACATCCTGCATCCCGGCCATGTGGAACTGCTGGAGAAAGCCAAGGCCCTGGGCAGCCTGCTGGTCGTCGGCCTCAACAGTGACGCATCGGTGCGGGCGCTCAGCAAGGGCGACGACCGGCCGATCCGCAAGCAGATCGATCGGGCCCGCATCTTGGCGGCCCTCGAGGCCATTGACTACGTGATCATCTTCGACGAGCCGACGCCGGCGGCGACGATCGAGCGCATCGGGCCGGATGTGCTGGTCAAGGGGGCGGACTGGTCCGGCAAGGAAGTCGTGGGCCGGGAGTGCGTCGAAGCCCGGGGCGGGCGCGTGGTACTGCTCGAGCTGGTCGAGGGTTACAGCACGACCGCTGAGCTGCAGCGCATCCGCGCGAGCATTAAGTCTTGACCGACCGGGGCCGCCGAAAATACCCCTGTGCTACCGTGCGTACCAACACCGTCAGCCGTGCGCCTGCCGCACGGGCTCGCCAAGCAGGCTTGCAGTAACAGCGCGGCAGCCGGCCACCAGGTTGGCAGCCGGCTGCCGGGCGTGTGTTCAGGGATCAGAACATTGTCGAGTAAGGCGAACGTGTACTCAACCGGCAAGCAACGCGGAGCACGACGAACGGACTCCGCGTTCCGGTGCACCGCAGCGAGCTAACGCCGACCGCCGTAGCCGCCACGGCCACCACCGCCGCCACCGCCACCGCCGCCGCCACGTTCGGTTTTCGGCCGGGCCACGTTGACAGTAATGGTACGGCCGCCGTGTTCGGAACCGTTGAGCGCGTCAATCGCAGCCTGAGCCGCCGAAGCGTCCGACATTTCCACGAAACCGAAACCCCGCGGCCGACCCGTCATGCGATCCATGACGATGTTGACGCGTTCGACGGTTCCGTAGGCCCCAAAGAGGCTGGAAAGATCCTCTTCCGTCGTGTTGTAAGGTAGGTTCCCCACATAAATATTCGTCATCGAGGCGGCTCCTGGTCATACGAACTGCGCCGTGGGCTCCTGGCGACCTGGTACCGCTTACCAGCAACGTAACTCACCATCAGCCAACGAACAGTCAGAACTCGCGGATTCTAGCCGCAACCCCGCAAAGCACGCAAGCCTGGGTGAATGACCGCTTCGGCCAAACCAGGAAGCACTACAAAACGCGCCCGGTAGGACTCGAACCTACGACCAACGGCTTAGAAGGCCGTTGCTCTGTCCAACTGAGCTACGGGCGCCACGACTTGAGCCGCACGACCCCGGCCACGCCGTACCGGCTCCGCACATCCCATTCTGACACCGGCCGGCAACAATGTCCACGCACTTAACGGGCCGCACGGACTCACCGGGCAACCCCGCCGCCGCTCCCGCCCGGCTTATCGGCCGGTCAGCAGGCGAACGAACGGGTCGATGTCGAACGTATTCACCAGGCCGTCGCCGTTGCAGTCGGCGGACGTCAGCAGGCAGCCCGGGTAGGCGATCTTGTACTCCTCCGGGTCAACCAGAGCCAGAACGAACGGGTCGATGTCGTGGACGTTGACCAAGCCGTCGCAATTAACATCGCCAAGGATCTCGCACTCGTCCGGAATGCCGTTGCCGTTTTCGTCCAGGCTGGTACCGCTGAACAGGTCGCAGGCGTCGTGGACGCCGTTGCCGTTGCAGTCGCGCGCCAGCGGCGGGGCCACGTATGCCAGCGCGTTGCGCATCAGCCGGTTGCCGTACTCGGGATCACCATACCAGTTGTGGAAGTAGCAGCCCCACAAGTCATTGAAGTACACGACCCGACCGGCACCGTGGGCAAACGTGACTGCAAATGGCACGCCATCGGCCCACGTGAGCACGACTTCAGCGCCGGTGTGCGGCACGGGTACGCTGCTGAAGCCGGACAGCGTGGACGCTTCGGGCAGTTCGAAGCACAGAGGATGGTCCGGGTTTACCACGCTCGTATTCGTGCGGCGGCTCCAGCCGGCCCGCCCGCTGAGGGGATAGGCCGCGCCCTGGTACTGGTCCTGGTAACCGGCGAACATGATCAGGCCGCCGCCGGCCGCGACGAAGGCGTCGATCGCCTGCTCCTCGGCGGGATCAGCGCCGGCGGAGTTGATGGCCAGCACGAGCACGTTGTAGCGCGGGAGGTAGCTCAGCCAGGGCGAATCGCTGCCGGGAACGCGCACGGTGTGGCCGGCCTGCATTAAGGCATACACGAACGCCCCGCTCACGTTGCCATCGGCCAGGATGGTCACCGGCGCGAACAGGCCCGGCTGACACTCGTCCGGCACGCTGTTCAGGTCGCAATCCAGGCTGGTGCCAGAGAAGATATCGCAGGAATCGGCCTGACCGTTGTCGTTGCAGTCCGGCTCGCATTCGTCCGGAATGCCGTTGCCGCTGCAATCCTCACTGATGCCGTAGAGAATATCGCACGAATCGGCCTGCCCGTTGTCGTTGCAGTCCGGCTCACATTCGTCGGGAATCCCGTTGTCGGCGCAATCCTCGCTGAAGCCCGAGGCGATATCGCACTCGTCCGGGATGCCGTTTCCGTTGCAGTCCGCGCTGAAGCCGCTCGCCACGTCGCACTCGTCGGGAATTCCGTTGTTATTGCAGTCCAGGCTCGTACCGGCGGCGATATCGACGGCGTCGTCCGTGGCGTTGTAGTTGCAGTCGGGGAAGTCGAACGCGATGAAACCCGGCAGGCGCAGGACATAGACCGGAGCAGCCTCGTCCCGACTGCCAAACTTGTACGAGGGCACGTTCGCGTTGACGTGGTAGGCCCGGAACGGCTGCACCGCCAGGTCCGCCCCATCCTGCCCGGTCGGGTGCGACCGGTGCACGCCGCCGGCCGAGTCCACGTACTCCCAGTTCCAGTTCAGCCATGGCGCCGGCGCTGCGGCGTCCTGCGCGGCCGTCCGCTGGTCAAGGACCTTCACGCCGTAGTCCAGCTCGCCGTCGTAGGATGGGCCCGTGGCGAGAATCCGCTGCTCAACCGCGATGTCTTGCAGCAGCAGGGCAGTGCGCGTCGGCACACCCAGGAAGTTCATGCCGGGCTGCACGTTCGACAGCAGGACCTCGGCACCATCCTCGAACACGTACGGCAACACGTGGTAGGACGTCAGACCCATGGCCCAGTCCAGTAGCTCCGGGCCATCGATGTCGAGCCGATATCCGCGGCCGCTGCCGCTTCCCTCAACCGCGGCCGCCTCGTAGTCCGCATCCAACGCCGCCCAGCCGGGCGGCTGGTATGCCAGGTCGTCGCGCCAGGCATGCCACTGCGGGGCGGCGGACATGGGGAAGCCCAGGGCGGTCGCCGGCTTCTGGCTCGTCGGCGCCAGGGAGAGCGCGAAATGGTTCGCGCCTGCGGCCGGCGCTTCGATCAGCGTCTGGCCGTCGGGTCGGACATACTCGAACGCGTTCGCCACGTTCAGCATCAGCCACATCGCCGCTGCCGTATTCTCTTCCACGGTGGACAGAATCTGCGCTTCGGGCAACAGGAAACCACCCTCGGCGGACGAGGCCGGCCGCAGTTCCGGCGTGAATGCCAACACGCCGTGCCGGCCGTAAGCGTAGTCGGTGAAGTCGCCGTTAGTCACGTAGATCGTGTAGGCAGCCGGCCCGGGCGTGTAGCGAACGCCGTGGACGCCGTGCACCAGCTTGACGTACTTGTTGGCCAGGGCGGTCAGGACGGTGTGGCTCTGTGTCAGCACATTCGGCGTGTAACCCCAGGGGTGCAGGCACAACTGGCTGTAGCTGTGGTAGCTCACGGCGATCGCGAACTGCTCCTGCGCGAGCAGGGCCTGAATGGCCTGCGTCTCCGGCTCGGAGGCGGGCGCGTCGCCGCGATAGGTTTCCGCGCTGGGCATGCCGCTGGAGCCGACGTCGTCGTACCCCCAGCGGAAGTCATAATTGCGGTTGAGGTCGACGCCGTACGTACCAAAGGAAGCCTGCCGGCGGTTTTTGCGCCACATGCGCTGGTATTCCCAAGAGAAGACGAAGCCGTCAGGGTTCACAGCCGGGACCAGCCATACGACTGAGTTATCGACCACCTGACGCACCTGCGGGTCGGTGGCGTAGCGCGTGGTCAGGTACTCGGCCAGGTAGAGCACCTGCTCGAACGTGATCCACTCGCGCGCGTGCGTAACGCCGGTGAAGAGGATCTGCTGCTCTTCCGGCTCCACCGTACCGGGGTTGTCCGTGACGCGCAGCGCCCAGATGTCGCGCCCCTCGATCGACTGACCGATATTGACAAGCTGCGTTATCTCGGGAAATGCCGCCGCCAGGTTGTTCAGAAAACACTCGCCCTCCGCAAGCGTGTGGTACTCGTCATACGGCTGGAGACTCGTGACCGGCTCGGCGCACGGATCGACGCCGCGGGCTGCGTCCCCCGGCCTGATCGGGGCCAGGCGCGCCGCCAGAGGCGCATAGGCCGTGAGCCGGTCAGGCTTGCGCGCCAGCGTGTTGCGCGGCGCGAACTGCACCAGGTAGTCCGACAGGGAACTCAGGCGCTCGGTGTTCGGCACGCGCCGCTCAAGCTCGTCAAGCTCGCCAGCCTCCACCAGCAAGACCGCCAGCGGTCCATCAGGCGTGAGATCGACCGATTCCCCATCGAAGCGGCCGCGCAGGTGCGGCGGCAGTCCGGCCAGCTCCGCCAGCGGAATGCGCACCAAGTACTGCTCGCCTTCCGGTTCAACATTGGCCGGGACGGCGGGCGTGCCGGCCAGGAGCAGCAGGAGAAACGTCGGCGCGATTGAGAATAACATGGCGACCCTCATGTTGCCGGCGTGCGGACTCGCCGCGCCGGCAGTACGGCCTCGCACTACCATCATATCAGGCCCCGGCTGGCCGAGGCCGCAGAAACGTCGGCGGCTTGCCGTCTGGGCTCACCTTGGGGCGCCGTTACCACTGCTATTATAGGACGTGTGCCAGCGTGTCGGTCGGTTTCGCATATTGGCACGCCGCGACATAATGCCCCCCATGCACATCTGCCACGTCATCACCCGGCTCATTGTCGGCGGCGCCCAGGAAAACACCATCCTCACGTGCGAGGGTCTCCACCAGCGCGGCCACCAGGTCACGCTCATCAGCGGGCCGACGCGCGGCCCGGAGGGCAGCCTGGTCGCGCGCGCCCGCGCCGGCGGCTATGAATACATCGAAATCCCCGAGCTCATCCGCGCCGTGAACCCCTGGATGGACTGTCGCGCCCGCCGCGTGCTCTGCGCGGAATTCCTTCGGCTCAAGCCCGACATAGTCCACACCCATAGCAGCAAGGCCGGCATTGTCGGCCGCTACGCCGCCCACGACGCCCGCGTGCCGCGCATTGTCCACACGATTCACGGGATGAGCTTCAACCGCACGCAGCCGTGGCTCGTCCGGACCGCCTTTGCCCGGCTGGAGCGCTGGGCCGCGCACCGATCCAACGCCATTGTTGCCGTCGCCGACGCGCTGATCGCGCAGTCCGTCGCCGCGCGCATCTGTCCGCGCCAGAAGCTACGGACGATCTACTCCGGGATGGAAATCGAGCGCTTCACGCCCACGCCGCAACGCCGGGCCGCCGCGCGCCGCGGTTGGGGCATATTCGACGACGACGTCGTCGTGGTCGGCACGATTGCCCGGCTGTTTCGCCGCAAGGGCTACGAGCAGCTTATTCCGATCATGGCGCAGGCGGCAGCGCAGGAGCCGCGACTGCGATTCATATGGGTGGGCAATGGCGCGCAGCGGGCCGAGTACGAGGCCGAGCTTGACCGGCTGGGCCTGCGCGAGCGCACCACGCTGGCCGGCCTGGTGCCGCCGGAGCAAGTGCCCGAGCTGATCGCCGGCTTCGACATTCTCGCGCACACTTCGCAATGGGAAGGCTTGCCGCGCGGCGTCGTGCAGGCCTTGCTCATGCACGTGCCGGCGGTGGCATTTGACATCGACGGTACGCCGGAGGTCGTGCGCGACGGCGTGACCGGTCGGCTCATACCGCTGGGTAATCTGGAGAGCTTCGCGGAAGCGCTGGTAGAGTTGGCGGCCGACGTCGAACGGCGGCAGGCCTGGGGCCGCGCCGGGCGCGAGCACTGCCTGCCGCTGTTCGACTGGCGCAACATGGTCACGCAGCTTGAGGGGCTCTACGGCGCGCTGCTGCACGTCTGAACGGCCGGAATCATCCGGCCCGGCTGTCGTCGAAGAACACGCGCATCTCGCGCGGCGTGATGTAGACCTGGCTGCCGCGCCGGATGCCAAGCTGGGCATAGTGCTCGTGCGTCGTTTCGACTTGCAGCAGCTCGCCGGACTCCGTCAGCACTTCCAGCTTCACTTGCGGGCCGGCGGCGTTGATGAACTGCACGCCGCCGCGCAGGTAGGCCTTGCCGTTCGCGACCGTGCCGATTTCGAGCTGGTGCGGCCGGACGAAGATGCGCGCGATCCGGGCGTCACCGATGGGCTCGGCAGCGGCGCGCGGCTCCACCACCGCGAGGTCGGGCTCGACCCCATCCACCCGGCGATGAAACACGTTCACGGTGCCCAGGAAGTTCATCACGAACGCGTTGGCCGGGTTGTGAAAGACTTCTTCGGGCGTGCCGACCTGCTCGATCCGGCCGCCGTCCATGACCACCACGCGGTCGGCCACCTCGAGCGCCTCCTCCTGATCGTGCGTGACGAAGACGCTCGTTACGTGAATCTCCTCGTGCAGGCGGCGCAGCCAGCGGCGCAGTTCCTGACGCACCTTGGCGTCGAGTGCGCCGAACGGCTCATCCAGCAGGAGCACCTTGGGCTCGACCGCCAGCGCCCGCGCCAGGGCCACGCGCTGGCGCTGTCCGCCGGAAAGCTGCGCGGGATAGCGGCGGGCGAAGGCCGCGAGCTGCACGAGTTGCAGCAGCTCGAGCACGCGGCGCCGGATCTCGGCCCGCGACGGCCGCACCTTGCGCGGCCGCACGCGCAGGCCGAAGGCGACATTCTCGAAAACGGTCATATGTCGGAACAAGGCATAATGCTGGAAGACGAAGCCAACGCGGCGCTCACGGACATGCCGCTGTGTGGCATCCTCGCCGTCAAACAGCACGGAGCCCGCGTCCGACGTTTCCAGGCCGGCGATCACGCGCAGCAGCGTGGTCTTGCCGGAGCCGGACGGCCCCAGTAGCGCCACCAGTTCCCCCGAGTCAATGCGCAGGCTCACGTCATTCAGGGCCGTGAAGTCGCCGAAACGCTTGGTGACGCCGGTAACCTCGATACTCATGGCCGTCTCCTGAGAACTTGCAGCTCGGTTCGGCCGGCACGCTCCAAGCGCCACTCGACGAAGCTCTTGGCGACGATCATCACCAAGGCCAGGCACACGAGCAGGCCGGCGACACTGAAGGCCGCGGCAAACTGGTATTCGTTGTAGAGAATCTCGACATGCAGCGGCAGCGTGTTGGTCTGGCCGCGAATATGCCCCGATACGACCGACACGGCGCCGAACTCGCCCAAGGCCCGCGCCGTGCACAGAATCGTGCCGTAGGCCAGGCCCCACTTGATATTCGGCAGGCTGACGCGGAAGAAGGTCTGCCAGCCGCCGGCACCCAGGCTGAGCGCGGCCTCCTCATCTTCGCGGCCCTGCGCCTGCATCAGCGGAATGAGCTCGCGCGCCACGAACGGCAACGTTACAAACATGGTGGCCAGGATGATGCCCGGCCAGGCGAAGATGATCTTGATGTCGTGTGCCGCCAGCCACGGACCAAGCAGCCCCTGCGCCCCGAACAGCAGCACGAAGACCATGCCCGAGATGACCGGCGAGACGCTGAAGGGCAGGTCAATCAGCGTTACCAGGAAGCTCTTGCCACGGAAGTGGAACTTGGTGATCGACCAGGCCGCCGCCAGCCCGAACAGGATGTTCAGCGGCACGGCCACGGCGACCGTCAGCGCCGTCAAACGCACCGCGGCCAGCGCGTCCGCATGAACGAGGGCCGCCCACACCACGCGTCCGCCTTCCGCCCAGGCGCTTGTGAAGACAATCACCAGCGGCAGAATCAGCATCACGCCCAGGAACAGCACCGCGCCCAGGACCAGCAGCCAGCGGATCAGCGCTGACGAGCCGCGCGCGGCGCTGGCACCGGCGGCGAGTCTGGCATCAGCGACAATCTGGGTCATCTGCGTTCCCGGGCCAGTGTGGCCGGACGGATCGGCCTATACCGGCGCGCTGCGGCGTGCCCACGCTTGCAGCAGATTGATGACTAGCAACAGCACAAACGACAGAGCCAACAGCGCGACCGCGACGGCCGTCGCCCCGGCGTAGTCGTACTCCTCAAGACGCGTCATGATCAGCAACGGCACGATCTCGGTGCGGCCCGGCATGTTGCCCGAGATGAAGACGACTGAGCCGTATTCGCCCACGGAGCGCGCGAAGGCCATGGCGAAGCCGGCCAGGACGGCCGGCGTGACGGCCGGCAGAATCACACGGAGGAACACCTGGGGCCGGGTGGCACCCAGCGTCGCCGCGGCGTCCTCGCTCTCGCGGTCGATATCCTCCAGGACCGGCTGAGCAGTGCGTATGACGAAGGGCAGGCTGACAAACATCATCGCCACCACGACACCGACCTGGCTGTAGGCGGCCGCGATGCCGAACTCGGCCAGCCAGCGGCCCAGTAGGCCGGTCGGCGCGTAGACCGCCGTCAGCGCGATGCCGGCCACAGCGGTGGGCAGGGCAAACGGCAGGTCAACCAGGGCATCCAGAATGCGCCGCCCCGGGAACCGATAACGCACCAGCACCCACGCCACCAGCAGCCCGAACACCGCGTTCAGGCTCGCCGCCAGCAACGCACCCAGCAGGCTGAGCCGGTAGGCAGCCAGCGTGCGCGGCGCTGTGAAAGCGCCCCAGAACTCCGCCCAACTGAGCTGTGCCGCGCGCAGGGCCAGGAGCGAAAGGGGTATTAGCGTGATCAGGCTCAGGTAGAGCAGCGTGAAGCCCATGGTCAGCCGAAACCCCGGAATGACCGTCCGCTGCCCTGCTCCAACCAGCTTCAAAACCGGACTCCTCTCAACCACGCGGCCTTACGGCGCGGTGATCTGGTCGAAGATGGCGCCGCCGGTGAAGTGCTTGGCGTGGGCCGCGTGCCAGCCGCCGAACTCGGCATCCACGGTGACCAACTCCACGCTTGGATAGCGGTCGGCGTACTTCGCGGCCACCGCCGCCAGTCGTGGGCGGTAGAAGTGCTTGGCAGCCAACTCCTGCCCGACGTCCGAGTACAGGTACTTCAGATACTCCGTGGCGACTGCGCGCGTGCCGCGCTTGTCCACGACGCGGTCCACGACCGTCACCGGCGGCTCGGCCAGAATGCTGAGCGACGGCACGACAATCTCGAACGCGTCCGGGCGCAGGCGGTTGACCACCAGCAACGCCTCGTTTTCCCAGGCCAGGAAGACGTCACCGATGCCGCGCTGCACGAACGTGTTGGTCGAACCGCGGGCACCGGTGTCCAGTACCGGCACGTTCTTAAACAGTGCGCGCATGAATTCGCGGATCCTGGCCTCGTCGCCGGAGAACTTCCGTGCGGCAAACGCCCAACCCGCCAGGTAGTTCCAGCGGGCGCCGCCGGAAGTCTTCGGGTTGGGCGTAATGACGCCCACGCCCGGCCGGACCAGGTCGTCCCAATCCTTGATCTGCTTGGGATTGCCCTTCCGCACCAGGAACACGATCGTCGATGTGTATGGCGCGCTGTTGTGCGGCAGACGCTGCTGCCAATCCGCCGGGATCAAGCTTGCCTGCTCGTGGATGGCGTCTATGTCGTACGCCAGCGCGAGCGTCACGACGTCCGCTTCCAGCCCATCTATGACCGCCCGGGCCTGCTTGCCCGCGCCGCCGTGCGATTGCCGAATCACCACGGTCTCCCCGGTCAGCTCGCGCCAGTGCTGCGCGAAGGCGGCGTTGAACTCTTCGTACAACTCACGAGTGGGGTCATAAGAGACATTGAGCAGGCTGATATCCGCGCCATTGCCAACGGGTGTCGCGACCACCAGCACACCAACGGCGGAGAGTAGCAGCCACCAGCGACACAAACCCATATTCACTCCCTCGCTTGTCGTATATCCAGGCCGTCGCCCTGGCACGTCGCAGGGCTTGGTTAGCCTTAACGCAAGTGGCATGCCGCGTGCACATTGGCGTTTCTAAGGGCTTGAATGGGGTATGGCGGGCGCAAGCCGTTATATGTCACGGCCCGGGCCGTCACCAGTCACGGCTGGTGTGCCCGTAATCCTCAACGGAAAGAGGCCCGAAACTGGCGCCAATCGATCCCGAGCTTGTTCATCCGCGCCCGCAGCGTATGCGGGTTTACGCCGAGCGTCTCGGCGGCGCCACCGGGCCCCTCGATCTTGCCGCGTGTTAGCGCCAGGACGCGCTCGATGTGAGCGCGCACAACGTCGTCCAGTCGGCCGCCGGCCGGGCCCGCAGCACCGCCGTTCGCCGTCGCCGATGGCTGCCCACCGTTGCTGCCGGCGCCCGGCCCCAACGGCATACCGAGCGCCGTGGTGACTTCCAGCCGCCGGCCTTGGCCGAGGATTACAGCGCGATCCATGACGGCGGCCAGCTCGCGCGCGTTGCCCGGCCAGGAGTATGCCAGCAGTGCGGCCAGATCGTCCGCGGTGACCGTCAGCGGGCGGAAGCCGAAACGGCGGGCGGCGCGCTTGGCGAAGTGGTTCGCCAGCGGGCCCAAGTCCTCCGGCCGGTCCCGCAAGGGCGGCAACTCGATGGGAAAGACGGCGATGCGATACCAGAGGTCCTGCCGAAACTGGCCCGTCGCGACGCGGTTCTGTAACTCCGGATGAGTGGCGGCAATAACGCGCACGTCTCCGTTTAGCGTCTGCTGACCGCCGACCCGTTCGAACGTCCCGTCCTGGAGCACGCGCAGCAGCCGCACCTGCGCCGCCGGCGGAAGCTCGGCAACTTCATCCAGAAACAGCGAGCCGCCGTCAGCCCGCTCAAACCAGCCCTTCCGCAACGATGTCGCCCCCGTAAAGCTGCCCTTCTCATGTCCGAACAGTTCAGAGTCGATCAGCTCCGACGGGATCGCACCGCAGTTGACGCGCAAGAAGGGCTTGTCCCGACGCGGCGAGCGCTGGTGAATCGCCCGGGCAATGACCTCCTTGCCCGAACCCGTTTCGCCCAGTATCAGCACGGGCACGTCGGACGGCGCCACCATGTCCACCCGTTCCATGACCGCCTTGAGCCCGCTCTCGGCCCCGACTATGTCATCGACAATCGCGTCGCGTCCCAGGCGCCGCAGCAACGATTGCCGATCCGCCTCCGCCGCTTCACGTAGCGCGGAAAGCTCTATCACGCGGCGATCATTCTCGAGCGCCACGACCAGCGGTTCGAGCAACGCCTGAACCAAAGGCTCGTGGCTGGAGTCGAACGTCTGCGGCCGAGTGGCACTGGCAACAAACACGCCGTGCACGCCTTCGTCGTCCGCTAGCGGACCGGCCATCAGGTCGGCAGCGCCGGCCAGGTTCAGTAGGTCAAGCAAGGTGCGGTCGGCGGCCGGCTGGCCGGCGCGCAGCACGGTTCCCCGGCGTCCCCAGGCCAACAGGTCTTTGAGCTGCTTTTCCGTCAGATCCCGCTGGTGCACGGCCCGCGCCGCCGACGGCTCGAACGCCCAGGCAGCTTGCAGCCGCTGGTGGGCCATGTCCACGCGCAGCACCCCCAGCAGGTAGCTGGAGAACCGGGCCCGCAGCAGAGGATCAAGGGCAAAAAGGGTCTCCTCGATCCGCACATGACGCGAGACCTGCATCCAGACCTTCAGCAAGAAATCGGAGAGCGGCTCCACTCAGCACTCCCGCTCGGAAGACCCACGCGGGCCAGTATAACGCCGGAAAATGGCGGCTGAAAGGCTACGGCAATCGGCTGCACAAGGGCAACGCCAACGGGTGCGCGCACCATTGCACCAAGCAGATCGGCCTTGACCAATCACATAAGTTAGGCTAATATTAGGATATCAGGAAAGCGGCCGAGTTCGGACAGCCTGTCGTGGCGATTGTCACTGACAATGTTCGACTGACGCACATCGGAAAGGAACGGAAGTATGCCTACGCGCGCAGTTAACCCGCGCAGCGCTCAGGTTGCGCGCCCGCTCGAATCGCCGGTCCGCACCGGATCGGCCACGGCGCGCGGGCGGCAATCAATCGCCCGACGGCTGGCCGACCTGGCCGAGCAGGTTCGCCGAATCAGCTCCCATGGGGCATATTCGTTGCCGCCTTGTCCCAGCGGCCTGGTGGCGTTGGACGTGGCCCTGGGAGGTGGTTTCAGCCGGGCCGCGATTCACGAGTTGCTGGCACCCTGTGAAGGTGCCGTGGCCCGCTCGGTGGCACTGCTGACGGCCGCCCGGGCTGCCGAAGATGGGCGCTGGATCTGCTACATCGACACGACGTTGGATTTCTATCCGCCGGGAGCCGCACAGCTTGGCTTGCCGCTCGAACGCCTGCTTGTTATGCGGACCTCGCGCTCGGCTGACGCCCTGTGGGCTTGCGAACAAAGCCTGCGCTGCCGAAGTGTGGCCGCGGTCGTCATGCCCTTGCCCCACCTTGATTCATACGTCTCGCGGCGCCTGCAACTGGCGGCGGAAGCCGGTCGGAACCTGGGTTTGCTCATCTGCCAACCAACCGGCCGTCAGCACCGTGCGACCGAAACCGAGCCCGGCGCTTGTCACAGCCGCAGTCAGGCCACCTTCGCCGCCAGCCGATTGCGTTTTGACCCAATCCCTGGCGAACGGTTATCGGGCCGTGGCTGGCAAGTCGAACTTAAGGCCGGGCGTAGCTGTCGCCGCGTGTCGGTTGCAATTCTCAAGCTGCGTAGGGCTGCGCCGGGTCAGGCGGTGGTGCTGGAGTTGCCGGATGGGCCGTGGCTAAGCGGCGACTTGGGGTTGGGCGCCGAGCCGGCGGCACGGCCCGAGGCCCCGGCAGGGCGTCCGGCGAGCAGTGTGGCGATTTGATGCGTGGGCGTGGGCCCGGTCGGTGGCGTGCCGATATGCCAAGGGCGGCGCCGGCTGTCGTAGCGGGCGCCGCCCCAGTGGCTCTTAGCAACTTATCTCGCGCAGACCCCGGTCGTTATGCAGCCGCTGTCCCCCGGTTAGAACGACATATCGTCGCCTTCGTCGCCGCCGTTGTCCGGCGTGGAGGCACACTCTTCCTTCATGCCCAGGAGAGGCGTAAGCACGTCGCGAATCTGCTCCGGCTGAAACGGCTTGCGGATGTATCCACGGGCCCCCGCGGCGAGCAGTTTCTGGATGCGCGTCTCGCTACCTTCGGTGGAGGCGATGATCACGGGCACATCGCGCAGGCTGGCATCAAAACGCAGCCGTTCGATCAACTTGGCTCCGCTCATCACGGGCATGTTGATATCGAGCAGCACGGCGTGCACGGTGTGCTCGGCCATCTGCGCCAGGGCCTCGATGCCGTTGGAGGCCTCATACACCTCGCCCACGTCGAGCCCGCTGATTTCCAGCGTGCGCTTGATCATGCGCCGCATGGTCAACGAGTCGTCCACTATCAAGATGTTCGCCGCCATAGTCGTCTTCCTAGCTGTTGCCAGCCAACAAAGCGCGCACGGCTCTCACTTCCGCTACGACTTCAGCTCCGATTGACTCGAGTCCCCTCTGACTCACTTCTCGGCGCTGCAGGACGTCCGGATGCACTCGGTACGCCAACCCGTCGACCTCGCCGCCGCCGATGCCCATCAACAGGCACGTGGCATCGGCCAGGTGCACGGCATCGACGGCCGGATCCGGCTCAGGCAGGGCATCGGGACTATGGTGGTGCCGGATACAGCGGATCAGCTCCTCCGGCAAAGACCACTCCTCGCCCAGGCGCGCCCCAACCTCGGCATGGGTGAGCCCCAAAACACTCTGCTCGGCCTCGATGAACGAGACCTCACCGTGGCTCACGCAGCGCACGATCTCGGCATACTCGGCCCCCACGAACTCGTTGAGCACGACCTTGCCGATGTCGTGCAGCAGCCCGGCGGTGAACCGCATGCCCAGTTGCCCCAGTCCGAACTGCCGGGCATAAAGCTGGCTGCCGTGCGCCACGGCCACCGAGTGCTCCCAGAGTGCCCCGGGCGCCAAGCCGTAGCCGCTCTGCGCCCGCCCGAGCAATGAGCGCGTATGTGCCGCCATTACCAGTTGCAGGATCTTGGCCGTGCCCAGCAGGCGCGTGGCCGCCTCGAGGCTGTCCACCCGCCGCGACAGGCCAAAGTAGGCTGAATTGCACAGCCGCAGCACGTCCGCCGTCACGGCCTGGTCGAAGCGAATCGCATCCACGATCTCGGTGATCGAGCTGCCCGGGTCGCAAACCACGCTGACCAGTCGCACGGCCGTGCTGGGCAGACGCGGGATGCGGTCAACGCGCTCGATGATCTGCTCAACGGTCAAAGTACTCACAGCGGCACCTCCCGGTTCCGCGTCTTGATGGTCACCTCGCCGGTGCCCACCTGTAACCGCACGGTCCGACTAATGGCCCCGCCGACGTCCTCGCCGTCAACCATGACTCCGTTCTTCCAGAATATCTTGCGCAACGCTAGGTAGTTGCGCTTGCCGATATTGAACGTGCCGTTCTCGTCCAGCAACTGGGAACCCCCCGCCACCTTGACCACTAGGCGCTTCTTCACGGCGCCCAGCTCGTAGGCCGCCCGAAACAAACGCGGCACGCCCGTGTCGCAGAACATGGCCGGGCTCGCCTTGGCCTTCTCCGGCGAGAGCGACGATTCCGGCAGCATGTAGTGCAGCATGCCGGCGACGTGCACGACCGGATCCCAGATGGTCACGCCGATGCAACTACCCAGCGAGTAGGTGATCAGCACCGCCTCGGGATCCTTCGAGACCGCGTAGTCAGCGATGTCGACGACGAGGTTGGCCATTGCCGTTCGTGCCTTCTCGGATGACCGCTGGCGGCCAAGGGCCCGGAGCCCTCGCGCGCCCCCGGCAGTGCACACTCTGGCTGGCGCGCCGGCGCGCAAACGCCGCGCGGCGCCTCCCAGCCGCCTACACCGGCACCCCCGCCGCCGTTGCCCCGCCGACCGGCCGCGGCCGCCGGCGACCGCCGGCGCGCTCAGGAGTTCAACGACTCCTCGATCTCGCGCAGCTCGTCGGTGTTCAGGACCTTGTCGATGTCGAGCAGGATCTTGACGTCGTTCTTGACCTTGCCCATGCCGAGCACGAAGCTCGTGTCCACGGAAGCACCCAGCGGCGGCGCCGGATCGATTTGCGCCCCGTCGATATCGAGCACTTCCTGCACCGTATCGACAATGATGCCCGTCAGCGTTCCGACGTCGACCACGACGATGCAGGTCTGGTCCGTGTATTCAGCCGGCTCCAGCCCGAACTTCAGCCGCAGGTCAATGACCGGAATCACCTTGCCGCGCAGGTTGATCACGCCCTTGACGAACATGGGCATCTGCGGCACGGCCGTGATGTCCATGATGCCGATAATCTCGCGCACCTTCAGAATCTCCAGCCCGTACTCCTCATCCGCCAGGCTGAAGGTCAGGTACTTGCCACCGTGTGCGGCGGTCGCGTTCAGTCCGCCCTTGGATTCCAGCACAGCTTCCACGACATTCTCCTAAGCAAGTACCGCGGCGGCTTCCGGCTCGTCCGCGGTATCCGGGGTTACCTCGTCGTCGACGGTTTCGTTCGCGGCCGGCGCATCCGGCACCACTTCGTCAACCGGCTGCTCCTCCCGTGGCATCGCGGTTCGGGACGACGTCAGGTGGCCGGTCGTGCGCGTCACCTTGTGCAGTTTGAGCAGGCCGGTCGGCTCGACGATCAGGCCCACGCGCCCGTCGCCGAGGATTGCCGCCCCGGAGACTCCGTGCACGCGCTTGAGACTCCCAGCCAGCGACTTGATGACGACTTGCTGCTGTCCGATCAGCTCGTCCACGACCAGCCCGACCTTCTGGCCCTCCGAATGGGCTATCACCACGAGCGTCTCGCACGGGTCGGTGTAGTCGGTGTAGCCGAACAACTGGCCCGTTTGAACCAGCGGGCATAGCTCGCCGCGCACCTGGATCATCTCGCCGCGCCGTTGCACGGTCGTAAGTTGCTCGCGCTGCGGGCGCAACGACTGTTCGATGAGGATCGTCGGGATGATCAGCCGCTCGTCGCCGACGCGCACCAACATGCCGTCGATGATGGCCAGCGTCAGCGGCAGACGCACCTGCACGGTCGTGCCCTGTCCCAGCTTCGAATGAATCTCAACCTTGCCACGCAGTTCCTCGACGTTGCGGCGCACCACGTCCATCCCGACGCCGCGGCCGGATATGTCCGTGACCTCCTTGGCCGTCGAGAACCCCGGCAGCATGATCAGCGCGAAGGCCTGCTGCTCGCTGAGCTGGTCATCCGGGCTTATCACGCCGCGCTCGATCCCCTTGGCAATCAGCTTCTGCGCGTCCAGCCCCGCCCCGTCGTCACCAATCTCGATCACGATGCTGTCGCCTTCGTGATAGGCGTTCAGATAGACGGTGCCGATCTCCGGCTTGCCAGCGGCCCGCCGCTCGGCTGGCGCCTCGATCCCATGGTCCACGGAGTTGCGCACCATGTGGACCAACGGATCGGAGATCCGCTGAATCACCGTCTTATCCAGCTCGGTCTCCTCGCCGCCGATGCGCAGCTCAACCTGCTTGCCGGCCTTGCGCGCCACGTCGCGCACCAGCCGCCGCATTTTCTGGAAGGTCGGCCCGACCGGGATCATCCGCATGCTCATGGCCGTTTCCTGGACGTCGCGGACGATCTTGGTCACCTGCGTGACGTCACGCTGCAACTTCGGATCCGCCGTGACACCCTTGCTGAGATTGACCATCGTCTGGGCAATCACCAGCTCGCCCACCGCGTCCACCAGCGCGTCCAGCTTGGCCGTGTCGACCCGAATGGACTGCTCGACGACCTTGCCGACCGCCTGCTGTGTCAGCGCCTGGTCAACCTGCTTGTACGAGACCGCCCCCTGCTCCACCAGGATCTCGCCCACCTTCCGGCCCGCCGCCGCATCCTGCTGCCGCTCAAGCGCGCTGCTCAACTCGTCCGGCGTCGCCGCCTCGTTGGCCACCAGAATCTCGCCAAGCTTGGAACGGGCCTGCTCGCCCGCGGAACTGTCGCCCGCCGCGTCCGGGCTCTTGCCCGCCTGGATGGCGCGCAGCTCCGCCATGATGTCTCGGATATCCGGCTGCGGACACGTATCCCCCTGCGGCTGGTTGAGGAAGTTCGCGACCTCGGCAATCTGGATCTTGAGCCGATCCACGGCCGCGAAGATGCGGTCAATGGTCACCGGCGTGATGGCCAGTTCGTTTCTGCGCCCCATGTCCAGAATCGTCTCGACCTCGTGCGTGAGGCGGTTGATGTCGCGCAGATTCAGGAAACCGGCGATTCCTTTAATCGTATGGAACGGACGGAAGAGCTCATTGATCTTGTCCGTGTCGGCGGGGTCCTTCTCGACCGCGAGCAGCGCGGCCTCGATGGCGTCCATGTGCTCGTAGCTCTCATCAATGAAGCCGCGCAGGTGCTCCGTCTCGGAGAGGTCGATAACCAGCGGCTCGCTGACGTACGCCTCGACCGCCCCCGATCCGTCCGCACCAGTGACCTCCGGTGTGCTGACGGCCTCCGGCACCCACGCCTCGACGGGCGCCTCTGCTGATGCCATCGGCGGCGTCGCCGGCGCAGACTGCGGTGCCGGTTCGCTGGCGCGCGGCGCTGGCGCGCGCGTGCTTGGCGCCGGCGCGCCCAGATCGAAATCAGCGTCGCCGTCGTCTTCTTCCCAGGACGAGTCCGTTTCCCCACTGACACACGCGTAGAACCGCGCCACCAACTCGTCAACTTTGACCACCTGACCCTCGTGAGCCAGGCGCAAAGCGGCCACCGCCTCAGGCGCCAGCGCCAGACCGTCGTCCGGCCGAGCCGCTTCGTCGAGAATGACGCGCTCCAGCAGCAGCAACAGGCTGGCCGCTAGGCGCTGCAAGGCCTCGCGCGCCACCCCGTCCTCCGGCTCCGGCGACCTCGCCAGCACTTGGCACATCGAGTGCATGCGCGCCAGCTTGCCGAGTTCATGACGCTCCAAGGGCTTGGCAACAGCCTCTACCAGGCCGTCCAACGCCGTCTTCACATTATCATCTTCCATGGCTGACTCTTCGGGTTCGGGCGCTCGATTACTACCCGCGCTCCAGAGCGCGGCACGTGGCCCTCGTATGCGGCCAACCGTCCGTTTGGCGGCCACACTTGAACGGCTCCAGTCACGCCGCCAACCACGCACCTTCCAGGCACATGGCTGCGCCGGCCACCGTCCTCACGAGGTGCCTTTAACTCAAAGCCCATTGACCAGGCGCGGTAGCTGCGTGCGAACGCGCAGCCGCGCCGGCAACCATCATGGCCACAGCGCTTATCGTTACACCCCGCCTGAACGTTGAATTGGAGACCGGACTTTCGTTTACAGGACGCCGGGCCGACCACTGCTTGATTCGCGCACCGCACCGCCCGCCAGCGTCCGGCCCGGTGCGACACCGGTACGCAGTTCGCCGGCGTGCCGGAATCGGACGTCTTATAACGTGCGGTTCAGAATCGGTCGGCCGGCGCCGGTCACAAGTGGCGGCCGTCAGTCAGTTGAACACTCGGCGTCCTCGACCGCGGCGCGGGTCAGCGACAATCCGAAGCCAATGGTCCCAGAACCCTCCCCCCTCTTCGGCACACGGGGCCTGGACATCACCCTGCCTTGACATTCCCCCCAGCAATTTGAAGAGTTGGATTGGAGGCGGGCACGCATCTTCCGATCGCCGATCGGAGGTGCGGCATGGTGAACACAAACTACTCTACAGCCGCGGCACCTCACACGGGGCCTGCGCCGCCGGTGCAACGACCGGCGGCCCTCGAACCGCGCGCCGTTGAGGACACAGCCCGCGCGCAAACTGACACAGAGGACTACGCGGACACTACGTACGCGCCCTCCGCGGCGGTGCTGCGCCTGCTGCGCGCCTCGGCCGAGCAGTTCACTCAAGTCCTGGAGGCGACCAAGGATGCATCAACTGCGGGAGCGATGACCGGCTTCCGCGCGCCGACCACCGGCAGTCTTCTGGACGCGTACGCGTAGCCGCCCCGCCTGGGACGGCCTCCCCGCATCACCCCCGGTGCCTGTCCGCCTGCGCGGCAGTCGGGTCCCGGGGTTCTTGCGCGCGCCTCGGCTGCCTCCGCCCAAGCCCGCCAAGCACGCCATGCCGCCAACTGACCCGGTTCTGAGCCCCCCGGATCCCATCCCTGTAACGTCGCGCACCGCCTGCGCACCAAACGACCAAACCGCGCGCCAAGTCACCCGCGCCTTAGCGCGGGCTCACACCGCCCACTCTCGCCGTGGGGCTACGCGCTGGGTGCGGCCTGCTTCTGCTGCATGGCGGCGAGGCGCTTCGCCAGCCGACTCTTGCGCCGTGCCGCGGCATTACCATGAATAGTGCCGTGATTGGCAGCCCGATCCAGAATCTTGCACACCTTGCGGTAGGCCGCGTCGGCCGACTCGAACGAGCCGTGCAGCAACTGCTCGCGGCAGTCGCGCAGGTGAGTCTTGATGGTCGTGCGCCGCGCCCGGTTGCGCGCCCGCGCCTTATCGTTCTGACGAATGCGTTTCTTTGCCGAAAGTGAATGTGCCACGTCCGTTTCCTCTGATCCTCAGCGCCCTCTACTTGAGGGCTTCAAGTCGCTTACGCGCGTCACCCTGCGCGTAGTTGTAGTCCTGCCGCAGCAACCGCCCATAGGTCGCCCTGGCTTCCTCCGTCCGACCATCGGCCTCTAACGATCTTGCCAGCCAGTACATGATGTCCTTACTAAGGTCATCCGTCAGCTCATATGCGTCGCGCAACTCAGTGAGCACCGCAGCGGCCTGCGCGTAGCTGCCTTTCTCAAAGAAGGCCCGCCCCATCAGGAACTGGCACTGGTGCCGGCTGCGCGGGTCAGTCTGCGCCGCCTGCAGCATGGGAATGGCCTCGTCAAACTCACGGGCCTCATACAAAGCCCGCCCCAGCAAGTACTTCAGGCGCAGATCAGTCGGATATTGCGCAACACGCTCCCGGAACACCTCGAGTTGCACCTGCGACCGCTCCATACTCGCCAGCCGATACTGCTGCTGGTCCTCGGCCGAGCCGCTGGCATTGGCGCGCTGCCCAAGCAGCCGCGCCTGACGCTGCAATTGCCGCAGCCGGATATCATCCGCCTTCTGCTTGAAGTTGTAATTGGAGGACCGCGCGTGAGCGTCCATCAGTAACTTGACGGCCTCGGCCTCCGCCTCGCGGGTTTCGCGACGCGCCAGGACGTCCACAAGAGCAAAAATCTTGGCCGGCACGCCGGGATTAGCCTCGTATTCACGCCGGGCCGCCGCCACGAGCGATTCGTACGTCTCCTCGCCCTGCTTGAGCCGCTCGGTGTCGTGCAGAACTTTCTGCTTGTCGGCGTCGTGCAGCGATTCACGGAAGCTCTCCGCCTCCTGGTACTTGCCCTTGAGAATCGCCAGCCGACCCGCCAAATCACGCTGCTCGTTGCGCAAATCCTCATCGCCCGGCAAGCGCGCCAGCACGTATTCGACCGAATTGACCGCCTGTTCCAGCAGCCAGCACGCCAGCGGCGCATCGCCCTGCGCCTCCGCCTTCTCCGCCGCCTCGATCAGGATGTCGCGAAAAGCCCGAAAGCGACCCTTGTTCGGCTTCTTGTCCTTACGCAGCGAATCGAATACGGCCGGCGTGATCCACTTGACCGTCTGCAGCAAACCAGCCTTGTTCGCGTTCTTCAGGAGCCCATCCAGGTAGCTCGAACTGTTGGGGTCCTTCGCCAACAGGTACTCGGCATTGAGCATGCACTGCTTGGCGTTCCGGCCAATCATCGGCCGCTTCAGACCTTCCATCATGCCCGGCTTGCTGCCGCCCGCCTGGCGACGCTGCACGGCCAGCGAACTCAGCGGCATGTGCCCCTCATCGACCGCCTCCGGCCACGCCGTAAGCCCCGTAATGTAACACTCGATGGCGTAGTCGTAGTCGCGGCGTTCCCGGCAGTCGGCCGCCTTGGCGAACCAGGCGCGCGCCTTCTTCTTGTCCGCTTCGGAAAATTCGAGCGGGGCTGCATTCGCCTTATCCGGTTTCTTGTCAGCCGCCATCCGTAACTACTCGTCGCCCTCGTCCTTTACACCGCTTCATCCCGGCGCCCGGCCAGCTTACCGGGGAACCACGAACTATAGCACGAATTCCCGCCGGGTGGAAGCGGACGCGCCACGCCGGAAGCTGCGCGCCGCCCGTCACCTCTGCGGCAGCGTCCCGTCCAGCAGCCCCAGCAGGAGCTTAAGGCCCCAGCCACCCAGGAACAGCACCAGCAGCCCAACGTAGAAGCGGTAATCAGACACCATCCCCAGCACAACCCGCGGCCACCGACCGACCGCCAGGACCCACACTGCCAGGAGCCCCACCGCCCCGGCACCCAGCGCCAGCACGAACCCGGCCGGCTGTACCCTGGCCGCCTCCTGCCACCGGCCCCGCACGGCCAGCGCAAACGCCGTCGTCATGCCGCACGTCGGGCACGGATACCCGGTCACCATCAGGAACCCGCACGGCCCCGTCCCGAACTGCTCGTGCGTCCCATAGCCCCGCCCATCAGGCCGCAAATACGCCGCCAGCCCCAACACCGCCCCGCACAGCACCAGCGCCAGCGCCGCACTCCACCGCGCCGCGGCCGTATCCCGAACCGGCCGTCCCTCCTCAACCGCCCGCTCGCGAGTCTCGCCTGAGGAATCCAAGGCCTACTTGCGCCTCGCTCTGCTCTCCGCCCGGGCGGTCACCGTCACGTCCTTACGCTTCGGCTTGCGCTCCTCCAGAACGCCGGCCGCCTTACTAAGGTCCGATACGCGGAACACTCCCAACGACTTGCCGTTCGGAGCACCCGTCGTGCAGTAAGCATAATTCACATTTATGTGCGCGCCGGAGAGTCGCTCCACCACGTCGGCCAGCGCGCCCGGCCGGTTGGGCAGCGTCGAGACGAGCACCTGCGTCTCCGTTGACGGGACATCCAGGTCCGCCAGCGTCTGACGCATCTTGGCCGGATCCTCCACTATCAACCGCAGAACGCCGTGCTCAGAGGCGTCCATCATGCACAGGGCTACGATGTTGATCTTGTCCGCCGCCAGTTGGTGGCAAACACGTGCCAGGATTCCCGGCTTGTTCACCAGGAACACGGAGAACTGCGTATCCACCCGGATTGCACTGCCTTTCATCTCTGCACTCCTTGAACCCGGGATGCCGCACCCGCTTCGCGGGCCCGGCCGCTCGAACTACCTCGCCCCCAGACCACACCTCCCCCACCGCCGGCCCGGCCGGCTGGCAACAGCGGCCTGAACCCCCTATGATCCGGTCGCAGGGCTGCGTGCCCCCCCGTCCCGGCTGCCCGTCGGCCCGCGCGACCCGACCGAAACCCCACAACCCAAGAACTGCCCATTATGGCCGCACCCTCAAAGTGCTCGTCGTCGCATGCCTGGCGCCGCAACATCGTTGACTATATCGCCGATCACCCCGACCGACCACTCAAGCCGCGCGCTTTGGCCCGCGCCCTGGACGTGCCCGACGCGGACTACCCCGAGTTCCGCGGACTGATCCGCGCGCTGATCGACGAGGGCATCCTGGACCTCGGGCCCGGCCGAGCCGTCGTCCTGCCGGCCCAGACCGGGCTGCTCGTGGGCACCTTCCGCCGCGACGCCCGCGGCCACGCCCGCCTGCAACGACCGGGACAGCCCGACTTGCTCGTCCGCCGCGGCTTCACCCAGGGAGCCCTGCATGGAGACCTCGTCGCCGCCCGCCTCCTCAGCCGCCGGGGCCACCACGGCATCCGTACGGTCGAGATAACCCGCATTATCACGCCCGCCGAAATCCGCTGGACCGGCATCCTCGAACGTCGCGGCAACCGCTGGTTCGTTCAGCCCCACGGCCGAACTCCCGCCCCACTCGTCCGCATCGACGACCCCACCGCCAAGGCAGCGCGACCCGGCGACATGGTCGTCGTCGAACCACTGCAACGCCTCGCCGACAGCCCCGAAGTGCCCGGCGTCATCGTCGAGCGGCTCGGCGATCCGACCCGCACCGAAACCAAACTCCGGGCCGTCATCCGACGCCACGGAATCCCCCTCGAGTTTCCTCCGGATGTCCGGCTGGCCGCCCAGGAGGCCGCGGCGTCCTTCGACCCGGCGGCGCTGCGCGGGCGCACCGACCTCCGCGACCTGCTCACGGTCACGATCGACCCGCCGGACGCACGCGATTTCGATGATGCTATCTCCCTGCGGGACCAGCCGGGCGGTCTGGCGGAGCTGGGTGTGCACATCGCCGACGTCGCCCATTTCGTGCCGCTGGATGGCCCGCTAGACCGCGAGGCCCGCCGCCGGGGCAACAGCGTCTATCTGCCCGGCTTCGTGGTGCCGATGCTGCCGGAAACGCTCTCCAACGGCGTCTGCAGCCTCCAGCCGGACCAGCCGCGCCTGGCCCAAAGCGTGTTCGTCACGTACGACCAGGCCGCCAAGGTGCGCGAAACGCGCTTCGCCCGCAGCGTCATTCAGTCCCGCCGTCGGCTGACGTACGAGCAGGCTAGCACCGTCCTGGCCGGCCATGACAGTGATCTGCCTGCCGAGGTGCTGGACATGCTGCGCGGTTCCGGGGCTCTTGCCGAGCGCATCCGCGGTCGCCGACAGCGCGATGGGATGCTCGTGCTGACGCTGCCGGAGGTGCAGATCGAGCTGGATGACGACGGGAACGTCGTCGGGGCCGGCCCGGCCGAGACGAGCTTCTCGCATACCATCATCGAGATGTTCATGGTTGAGGCGAACGAGGCCGTCAGCCGCCTGCTGCGTCAGAATGGCGTGCCCCATCTGCGCCGCATCCACCCGCCGCCGGACAGCACGCAGGCCACACCGCTGCGCCAGTTGGCGGCCACGCTCGGGCTGAAGCTACCCACGCAGTTCGACCGCCGGACGCTGCAACGCCTGCTGTCAGCCGTGCATGGTCGGCCCGAGGAGCCCGCGGTTAACCTGCTGCTGCTGCAGTCACTCTCCCAGGCCTGCTACAGCCCCAGCCACGAAGAGCATTTCGCGCTGGCCAGCAAGGACTACTGCCACTTCACATCCCCCATCAGACGCTACCCGGACCTCGTGAACCATCGCCTGCTGACCGCGCAGCTCACGCGCAGCCGGCCAGGCCGCCCTGGCCGCCGCCGGAAGACGGAACACGCCGCGCCGGACTTGGCCGACCTGGGCAGCCATACCAGCGGTACGGAGCGCCGCGCCATACAGGCTGAGCGCGAAGCCAAGGCACTGCTGCTGATCGAACTAATGAAGGACAAGGTTGGCGAGGAGCTGGATGGGGTCGTGATCGGCGTCACCTCGTTCGGCGTGTTCGTGCAGGTGCAGCCCTACCTTGCCGAAGGGCTGATTCACGTCTCTGACTTCGGCTCGCACGATTGGAGCTACGATCGGCTGTCGGCTTCGTGGACCGCTCGCCAGTCGGGCCGAGTCGTTTCAATGGGACAGCCGCTGCGCGTCAGGGTCGCAGCCGTGGACGAGCGGCGAAGTGAGATGGCACTGGTGCCTGCGGGGCGGGCCTTGCTGGGCGCGCCGCGGTCCGCCGCAGCAGGTCGCTCGCCGAAGAAGAAGTCCGATAAGCGCGGAAGGAGTGCTGCAAATTCGAGAAAGAAGCGCAAATAAAAAAGAGGGCACCAGGGGCCCTAAGGCGTCCCGGTGCTCTCCGGAGGGGAAAGAAGCCAGTTACTTACGTAGGGACCATGTTCTCCTGGCAAGGTCCGGTATTATTTATTACTCCTGTAGTATAGCCAGAAATCTCGTGTCGTCAAGACGTTGGCAAACAATTATCCGCCACGTCCCATTCTATCATCGTCAGGCTGTCCCCGGCTAATTAGGGAAACTGGCGAACCGCGCCAGAAATTCACTCCGGAGACCAACTGACCCATAACTTGCAGGTCACATACTACTTACGCAAATAGTCGGCCAAGGTTCACGAATTCTCGTCCGAAAACTCATCCACGAGCCCACGGGCAATACTTCGCCTTTCCCGGATGGCCACCGTGAACTATTTTCCAACGCAGAATCGTGAGTAAATGTGCCCCAAAATGACCTCAATTGCCTCGCCGTGAGCGGTTCCGGATAACGCCTCATACGCTACCCGAAGTTCCAGCGAAACAAGCTCTGGCAACCTTATTTCGCCACCTCCCTCTCCCACCAGCTCAAAAGCCCGCTCCAACGCGAATGCGGCCACCTGAGCCGCCTCGCCTACACCGGCAGCGTCAGCAGAACACGCGCGCCCCGAAACAACGCGTCCCAGAGCCGCGCCCAACTCAGCCAACCCCGCGCCCGTCAGACCGCTCGTACATACCTCAGCCGCGAAGCCCGCCGGCGGGGCGGCGTTCGGCGAGGAGACCGCCCGGTCCGCCTGGCTCCAAACCAGCAGTCGGCTGGGCGCATCAATCCGTCCTAGCGCCGTCAGCTCATGCGGTTCCCAAACTGTGCCAACCGCATGCACCCACAACACAACATCCGCCTGCTGAGCGGCACTCTCGGCTGCCAGATGCGCAGCCGCCGCCAACTCGTCCGCACTCTGGCCAAGTCCGGCACAGTCCTGTAGCACCAGCGCCATGCCGCCCAACTCCACCTCCGCCGACAGAACATCACGCGTCGTCCCCAGCACGGGCGAGACGATCGCCCGGTCACTTCCGACCAAAGCGTTGAACAGCGTGCTCTTCCCGGCGTTGGGCAAACCGGCCAACGCCACGTGTGGCCGTCCGGCCCGCGGCGCGAACTGCTCGCCCTCGCAGCAGGCGGCCAGCTTCTGCCGCATCTCGCCGAGCACCCCGCGCAACTCCCCCGCGGTTACGAAGCAAGTGTCCTCCTCTTCAGCGAAATCGATCCCGGCTTCGACGCGGCTCAGCAGGTCGGCCAGATCCGCACACAGGCCCGCGCGCAGCGCGTCACGGGCCGCCCGCCGTTCGCGCTGTATCCGCCGCACCTCCCCGGCACTGCCGACCGTGATCGCGGCCAGGACATCCTCAACCTCGTCGGCGTTCAGCCGGCCATTCAGATACGCACGGGCCGTGAACTCCCCCGGCAGCGCCCGCCGCGCACCACGACCAATCAGCGCCGCGCACATCTCACGCAGCAGGGGCAGACAGCCGACCGTGTGCAACTCGGCCAGGTCCTGCCCGGTATAGCTGCGCGGCCGGTGGAACCAGTGGACCAAGGCCGGTACGGACATATCCGCAACGCGCAGACGGCATTCAACACAGCGTGGCCGCCCCGTAGCCACCGACGCGATTGGTGGCACCCCCAAAGCCCCAGCGAGCGCGAAGCTCTCCGGCCCGCTCAGCCGCACGATGCCCAGCGGCCGCGCCTCCCAGCCACTCGAGACGGCCACAATCGTGTCATCTATCGCCGGGAAGATCATGGCCGGCGCCAAACTAGGGAACTGGGCCGGTGGCGGGTTCGGATACCGTCGCCGGCGGCGCGAAATCGATGCGGGCCACATGCCATTGCGCAGCGGCGTTGCGGACGCACTCCAGCCGGATGATCGCCGGACCGCCTGCCGCATCGGCCGGCACGTGCACGTGTACCGCCGCGGCGGCCGCCGGATCGCCCACCACCTCCGCCCGCTCCAGGGCCAGACCATCCAGGTAATACGCCACGATCGCCTCCCAGCCCTGGACGTAGCGGGCGACAATCAAGTCCGGGTCGGCGACGCGGCCGCGCACAATCCTCTCATACCGCCGCACGATGCTCTCGCGGGCCGCCATATCGGCCAGATGCTCCCGGTAGTAGTTGACGGCCGGCAAATCGTCATTCAAGTGCGCCGCCCGCAGCAGCTTGATGCAGCGCAGCACGCTCAGCGCAGCTTCCCGCGGCGAGCCCAGCGCGACGCTGAAGGCCTCCGCCGGCTGCGTCGCCGTGACCTGCTGTCCGCCGCCGTCGGCCGGCTCACAAGCGCCCGCCCATACAAGCACCGCCGCCAACCCCACCAACACGGCCGCGCGCCCCAGCCGAAGCCGCCCGCGGAGCGAGCTGACTCGCGGACCGGCAGGGGTGGGCGCAGCAGCGCCGGTCAGGGCCGTCGGTCGCCTGTTTGTCCGGCCGAAGCGTGCCACGTCAACACCCTAGTCCATGCAGTCCGGCTCTAGCTTCTGGAACAGGATTTCCGGTTTGCCCAGCGCGTGCCCGGCCGGCAAAGGCGCGGGGCAATGCCAGCGAATACCGTCCGCCGGGAGGTTCAACATGCCCAGCAGCCGTCCGGCCGCGGCCGGCATGAACGGATACGCCATGAGCGCCAGTTGGTGCGCCGCGTCGATACAGGCGGCTATGGCCGCGGCACAATCGTCCGGATTCTCCGTGCGGGTCCGCCACGGCTCGCGCACGCTGAAATACTCGTTGCACAGGCGTGCAAAGGCCATCAGCTCCTCCAGCCCGGCCCGGAAGCGATAGCCCGCGATGTGGGCGCCGACCTTCTCGATGGCCGCCGCGCCGGCCGCCAGATGGGCCCGATCCTGCTCGGTCCGTGCAGTTGCCGCGGGAACGCGACCCTCACAGTAGCGGGCCGCAAACGTCAGGCTGCGATTCACGAAATTGCCGAAGGCGGCGACCAGCTCGCTGTTGTTCCGCTGCACGAAATCGCGCGGGTCGAACGCGGTCCGCGAAGACTCGGGGGCGATGGCGGTCAGGTAGTAGCGCAGCGCGTCGGCGTCGAAGCGCTTCAGGAACTCCTCGATCCACACCGGCGAGTCGGCCGCGGTTTGGCTCTTGCTCACCTTCTGATCAGCATCGCTCAGGCGAATGTTGACGAAGTTGTTGGCCACGACCGCCGTCGGCAACTGGTGCCGCCCGTCGGCCATGAGCATGGCCGGCCAGATAAGCGCGTGAAAAACCGTGTTGTCCTCGCCAATGAAATGGACAACGGCCGACTCGGGGTCGCACCACCAGCGCTCATAGTCGCGCCAGTCGCCGGACTGGTCCTGGCAAAGCTGGGCGGTAAACGAGATATAGCCGATCGGGGCGTCGAACCACACGAACAGCACTTTGCCCTGCGCGTCCGGGTCGTCCAGCGGCACCGGAATGCCCCAGGCGATGTCGCGCGTCATGGAGCGTTCGGGTAGGCCCTGCTTGATCTGCCCGAGCGCGAAGTTCAGCACGTTCGGCCGCCACTGGCCCTGCTTGGACTCCAGCCACTCCCGCAATGGCTGCGCGAAACGCTGCAAGCCCAGGTGCCAATGCGTGGTCTCGCGGACGACCGCCGGCTGGCAGCTGATCTCGCTCACCGGGTTGATCAGCAACAACGGGTCGATCATCTGCCCGCATTCATCGCACTGATCACCCGTGGCCCGCTCGGCCCCGCAGTGGTGACAACGCCCGCGCACGTAGCGGTCCGGCAGGAAACGCTCCGCCTGCGGGTCATAAAGCTGCCTGGTCTGCAACTTGCGGAAATGGCCCTGCGCGTGAATGCGGCTGAAAAACTCCTGGCTGAAGCGCTCGTGCATCTGCACGAAGCCCGGCTGGTGCGTGCCCCCGTAAACGTCGAACTGGATGTTCAGACCGGCAAAGTCGGCGCGCTGGCGCGCGTGGTAATGGCTGGCGATTTCCTGCGGTGTACGACCGCTCTTGACGGCCGCAATCTCGATCGCCACGCCGTTATCATCGCTGCCGCAGATGAAGCGGACGTCCCGCCCGGTGGCCCGCAGGTAGCGTACGTATGTATCGGCCGGCAAGTAGGCCCCGGCCACGTGGCCGACGTGCAGCCGCCCATTCGAATACGGCAAACCGGCGGTCACCAGATAGCGGCTTGGCATGCGTTCCCGTGCTCCTGTGCAGCGTGCGAAACACGTATGCTAGCCGGCGCCCCGCGCTCACGCAACGCGCCCGGCCGCAGCGCTACCCTACTGCCGCAGCACATCCCAACCGGCCGCCGGGTCAACAGTAACCCCGCGCCCCGGCCTTGGGGACAGCCGCCCGGCGACGTCCGAGCGCCGCCTAACGGTTACGCGATGGTCACGTTGCCAAACAGGACGTACACGAATACGCCCAGGATCACGAGCACCAGGACGTTCCAGTACCAGGTCCCGTCGCCGATTCCGAAAAACATGACAACACCCTCACCAGCCCCCAGCGACCAGCCATCGGTTTCGCCCAGCCCTCAGACCGGCTTGTGGCCCGCTACTGCAGCTGCAGCCATCCAGTCTGCGAAAAGGCGAAGATGTACAGCAACGCAACCAGCACGAAACCAATGACCGAGCCCGTCGTTCCGTCAAAGAACCACTTCAGCATGGCATCCATCTCCATGGCAGTTGCAGAGCGCGCCTTGCGTTGCGCGCCCCACAAAGGAAACGCGTCGATCAGCCGTGTCATACGGATGATCGACGCGTCAACTCGGCACGCCGTCCGTGCGGCGTGCACTTCTCGGTCGAGCTACGTGATCAGGTTTTGCCCGGTCAGCAGAAAGAAAACGACCACAGCAATACCACCGAACACGAGCCACCACCACCAATTGCTCCACATAGTCTCACTCCATTGCTCTACTGCACCACTCGCTTCGGCCCCGCCGCGCCGACGGGAACCACCGAAACGCATGTCCGAAATATTACGCGCCGATTCAGGTCACGTCAATTGCTTCGCGTGGCCGGCAACGACGCGCTACGTACAGCCTGCCTACGTCGGCAGATTGAACTGTCCAGCAAGGAACAGGTAACCAACAGCGATAATCCCGATCCAGACCAACCAGTGCCACCACATCTTCATGGCCTTGCTCCCTTGCCAAGCCCGACACGCTCTGGCCCCGCCGCGCCGACGGGTAGCACCGAGCGCCAGATCGGCCAATATAATTGGGCTCGGTTTGGCGTCCGTCAAGACCTGTAAAACCAAATTTTTCTCTCTCGCCCCCCGGCGACTCAAACGCCGGCCGCGGAAACTCCTCGCGGCCGGTCGCGACGCTGCCAACGACAATGCTCACGCCGGCCGCTTGAGTACTATGCTTCCAGCCAGTCGCCGATGACGGAAAAGCGTCACGCGCGACCTGCGATTTCGGCAAACATTGCCCAAGTGACTGACCCACAATACCTTAAATTCAAAGCATAGTGCTCGCGCGCAAGTCGTCCGCACGACGGTTGCCTTCCGCGCCGCCCACCTCCCCGGCGCCGCCCGAGCAGCGCGGCGCCGACCTACGGCGGCCTCCAGAACAGACCGGCCCGCGCACGCCTCGACTTCAGCCGACGACCCGCCAGTGCCGGCCAAGCTCGACCCACGCCGCGCTGAGGCAAATCACGGTCAACTGACCCCGGCGCCCGGCTCGGCCCGCGGCTGCCCTGACAGACAACTAGTCCGCAGCGGCCACCAGGAAGCCCACGAGTGCCGGCGGCGCCCTTGCCCCGCCGACACACCGCCGCCCACCGATTGCGGACACAGTGTCACTCGTCTTCTGCCCCCACTGTTCTCCTGGCGTACTGCACTCTGGAGCCCGTGCGATAGCCGATGTGTGGCCGGTCACTGGAATCCAGCGCCAGGCACAACTGTGCATCCGATGACAGCCCCGCGTCAAACAACTCCGTTACCCAATCTGCACCCGGCCGCGTCAGATACGCCGCACTGTACCCGCAACTGGCGTGACGAAGCACGCTTACAATGTGCGGCCGTCCCGACGAGTCAATCCTCAATGACGAGGTCGCGGACGAGGAAACGTACCCCAGAACAGCGACCGTCTCGACCGTCCAACCGCCACCCGCGCCCATCGCACACCTTAACGTCTTTGTGGCTAAATCAATGAAACTGACGTACGGCTGATCATCTGCATCCAAAGCCAAGGAGCATCCGCGAATGGCGCCATCCCCCGTATAGATGCTCAGCGCTACCCACGACCCCCCGGCCTGCGCGGCGTACCTGAGCGTGTACCCGACGTCGTAGCAGATGTGGGCGTTATTCTCAGAATCACACGCGATCGCAACCTTTGACGTGCCTACACCAGACTCCAGGTTCTGAATGATCCAGGTTGACCCATCCCAGTATGCATGTCTAAGCCTTCGCGCTGAGCCAACGACGTACGCGATATGTGGGTGGTCATCGGAATCCAGGGCAATGGCGCAAGTATACGCACTGGTTTCGTCGACCAGTTCAATCGCCCATGATGAGCCGGTGTGGTACGCATACCACACCCCACCGTCCCGATAGCTAACGTGCGGTGTGCCCTCGCTGTCGAGCGCGAGCGCGAACTGCCCGTGCGATATGCCGCTTGCGACGATTGTGTCTATGTGCCATTCTGGGCCCACCTGGCATGCGTATTGCAGCGCAAATGGACGTGCGCCGACGTAACACATATGCGGAGCATCTTGTTCGTCTGTTGCCATGCTCACCCCCTTGTATGGCACGCCGACCTCAATCGTCTCGATCGACCACACCTCATCACCGGTGGAGAAGCTCCATACCGGCCCGCTTGTCTCAGCGCCGTACCGGTCTCGCGCGACTATCTGCCAGTAGTACGTCGTGTTGCTCTGCAGCGTTCCGGTGTCCCAGATCAAGCCCGTCTGCGCACTGGATACCAACAGTTGTGGAATCGGGTTGCCGGCTTCAAAGTACACGTCGTAAACCGCCCAGTCCGTTACATCGGGATCCCCGCCACTCCAGCTTATGAATGGCCCACCCACGCCCGCGCCACCGTCGTCAGGCACCGGGCTGTGTGGCACATGCGGCGGCCGGTTCGGCGGCAGCGGCCACTCTCCGGGACTGAGCAAGGCCTGCACGAACGGGTCGATGTCAAACCCGTTCAGGACGCCGTCGTAGTTGCAGTCACCGTGCAACACTGCCGGAACCAGGTACTGCGCCTGGTACGCTGCCGGATCGGTGAGACCGAGCACGAACGGGTCAATATCGAACACGTTCACGACGCCGTCGAGATTCATGTCCGCCGGCACAAACGGATTCATCAGCGGGTACAGGTCGCTGTGACCGTTTTCGGGAATTACATACGGCGTGTCACCCAGCCCGTCGCCGTCGGCGTCCACGCTGGTATTGTCCGACCAGTGATTACCGACATTCAACTCCGGTGAGTACCAGTAATTGGGCTCGTACGGTGGACCATAGCACTCCCAGGCCTGAATACCCCCGTCGTTATTGCCAACAAAGTTGTTGTGATGAATGACATTGCCATATCCACCGCATATGCACATATCGAAGAGTATGCCATAGCCCTCATTGTTGAGAAACCTGTTGTAGGAGATTTCGTTGTACCAGGCATACCACATCCGGATACCCTCACCATTGTGCGATATGGTGTTGCCCTGAATCAGATTGGACCCATCGTACGGATCATGTGTGAAGTAGATCGCCGAGTGCGTGTTGAAGGATAGGACATTGCCGATTATGTAGTTGTAGCAGTTCTCCCACGCATCTGGCTGATCCTTGGTCAGAATGCCGTAGTGGTTGTCGCTCAGCAGGCAGCGCTCAATGGTGCCGTAGGAGAAGCCGCTGAGCAACATTCCGACCGCATTGCCGGTGAGTCGGCAATCAGCTATGCGCGCGTATTGGACGTTGGATGTCCGAAGGCCGCACCAGGTTGGATCCCATTCCCAAGGTGCGCCCATGCCCCCGTGCTGAATCGTGAAGCCCTGTATCGTCAACCCGTCGGCCGTAAGATGAACCACCGGCCCGCTGCCACCGCCGTCAATGATCGTGCTGGCCGCATCCTCGCCCTGCAGCACGATCTGCTTATCCAGCACTACGTGCTCGAAATACGTGCCCGCCCGCACATACACCGTGTCACCCGGCGCGGCCGCTTCGATCGCCGCCTGAATAGTCTCGTATTCATCCGGAACGATCAGCGTCAACCCGGTCGCCGGCACCAGCCGCACCGCGCGCGGCTCAGGCGCTGCTGAAAACGGCTCGCGGTGACGCCCATCGCACACGCCCAGGCCACCAGCCGGCGAGAATCCGTCTAGAAACCCCGACCCGGCCGCGTGCATCCCCCGCGGCGGCGCGAAGCTCCCATCGAACCGCGCCTCCGGCCCAGCCTGGAGCGAACCCGCCGGCTCTGTGCCGAGCGCCTGGCTCGGCGAACGCAGCCCGGCCGCGATAACCAACACAAGACCCACACCCGCAAGAATAGCCCGCCGCTTGTTCATGTCCTTCCTCCTTTTCCCCGTGCTGCGCGTGGGCGATTCGAAGAGATGCGCAACGCCCGCAGCAGCAGGATCGTGGACGTCGACGTCCCCGGACGTCTGCTCACAGTGTACCACCCGCCGCATCTCAGGCAAAGGGCGTTTTTTTTTGATGAGCCGCGCGCAGAATCCGCGTCGCTGGCACCCATGCCCCCCCCGGGGCCAATTCTGAGGCGGCGTCAACGATGCGGTTTGGCGGATGAACCCCGGCGCGCAGCCATCTTGACCGCGGTACTTCCGCGGCCGCTTACAGCAACGCTGCAAGCCGATTAGCCCGCCGCAAGACGCGCTGGATCGTTCGGTCTCGGTGACCAAACCTGCGATCCAGAGCCGCCGTCAGCGATCAACGTCCACCACCCGCCACGGCGGACCGGCTCTGGGCCGACGCTGCTTCCGCGGCTGGCTGCTCTCCCCCGTTACGCGACCGTGCCATTCTCCAGCAACGCCTCCAGCAGGAGAGGCAGGTAATCAGACATGCTGCTCATCAGGTAGTAACCCACATCCGTCATGCAGGAGCCGAGCGACAGCAGCAGCCCGCTCGCCAGAACAACAGCCATGCACTTCCCGGTCTTCATGAATATCCTCCAAAAGGGCATCGTGGTGAGGTTATGTACTGCGCGCCGCCCAAGCGGTCAAGCGGCACCGGCCAACCATAGCGCGTCATGCCGGCGGTCATCGTCCTCGAACGTCCCCGGCCTCAGCCACTCCGCGCCGCGCGCTGGAACGTCAGCGTTAGGACGAAACACCGCTCCGCATCCACGCGCGCCGTCGCCTGTCCGCCCATGGCCTCCATCGCACGCCGAACCAGCGTCAACCCCAGTCCGCAGTTAAGGCCGCTGCGGCTGCGTGCCGCGTCGGCGCGCCAGAAGCGATCGAAAACGCGCCCGGCCTCGGCAACGCTCAGCTCGCAGCCGGCATTCACGATCGTGAGCCGACAGCGCGGCCCAACATCGTCAAGCTCCGCGGTTATGCGGCTGCCATCGGGCGCGCACGTGGCCGCGTTGGACAGGGCGTTGGCCAGGACCACGTCCAGCAGCGGCCCATCGGCCAGAACCGGCAGCTCTTCAGGATCCCGCACTGCAAAAACTACGCCGCGCGCCGCCGCCCGCGCGCCCACCCGGACCCAGTGCTGCTCCAACCGCGGCGCCAGGGCCAGGGGGCGCAGCTCCAGCTTCATCTGCCCGGCTTCCAAGCGCGCCAACACAAGCAGCTTCTCAACCAACTCCTGCAGAGCCGTGATCGCGTCCAGCACCTCGCCCAACGCCGCCCGGTACTCGTCCGGCTCCCGCTGGCGACGCAGCGTGATCTCCGTGATCGTGCGTACCTCCGACACCGGCGTGCGCAATTCGTGCGCCACGTCCGCCGTGAGTGCCCGCTCACGTTCGAACGCCTCGTCCAGCCGCCCTAGCAAGCCGTTAAGCTGTCTAGCCACCGCCACAATCTCACGCGGTACACCGCGGTCATCGATACGCTGCTTCAGGCCGGTCTCGTCCAGCGCCCCGATTCGCCGCGCCACCCGCGCCAGCGGCCGCAACCCGCGACCAACCACCAGCCACGCCACGCCGCCCGACACCGCCATCGTCCCCAACGCGGTCGCCGCCAGCAGCATGCCCAGAAAACCAAGCTGCTGCTCAAGCTGCACCGTGCTCGCCGCCGCCACCACCGTCAACTCAGCCGGGGGCGTCCGCCGCGGCCCGGGCAACAAGTGCGGCACGCGGAACTGCACTCCCACAGCCCGCCCCGGCCGGCCGTCCGGCAGCGTGATCGCCGCAAACCGCGATTTGCCAATCGCCGTCTCTAGACGCGGCAGGTCCAACTCCCCGAGCGCGGCTGAGCGAATCACACGCTCCCGCGACCAGGGCTCCCAGCGCGGCTCGCGCGGACCTCGCGGCGATGGCTCGGCGGACGGCGGCGGCGGGTCGTCAACACGCCGTGGCCACGTTTCTCCGGGCCGGCGCCCGGCCGACGGTGGACGGTCGTCTGGGTGGATGTCTTCGTCGCGCGACGGGCCAAGGCGACCCGCGTCCTCCGGCCCGCCGTCGAAGCTGGGCCGCGGAGCCGGCATGTCGATCGGCTGGTCGCTCCACATCTGAAACAGAATGCCAACGCCCGCCTGCACAACCGGCAGGCGCTCCAGGCCGTTGGTGTCAAACCAATGGCCGAATGGCCCGGGGTGCACGAGCAGCGTCAACGAATTCGCCGCCCCCAACAAAGCATCATCAAACGCGCGTTGCAGTTGCCGTCGCTGCACCACGTAAATCGTCGTGCCCGCCGCAACCTGCAACACCGCCATCCCAACCAGCATCCCCACGATGAGCCGCGACCGCAGCGACTGCATCATGAGTCCGCCCCCAGCACGTACCCCAGACCGCGCCGCGTCTGAATCAGGCTCTTAGTGCCCGGACGATCCAGCTTGCGCCGCAGATTGGCGATGTAGACATCGACGACATTGCTAACTGTGTGCGAGCGGAAGTCGTACAGATGCTCCCAGATATCGGTGCGGCTGACGGTCTCACCGGCGCGGTGCGCTAGGTACTCCAACAGCTTGTATTCCATGGCTCGCAACGTGACTTCCTGCTCGCCGCGCCACACCTGCCGCCTGGCGGTGTCGATGCGCAGATCACCTACTTCGATGACAGCACTATGCTTGCCGTATCTGCGGCGCACCAGCGCCCGTACACGTGCCAGCAACTCGTCGAAGGCAAACGGCTTGACCAGGTAGTCATCCGCGCCCAGGTCCAGGCCCTTCACGCGATCCGGCACCGTATCCTTGGCCGTCAGTATGAGCACCTGGTCCTCGTGCCCCGCCTCCCGCAAGCGGCGCAGAATGCTCAGACCGTCCATCCCCGGCACCATCAGGTCCAGAATGATCACGTCGTACGAATTGCCCAGCGCGTACCAGAGGCCTTCCTTGCCATCACCCGTGGCATCGACGGCGAAGTCAGCCTCCTCCAGCCCTTTCTTCAACCAGTTACGCAGCCGATCCTGGTCTTCGACTATCAGTACACGCATCAGTCTATTCCATGCCCGAACGGCCAAGACCAGGCCGCGTCACCGTTGCCGGCGTACGTTTCGCCGCGCGCTGCGCGGCAGTGTAATCCGAACGCCCATTGGCCACCGCGCAACCCGCGGCCAACTTCGGCTCGTCCCCCGCAAACGCCGACACGCTGCGTCCCAATCCGCGGCGCCGCCGGCCAGGCGACCAACACGTATCACGACCCACCATCGGAATGCCTGCCCCCAGCCTGCAACAGGCGCTGCACGCCCGGATGGTTCGGCGCCAACCGCGCCGCCCGAAACAGACCGCCAATGGCATCACCCGGCGGGCCACCCGGGCCACCCGGCGGCGGACCCCACGGCCCACCCGGCGGCGGCGGCCGCTGCCCCGAGCGCTCACCGCCCACAACATCGGCCGGTGGGCCCGGATGGCCGAACTCACGCGGCGGCCGATCCCGAAACCACGGCTTACCCGCCGCACCAGCAAACGGTCCGAACAGGCCCGCCGGCCTCGGGTGCTCAATGTACGGATTGACGTACTCCCAGACGATCCCGCCGCTCGCATTGACCTCGAACACGCGGCCCTGCTCACCCGAGCAAATCAAAGTGTTCCCGTTCGGCAGCCGCTCCGCGCCCGAAATGTGACTGGAGAAGAAGTCCACCTTGTTAGGCGCGGTGTACTCCCAGACAGGTGCGGCCGGCCCAAACGCCTTGCCACGCTCCAGCCGGTATCGGCCCGCCGCGTCCACCGGCGGGGCGATCTCCACGACTGAAGAGTAGCGGCCGGCTGGCCGGCCCGGACCGTTGTTGAAGACCATCAGATGTCCAGCGCCCGGCGCTCCCTCCGGGATCCAACGCACGTCGTGCTGCGCGAAAAACTGCTGATCGTCCGTGCCGCCCGCCCCATATGCGCGCGGATTGCCCCAGCGATACAGCAGGTCGCCGCCCTTGCCATAGCGCCCGCCGCGATGACCGGCCGCTTCCGCCGTGGTCGTGCTGTGATCGATTATCCAAACCTCGTTGAAGACGTGTACGCTCAACGCAATCTGGTCCAGCCGGGCGTTGTAGTCGAGCGCGTTCGTGTGGCACCAATCTGGGTGCCGCGCCTCGGCCGCCCCGACCATGCCCGGCAAGTGCCCCTCCGCCTCTTCCTCATCCGCCTGCACCGCACCCCCCACGTATCCCAGCGACCGCAGCCGGCGCAGCTCCGCCGGCGCCGCGCGCGGCACCGACCGGCGATAATTCACGTCGATCAACTCGGGATGGTCAGCAACCATGCCGTAGTTCGGCAGGCCCGGATCCACGTCCTGGACAAGATGATCCCAAACGTGCCATTCCCAGACGATCCGGCCACCCGTGGCACCCTCCGGCTTGACCTCGATAATGCAGTCCGGCCACAGTTCCTCGCCGGTCATCCGCCGGGGGTCGCGACCGGCCGCGAGCGCTTCGGCCTGCGTCTTCTTCTCCCACACAATCAGCAGCACGTTGCCATTCGGCAGCGGCTTGATGTCGTGATGCTGACAGCGCTGCTCATCCGCGCACACGTATTCCCAAATCACCGTGCCGTCCGGGGCAATGCGTTCGACGCGCCCGCCGATTCCTCCGCCGCCGAAATGCCGATTTCCCGGCTCCCGCCCAGCCCGCAGCAGGCTGCCGTCCTCGAGCAGGTAGGCCGCCTGGCCCGGCTCGTAGCGGCTCGGCCACGAGTGCACCAGGCGCCCAGCCATGTCCACCAGGTATGTTGTGGTCGAATGCAGCGGCGCGAACAGCGTGTAGCCCGCGAACGCCGCACCCGTGTTCATGATCAACCCGCGCCGAAGCCTATCCGCCTGACCATCGCCCGTCGCCGGCGGCCGCGAATCGCCACTGGCACCGGGCACCGCTCCCGGTGCCTGTGGCCTCACCGCCGCCTCCTCGCTCACGCCGGATTCAACCCCCTGCCAGTATCTCTGCGAGACCAGCAATACCGCCAACGCACAGACCACCAGCGGCAGCCCGAGCTGACCACGCCGTGCCAGGAAGCTGCCGGGTTTCGCGCGCATCGAACTACCTTCTCCTGTCAGGGCCAAGCATAGCGCTGCGCTCGCCGCGCCACCAACCGTGTGCAGAATCTCGTAGGCGGTCCTTCTTTCGAGCAAGCCGCCCAACGCGCTCCTTGAATCCTGCGGTCCCCGGCATTAACAGACGATGAAATCCCCACCTCATCGCCGTCGGGCGGCTGCTCCTGACCAGGTCCGGCCGTAACACCTTCGAAGAAACGATTTTACCAAACGTCGCCAGCCGGGCCCTCGGGGCGCGGAGAGTGGCCTACTATGGGCACTTTTAATCCTGGCTTCATCTGCGATTCAACATGATGGATCATGGCGCCGTGGATTCGTCGCCCGGTACTGGCAAGCGCATCGTGCGCCCCGACGACGTTGAAGGCCGCGCGGCCTTCGAGGCGAATCCCGAGAACGCGCTTTAACATAGGAGGAAGGTCATGAGGCGCGCTATTACCCTTGGTCTGCTGGTCTGCTTGCTTCCCGCGGCGTCGGCCGAAATGGTGATTTCCGAGTGGATGTACGCCGGCACAGACGGCGAATTCATCGAGTTCACCAACATCGGGCCGGATTCCATCGACATGACCGGCTGGAGCTTCGACGACGACAGCCAGGTGCCGGGAATCGTGGACCTGAGCGCCTTCGCCGTCGTCGCCCCCGGCCAGTCGGTGATCCTGACGGAAGCACTGGCTACTGACTTTGCCGCCGCCTGGGGCCTGACCGGCGTAGCCATCATCGGCGAGCTTTCGGCCAACCTGGGTCGCAATGACCAGATCAATCTCTACGACGCCAGCGACAACCTGGTGGACCAACTGAGCTACGGCGACCAGGACTACCCCGGCACGGTGCGCACCCAGAACAAGAGCTGCAACATCCCGGCGACGGACTACGGCTTCACGGAAGCCCAGACAAGCTGGGTGCTGGCTGAGGTCGGTGACGCGTACGGCTCGTGGATGTCGGCCGGCGGCGACATTGCCAGCCCCGGCATCGTTCCGGAGCCGACTGTGCTGGTCCTGCTCGTGACCGGCGGCGCCCTGCTCGGCCGCCAACGCCGCTGAGCGACGGGACACGACCAAGCCGGGGTGATCTCACGCACTCCCGCGCGTGATGGACGGCCGCTGCGCGTGATGCCCAGCCGGCAAGCGCGCCATTAAGGGCTGGTATCGAGCCGGAAAGCGGCGGTTCGGAGGCGAGCGGCTGCCCGGGGCCTCTTTATTCAGTTGTCAAAGATCCGCTCCGGTGCTGCGCTGAGTGACCGCGAGAGACTATGAAAGCCGGGTCTCCTGGCGGTATACCGCCTTACGGGCTCGGCCGTTGGGGTCAGCCCAAAGATGAAGTCATCATCTTGAAGGAGACCCGGCCATGTTGATTTTGGCACTGGATTTGGGCGCGAGCAAGTCGGTCTTTTGCCGGTTCGATTCGATCACCGGCGAATGCAGCCTGAGCAACGTGGCCACGCACAGCGGCACGCTACGCCAGCTCTTTGCCCGCCGCCAGCCCGAACTGGTGGTCGTGGAGATCTGTCCGCAGGCCGGACTCGTATAGGACGTCGCCGCCGACCTGGGCCTGGGCGACCGCCAGGAGCCCGCCGATCCCGCCGCGTATCGGCATCATTTCGGTCGTGCAACCACGCATGTGAGTTTCTCGTCTGCCAAGCTCATATGCACGTACCGTACTGTCGCTGAGTCCTTTGACTGGAAGAGCAGGTGACCTTGCTGCGGATCGCGTGTGTTTCGAACTAAGAAACGGTCCGGGGCGGTTGCGCGGTCATCCTCGTTGGGCTGCATTGGGGGTAGGCCTTCACAGTCAGCAAGAGCCTTGTGCGCATATTTGATGGCGAGTTCTTCACTCAGACTGTCGGCCGTGACTTCGAAGACGTACGTGCTTGTGCGGGACTCCTGCGCGTGCTGCAGGCCGCGTTTCAGCGCAAATGCTGCGCCGCCAATCGCCACGGCAGATATGAGCACCGCAGCAACCAGCATCTTGGTCAACTTCGTTGTCATCCGCACTTACCTCCTTGGGGCTGGAATGCGTCCTGACTCCGGTGCAAAGCCAAACCGAGGGCAAGACAGGCCACACGCACGTTGCGCGTCCCTAACCCTCGCGGTGAGGCGCCCATGATACGGCTCGTCGCAGGGGCGGCGGTCGCACTGCGAGCGACCTGTTGCTTAACGCTACTCATCCGCTGATTCTACGGGCGGCGCCGGCGTTCGCGCCGCTTCAAAGGGCATCCCGCACTCCGGGCACCGGGGGGACGTCAGGCCGATCAGCAGATACCCACACTTTCTGCACACACCGTCACGGCGGCGCCGACGCGCGCGCCAGAAGAAGAGCACGCTGCCCAGCGCGAATAACAACGGAAACAGCCAGGCCGGGAACGTGATACATACGAGGTACGTGTCCCAGCGCCACAAGTTCCAGCTGTTCCAATAGTACTTGGGCGGGCCGTCGAAGACCATGTAGTCGACACGAATGGGAGACAGCTTCAATGCCAGCAGTGCTTCGCCATCGATAATGAAGGTGACCCTGCCGAAGTCTATGTGACACTGATGTGGGCCGATCACAGCAGCGATCATCGTGTATGCACTCATCAGGCATACACCTATCGCAAGCCCACAGCACAGCAGGCAGAGGACCCCAAGCCACCAAGGCAGCGGTCGCTTGCGCCTCATGTTGCGTTCATTCCCCGCGGCGCCCTTCCCTGCGCTGTTCGGCGTCATCTTTCCTGCGCTGTGTGAGTTCACGATCAGCCTTGCGCCGTGCCTCCCGATATCTTTCCTGGGCCTCTCTGCAAGCGTCGCGTTCTGCTGACGGACATGGCGCCTCGTCCGAATAGGCCCGGCAGGTCTCGTACTTTTGGAACCAGTAATCCATACGCCGGAGGCAGCCCTCGGCGTGTGACACATCCGTCATTGCCACACATGAAGCCAGGGCGCCTGCCATACAATCGGTGCTTGCCGTGCTGGCCCGGCACTCGTCACTCGGGTCATCGTGACCGGCCGGCTTGCAATGGTCAAATTTGGCCGCGTGCGTCCGCTCGTGCACCTCCGTACACCTCACGATAGCATCGTTCGCAACCGCCAAGCCGTGGTGCTCTCTTTCGAGCCAGGGGGCGGATCGAATGTTGTTCGCACACACGCACCAACACGGCTTGCCACCCTCACACAATGCTTGCCCGTAAAGCCCTGCTTGCTTGCAGGGCGTCTCGCAGTCAGTGCACGTGCCGTACGGCTTGGCCGGCCTCCTTTCGGCCTCGTCAGGCTTCTCGCCGGGGCGGCGGGGAGACCCGCCGAGAGCGTCGATCCAGTTGATCGGGTCGTTCAGGAAGCTTACTTTCAGATTCAACCCGCCCTCTTCGCCCAGCGGATCCGGGCTGATCCACCTTCCCAGCCGCGCCGAGTAGTAGCGGTAGCCCCAGTAGCCCAGGCCGGTTTCGGCGTCGTGGTATTTCGTGCTGAAGCGGATCGGGTTGGCCTCCGCGTAAGTGTAGCCGCTCAGGTCATTTACGACGCCGCCGTACGGGTCGTACTCGTAATGCGCCACGATGGCCGCCGCGGCCGAGCCGGCCGAGAGGTCCAGCACCTGGGCGACGTTGCCGTTGGCGTCGTAGGTGAAGACGTACTCGCCGGCGTCGACGCCGCCGGTGGATGCCGGTTCATGGCAGTTGCTACCACAGATACAGGAACCGCTTCTCGAACGGCAAAAAGGCATCGGGCCTCACGCGGCCGCTCTCCTCAATGACGAGGTTCCGGTAGCTGTCGGCCCGCGAGTCCATTACCACGCCGTTGGCCACTATCCGGGAGGTGCCAACGGTAATCTCGGCTGCGGGCCACCTTAGCGTCCCGGTACCGCTGACAAGGAAAAGCCCACCCCCCTTGCCCGTCTCCTCAACGCAAAGGCCGTCTACCTGCAGGAAGGTGCGCAACTCCGCCGGATCGAAGTGGGTCCAGATGTACACGCGCGGCGTCTGCAGGTCAAAGGTCGAGCGTCTTTGTTGTGCGCAGCCTCCCAGGACCAGCATCGCCGAAATGACCAGCGTCCCAGCCAGTACTCGCTTGGCCATAGGTCATCCGTTCGTGCGTTTGAACGCACGAAAACAGCGGCGCTCGTTCGGGCAGTGTTCCCCGGCGAGTATCCTGTCGATCTCACGTTGGCGCACGGTCCCACCGTACTCGCGCATCATGTGCCCTGCGTGGCCCTTCTTCGGCTTGCCCGTGCAATAGCTGTACCTTTCGCGCAACTCCACATTACTTTGTTTGTCTTATCCCGTTGCCGCAAGCTTCGGCCCAGCCAATCACCGCCGCCTCAGGGTCATTTGGCACGTAGGCGCTCACGACGAGCCTCAAGCCGTAGGCTGGCAGCGTAGGCACGCCCAGGCAATGTACTCGTGCTTCGCCAGATTCTGTGAGCAACACCTTGAGGCGCCCGCGCCGCAACTCGCGCAGAGTAACATCACCCAGGCTGAAATCAGCAACCGTGTCATCAGTATGCTCGAGCAGCGCTGACACGAGAACGCCGTGGTATATGGCACGCTCGCGGGTGGCGACGCCTGGGCCTATCAGTTCAAATGCCAGCACGCGCTCTTCGACATCGGCGATCTCCGCAATCATGCGTATATTGTAAACGATTGGATCAGAGACACAACCGGTCATCATCGCGACAACGATCGCTGTTACGAGGAAGTCACACCGCACCATGATAGCTTCTCCTTGTGCGAGGACACCACAGACCGGACCGGCGCGGCATCAGCCGACACGCCCCTCAGCCCGGCCACGACGCTACAGGCTCTCCGACGAACCGGAGTGCTGCTCCGGCACCTCGGCCGCCGGGGCGTCATCCTCGTAGTCCGTGGGTGCGGCAGTCAAGTCCCCCTGCTCAGCCAGCAAGGCCCTGATGCGCGGGTGTTCGCGGTTAAGCTGCACGCCGGTGGCGGGAAACTCGGGGTTTCGCGGGTTGGGCACCTTTGTCATCGAGACCAGGTTCTCGGCCCGCAAGTGGTCGAGTACGACCTTGGCCTCATCGGGGGGAAAGCCCAGCCGCGGCAGCAGCTCACGGACGATGTAGCCGGCCCACATGAACCGGTGACGCCCCTCGAGGCGTACAAACTCGCGCAAAAACAGGTCGTAGCGGTCCTCGGTGGAGAGGTCGCGCAGCCCCGGCGCGGGCGCGCCTTCGCGGAAGCGCGATTCGTCAGGCCGGGTGGCGGGCTCTCCGCCGATGCGTACGGCGACCTGCCAAGTCTCCTCGAGCAGTTGCTGGAGGGGGGTCTCCGGGTGGAATGCGCGACCATTGCGGTCGTAAAAGGCCACCTGATCGATCTGGAGGATGCCGCGCAGAATTCGTTCGATCTCTGGGAGTGGTTCGCTGGCGTGGGTGCGGTTCAGGCCGGTGAGGATGCTTTCGAGGTGTGCCTTCCAGTTGAACATGATGAGCTGCCGTCAGCGGCGGCGCCCGGGGCCGCCAGGCGTTTCCGGGCGGCGCATAAAAAAAGTAGAACAGTGGACGCCGCCGGACGGCGGATTGCTCCGCCGCACCCCGCCGCAAAACAGCGGGTAAGAATGCGCTGATAGATCATTCCGGCCGGTTACCCGGTGGAACGTCTAGGTATCCCCTAGAAAGGAGGTGATCCAGCCGCAGGTTCCCCTACGGCTACCTTGTTAC
>CAZJYX010000004.1:0-160500 GCA_964550375.1 uncultured Planctomycetales bacterium | reverse complement strand
CGACAAACGCCACCGGCTCAATGACCGCCGGCGGCGAACCCTGCCCCCACACCTCTTGCACCAGGAACATCACCCCCACCACCCCAAGCACCAAGCAACGCTCAAGCACCCCTGCGGCCGTTCGGCCAACCACCGCCCGCCCGACTCTCGCCCACCCGGTACACGCAGCGCTCGCTCCCGCGCTCACCCGCCCAACCACCGCCGCCCACCGTGTCAGCGTCTTCATGACTCTGGCCCCGAAATGCCACCAAAATCCACCTACAGCCGCCATTATAGCACAATCCCTCCCGCCCCCAAGCCGAAAGTTTGGTCTTGGCGGGGCGAATCGTCCGGCGGCGGGTGGGTTGCAGCGCGGCCGGGCCGGGAGTCGCGATCGGTGGTGACCGTCGTCGGAGGGTTCTGGGCGGGGGGTGCCGGCTGGGCGGGGTTGACGCGCGGCGGTAGACTGAGGGTTTTGTGCGGCGGCGGAGCGGGTTGGGCGGCGGCGGGACGCGCGCTTGCGGTCGCGGGTCGGAGTAGCAGGAACCGCTCCCTTACGGTCGCGGCTCGGTTCGGATGGCCGCGGCTCGGTTCGGATGGTCGCGAAACGGATGGGGCGGAGCGGTACGGTTCGGACGGTCGCGGTACGGTTACGGTCGCGGCGCGGAGTGCGAGTGGGTTGGCGCCCGGCCCGGATTGGCGTCTGGCGCGGATTGGGTCGGATTTGACCGGCGCGGGGCTGATGGCCTGTGGCGCGTTCTGGATCAGGCAGTATGGTGATGGAGCGGTTATGAGCAACGGCGGCAGCTACGATCCACGTGCGATCGAAGGCGAGACTTACCGGTTCTGGGAAGAGGGCGGCCATTTTCGCGCCGAGCCGAACGCCGCTAAGACGCCCTATGTCGTCGATATCCCGCTGCCGAACGTGACGGGCGCGCTGCACCTGGGGCACGCGCTGAACAACACGCTGCAGGACATCCTGATCCGGCAGAAGCGCATGGCGGGGTACGAAGCGATGTGGATGCCCGGAACCGATCACGCCGGCATCGCCACGCAAGCGCGGGTGGAGAAGGAACTGAAGGCGAAGGAGGGTCTGACGCGGCACGAACTGGGGCGCGAGGGGCTCGTCGAGCGGATCTGGAAATGGAAAGAGGAGTACGGCGGGCGGATCCTGATGCAGCTTCGCCGAATGGGGTTCTCGTGCGACTGGGCCCGGGCGCGGTTTACGCTGGACGAGGTGTGCGCGAAGGCGGTCTATGAGGCGTTCTTCCGGTGGTTCAAGGATGGGTTGATCTATCGCGGCACGCGGTTGGTGAACTGGGACGTGCACTTGCAGACGGCCGTGGCGGACGACGAGGTCATCTACGAGGCGGTCAAGGGGCACTTCTGGCACTATCGCTACCCGATCGAGGGGCACGACGCGACCGGTCCGAACGCCAGGGCCGGCGAGGATTACGTAGTCATCGCGACGACGCGGCCGGAGACGATGCTGGGCGATACGGCGGTGTGCGTGCATCCCAGCGACGAGCGCTATCAGCACCTGATCGGCAAGAACTGCGTCCTGCCGCTGATGAACCGGAAGATCCCGATCATCGCCGATGGGCTGCTGGCGAAGAAGGAACTGGGCACGGGCTGCGTGAAGGTGACGCCGGGGCATGACCCGAAGGACTACGCCTGCGGGCTGCGTAACAACCTGGCGATGATCAACATCCTGACGCCGGACGGGAAGATCAACGCCAACGGTGGGTCGTATGCGGGTCTGGACCGCTACGAGGCGCGAAAGAAGGTGGTGGCCGACCTGGAACAACTCGGGCTGATGGAGAAGATCGAGCCGTACGAGACGGAGGTGGGGCACAGCGACCGCAGCAAGACGCCGATCGAGCCGATGCTGAGCGAGCAATGGTTCATGAAGATGGGCGACCTGGCTGAGATGGCGATGGATGCGGTCCGCGACGGGCGGGTGCGGTTCTTCCCGGAGCGCTATGCGAAGACGTACCTGGACTGGCTGGGCGAGAAGCGCGACTGGTGCATCAGCCGACAGCTCTGGTGGGGGCATCGGATTCCGGTGTGGCGCTGCGGGCAGAAGCCGGATGATCAGCGGGCCGCGCGAGTCCGCGCGCGAATTGATGAGTATGTCGCGCGTGGCTTGATAGCGCACCAGCAGTTTGGTGAGCAGATTGACGGACCGTTGTCCGGATACTTCTGTCTGGCGCAGGCGGTTGATGACGAATTCCGTGATTACCTGAGCCAAAACGGCTTCGAGCAGGACCCCGACGTGCTGGACACGTGGTTCAGCTCGTCGCTGTGGCCGTTCAGCACGCTGGGCTGGCCGGATACGGATGGCAACCAGGACCTGGAGTATTTCTACCCCACGAGCACGCTGGTCACCGGGCGCGGCATCATCACGCTGTGGGTTGCGCGGATGGTCATGACGGGGCTGTACTTCATGAAGCGCGTGCCGTTCCAGCACGTGCAGATACACCCGATCATCCAGGACGGCCAGGGGCGGACGATGAGCAAGTCGCTGGGCAACGGCGTCGATCCGCTCGACATCATCGAGCTGTACGGCACCGACGCGCTGCGCTTCACGATGGCCCAGATGGCGACGGAGACGCAGGACGTGCGGCTGCCGGTGAAGCCGGTGAAGTTGGACGACGGCCGCACGGTCAACAGCAGCGAGAAGTTCGAGCTGGGGCGCAATTTCTGCAACAAGCTGTGGCAGGCGGCGACGGGGTTCGTGATGGCCAACCTGGACGGGTATTCCCCGCGGCCGCTGACGACGCAGGACCTGGCGCTGGAGGATCACTGGATCCTGTCGCGGTTGACGGGCTGCATCGCGGAGTGCGACCGGCGGCTGGAGCACTACCAGATCAGCGAGATGGCGAACGCGCTGTACTCGTTCTTCTGGAACGACTTCTGCGACTGGTACGTCGAGTTGGTCAAGCCGCGGCTGTTCGGGCGGAACGAGGCGGGGGAGATGGTGCGGCACGCGGACGGCTCGGCGCAGGTGGCCCGACAGGTGCTGGCCTGGGTGCTGGACCAGACGCTGCGGCTGCTGCACCCGATCACGCCGTTCATCACCGAGGCGCTATGGGCGAAGCTGAACGCGGCGGCGCCGCAGCGCGGCATCACGCGGCTGATTGACGGCGAGCCGGCCCTGATTCGGGCGGTCTGGCCGGACGCGACGGCGTGGCCGCGGGCGGCGGAAGTGGAAGACGAGCTGGCGGCGTTGCAGAACGTGATTCGCGGGCTGAGGGATACGCTGGCGTGGATCAACACGACGCGCTCGGCGGCGCGGCAGCCGGCGATCGGCAAGTTGCCGCGGGCCGTTATCCGGGCGGCGGGGCAACTCGTGGCGGGGCTGGTTTCGCAGCAGGCGGTGATGTGCCGGCTGGGGCGCTGCGAGGCGCTGGAGATCGGTGCGGGCGTGGAGAAGCCGGCGGAGTCGGCGACGAAGGTGTATCCGGGCGTTGAGATTTTCGTGCCGATCAAGGGGTTGGCGGATCTGAGTGTGGAGCGCAAGCGGCTGGCGAAGGAGCGGGACGAGCTGGGCGGGCACATTCGCGGCCTGCAAGGCAAGCTGGCGAACGCGGGCTTCGTGGCCAAGGCGCCGCCGGCGGTCGTGGAGCGGGAGCGTGCCCGGCTGGCGGAGCTGGAGGGGCGTTTGGCGGCGATAGAGCGCAACCTGGCGGAGATTGGCGGCTGATGGGGGTGGCTGGGGGCGTCGTCTTTGTTGCTCGGGTGGGGGGGGGGGGGCGTGCTAGCCGGGGTTCTCGTACCACACGACGCCGAGGTTTGCGGATTCCTCCGTGGTTATCACGTCCAGGTAGCCGTTGCCGCTCACGTCCAGCAGTTGGAGGACGTCGAACTTGCGGCCGGCGGTGTCGGCCAGGGGGGTGGCGGTCCACATGCTGATCGGTTCGGTGGTAAGCTGGGTCAGGCGCCCGATGCCGACCCGGCCGCCGCCGGCGTTCTCACAGTTGAAGACAAGCTCCATGCTGCCGTCGCCGGTCAGGTCGGCGATGCGAACGGCTTTGCCGGTGCCGAAGGTATTCGGCCAGGTGATGGGGGCGGCGGACCAGGGGAGGCGGGGGTTGCCGACCGGCCGATAGTGGATCACGGCCCGGCCGCTGGTGGCGACGAAGGCGTCGAGATGGCCGTCGCCGTCCAGGTCGCCGAGGTCCATGAACATCGCTTCGTCGTTGGTGGCGCCGATGCGGTGTTTGCGCCAAAGCGGCAGGCCGTCGCCGATCAGCGGGTTCTCCAGCCAGTAGGCCCCGCGGTCGGCGCCCTTGCGGTCGGTGTAAACGATGTCCAGGTCGCCGTCGCCGTTCACGTCGGCGGGGATGATCGACATGATCCACGTTGCGTCGGCCAGGGGCGTCCAGGTCCAGTTGGCGAGGTTGCGCGGATCGCCCTGGGCCGAGAGGTAGCCGATGCTCGCGCCGCTGCCCTTGCCGCCGGCGATCAACTGGACGCCTGAGTCGTGGAGCTGGGCCGGCATGCAGAACATCCACTGTTGCACGCCGACGGTCGTGGGTATGACCTCAGTCGTCCAGGCGGCGGGGTTGAGCAGGTCGGCGTCGTCCAGCGGGGCCCAGTGGACGTACATGCGGCGCGTGCTGCCCTCGCAGCAACTGACCACGTCAAGACGGCCGTTGTTGTTCACATCGACGAAGACGGCGTCTTCGACATCGGCGACGCGCCCGACCACGACGGAAGGCCAGGGCTGCCGGGCGTGTGCCGGGCCTGGGTTGAGGTGCACCGTGACGACGCCGCTCTCTTCCCAGGCTGCGGCGAGGTCCATGAGGCCGTTGCCGTTGATGTCGCCCAGCTTGACACCGTCAGCGCCGTGGTAGGCGGCGCTGATGGTGTGGCGGGGCCAGGTGGCTGGTATTGGCGGCAGGGGAAATTCGCCGTTGCAGCCGCCGGCGAACGTTGTCAGCAGTATGGTCGCCAGCGCGGCGGTCCCGATTGTCGCGCGATTGGAGCACACCAGGGTCGCCATGGCTCACTCCGCGAGGTCTTCTATCAGCGCCGCGCCATATAGTCCGAGCAGGGTGGGACCGATGCCGTGCGATTCGTTGCGGCGCGGCGTGGTGTTGAAGTAGGCGCTTTCGGACGATTGCGGCGGGGTGCCGGGGCAGATGTTGGCGATGTCGCCGGTGAGCGAGATCATGCGATTGAGGCCGGCCGTCGCGCGGCGGACGGCGGCCGCGTATTCGGCCGGCAGCCAGCCGCGCTGGACGCCGCGGGCCAGGGCGTAGGTGATGAGGCCGGTGCAGGACGTTTCTTCGAAGCTGTCCGGCCGGTTGAGGAGCTGGTGCCACATGCCGCCGAGGCCCTGGTGGGCGACGAGGGCGGCCGCGAAGTCCTGGTACAGGGCGAGGAGCTCATAGCGGCCCGGATGATCGTCAGGTATGGCGTCCAGGGCCTCGGTCATGGCCACCGCGACCCAGCCGTTGGCGCGGCCCCAGAAGCCCGGCGTCGGGCCCGAGCCGTGCCAGTTGTAGCCCTGGTGATAGAGCCCGACGAGCGGATGGCGCAGCCGGGCATCGAAGCCACGAAACTGGGCCAGCACGTCGTCGTGGTACGCCGGATCGTCCAGTGCCGCGCCGGCCTTGGCCATCAGCGGCATGGTCATGAAGAGGGCGTCGGCCCAGATTTTGCCGCGCTGCGGGGCGCTGTGATGGGCGATGAGCCCTTCGGGCGTGCGGGACACGCCGTCGTGGAAGAAGTCGGCGGCGTCGAGGGCCTCATCAAGGAACTGTTCGTCGCCGGTATGCAGGTAGTAGGCCAGCGTGGCGTGGGCCATGGAGCCGAGGTAGTCGATCGGGTCGCTGCCGCCGTGGGGACGATAGCGGCCGTCGGCCTGGTACTTGGCGAGCGACGCGCGGACCTGTTCGAGGAGGGCATCGTGGCCGGTGCGCTCGTGCCAGAGCAGCAGGGCCCAGAGCGTAACGCCGTTGGCGTACGTGAAGTGGTACACGATGACGGGGTCGTTGAGTGTGCTGTTGATGGTGCCGGGGTATTTGCCGGCCAGGTAGCGGGCGGCGACCGCGGTCGCTTTGAGGTCGGTGAGGGGCGGCCCGTGTCGTCCGGACGGGTCGAGCAGACCGGGATCGCAGCCGGCCAGGCCGGCGATCAGAAGGGCTGCCCCCGCCGCGCAGATGACGAATCGGCGTCGCATGGTGAACCCTCCTCTGTCTTGGGACATGATCATAGGCTGCCAGCCCCGCCGCGGCCACTCAATTCGCCGGAGGGCGCGGCGCCAGGCCGACTGCGTGCGTGGCGGTCAGGGTTGGCCGAGGCGCTGCCAGGTGACGTTGGGGATGCCGTCGATGTAGAGGGGCGTGATGCCGGCGATGCGCCAGCCTTGCGGCGTCTGCTGGAAGGCGATTTCCCAGGTGCTGCGCCACCAGCCGCCGCCGAACGAGGCCCGCACGTCGGCCATGTACGCGACCTTGATAGTGAAGTGTTCGGGTTGGGAGTCGAGGAACGTCAAGCTGACGCGGCGAACGGCGGCGACGTCAACGCGGTCGTAGCAGCGCGTGACGAAATCGAGGAATTCGTTGCGGTCCATGTCGCCGGCCTGGAAGTTGGGGGCCAGGGCGTCGGCGAGGTGCGTGGTGCGCGTGGTCATCACGTCCTGCTGAATGCCGGTGAGGATGCCCAGGGCGTGCTCGCGGCGCGTTACGACGACGGTCTGCACGGCGAGCAGGGCGGCGCCGGCGGCCAGGCCGATCAGCAGAGGACGTGGGCGGCCGGTGCGGCGCCAATAGACGAGCAGGATGAAGTTGGCGGTGAAGAGCAGGGCGGCGAGGGCCGGTAGCGATTCGAGGAGTATCCAGGCGAGCCAGTCCATGGTTTGGTTCCGTTGGGGGGCGCGCGTGGCGCGTCCGGCATTGGGGGCACCGTAACAGCGCAGTTGGGCGGCGGTCAACGCGGGGCTGAGCGGCGGACAGGCGGCGCGAGTTGCCGGCGTGTGCGGATTGGACTATGGTCGGCGTAATGAACCTGGCGGGCAAGTTCATCGTTCTGGACGGCGGCGACGGTGCCGGCAAGGGCACGCAACTCGCGCGGCTGGCGGTGTGGATCGAGTCGGCGGGCGGCAGTTGCGTCTGCACGCGCGACCCCGGCGGGACGGTGATTGCCGAGCGGATCCGGCACGTGCTGCTGGGGCATGATTTATCGGACATGGATCCGACTTGCGAGGCGCTGTTGTTCATGGCGGCGCGGGCGCAGCTTGTGGCGGAGGTGGTGCGGCCGGCGCTGGCGGCCGGGCGAACGGTGTTGTGCGACAGGTTCATTTCGGCGACGTGCGCGTACCAGGTGGCGGCGGGCTACCCGCGGGCGCGGGTGCTGGAGCTGGGGCGTTACGCCGTGGGCGAGACCTGGCCGGACCTGACGCTGGTTCTGGATGTGCCGGCGGAAGTGGGGTTGGAGCGTAGTGGTCAGCGGGCGCTGCAGGCAGAGGGGGCGGCGCGCGATGCGATGGAGCGGCGGCCGCTGGAGTTTCATCGGCGGGTGCGGGAGCTGTTTCGGGAACTGCCGGCGGTGTACCCGGCGCCGGTGGTACTGATTGACGGGGCCCGGGACGTGGCTGCGGTGTTGGGCGATTTGCAGGAGGCGTTGCGGCGTGCGTTTCCGTGACGTGGAGCATCAGGAGCGGGCGCTGTCGGTTGTGCGGCGGGCATTGCGCAGCGGGCGGATGCCGCATGCCTACCTGTTCGAGGGGCCGGAGGGGGTTGGCAAGGAGTTGACGGCGCGGGCGCTGGCGGCGCGGTTGTTGTGTGAGGCGGATGTTGAGCCGGACGCGGACGCGTGTGGCACCTGTCGGGCGTGCCGGCTGGTGGCCGGGGGGAACCACCCTGACCTGCATGTGATTGAGCGGCGGCTGCACAAGCTGCATCCGGATCGGGCGGTGCGGACGAGCAAGGGGTTGTTCCTGGCGGTTGACGTGATCCGGCACTTTCTGATCGAGCCGGCGGCCAGCAAGCCGAGCCTGGGGGGGCGGCGCGTATTCGTGATCCGCGAGGCGGAGCGGATGAACGAGGGGGCGCAGAACGCGCTGCTGAAGACGCTGGAGGAGCCGCCGGGGCAGAGTTGCCTGATCCTGGTGAGCGCGGCGGCGGAGCGGCTGTTGCCGACGATCCGGTCGCGGTGTCAGCGGGTGCCGTTTGGGCTGCTGCCGCCGGACTTCATTGAGCGGCATCTGGTTGAGCGTGGCGGGGTGAAGGTGGAGGCGGCGCGGGCACTGGCGCTGCTGGCGGATGGTCGGCTGGGGGCGGCAGTGCAATGGCAGCGCTGCGGAATGTTGGCGGCGCTCGACGAGGTGGGGGCGAGCCTGGACGAGTTGGAGAGTGGTGGTCCGAGTCGGTTCGCGGAGCGCTTGATTGAGAGCGCGGGCGGCCTGGGGCTGCGCAGTCGCGGGGCGGAGGAGCCGGATGAGGCTGAGGCTGGGGCGGCTGAGGATGACGGGGGGGGAGCTGAGCCGGCGGTGAGCGGGGCGGCGAAGTCGCTGTCGACGGACGAACTGCGGACGGCGTTGAAGCTGGTGTTCATGCTGGTGGCGATGGTTTACCGGGAGGCGCTGGTGGTGCGGGCGGGTGTCGTGGGTGGGGCGCGGCTGGCGAGTCAGGAGCGGCGGGCGGCCGCTTTGGCGGGGCGGCAGGGCGTGGATGAGATTGAAGGTTGCATTCGGGCGGTGCAGCACGCCGAGCGGCTGCTGGATCAGAACGTGGCGCCGGTGCTGGTATGCGAGCGGCTGGCGATTGGGTTGTTGGGGGAAGTGCCGGTCTGAGGATAGGGGCGCGGTTTGGGCAGCGGGGGGTCTGTCTGCGGTTAGCGTTGGGTTCAGCGGGCGTTCGGGTCAGCGTTCGGGCTGGAGGTCGCTGACGACGACGTTGTTGTAGTCGAGGAGGGTGCCCTTGGCCTTCTCGAGTCCGACGATGGCGGTGTTGTATTGGGTTACGACGGCCAGCAGGGTGGTGCGGGCCTGGGCCAGGCGCTCGACGGCGCTGAGCTCGTTCTCCAGGAAGAGCGGGTCGATCTTCTGGGTGCGGGCCTGGTAAGCCTGCATGTTGCTGTCGGCGGCGTGGACGGCGTCGAGCTGCGGCGGGATCTGGGCGTGGCGAACGACCAGGGCGCGCACGGCGGTGTTGACTTCGTTGACGATGGTGTCGGTAGCGGCGTGGAGGTTGACGACGGACTGAGATTCCTGGAGCCGCGCGCGGCGGTGGGCGGCCTGGCGGCCACGGTTCCCGATTGGGTACGAGAACTGGGCCTGGACAGTGTAGGAGATGAAGCGGTTGGTCGTGAGGTTATCGAAGGAGGAATCGGCACTGGGGCCGATGCCCTGGACTTCGTATTGGAAGGAGAGGTCGAGGCGCGGCAGCGTTTCGTTCTTGGCGGCGGCGGTTTGAATGCGGGCGCGGTCGATGGTGCGGCGGGCCTCGCGGATCTCGCTGCGTTGATCGAGGGCCGTGCGAACCAGGGCAAGTTGGTCGAGCGACAGGGCCGCAACCATGGGGGTCTCGGTGGGGATAAGCTCAAGGTCGGCGGAGAGCAGCAGGTCGGGGTCGTTGAGCAGGCTCTTGAGGCGGTCCTCGGCATCGCGGATGTTCTTGATGCGCTCCTGGTACTCGACTTCGCGGGTGCGCCAGCGGGAGCGGGAGTTGGCGAGCTCGACGCGGGTGGCGTCGTGAAGGCGGCGTTGCCAGATGCCCTCGTAGGTGACGTAGTTCTGGGCGACGGATTCGGCCAGGATAGCGGCGGTACGGCGGGCCTCGGCCAGCGCCCAGTAGGCCTGCTCGACGCTCAGGAGGGTGTCGCGCACTTTCTGGATGAAGCGCTCGCGGGCGATGTCGTGCTCGGCCTGAGCGATGAGGATATAGCGGCGGTTGTAGTCGAGGCCGAAGCCGCGCAGCAGGGGCTGGGTTAACGTGGCGACGAAACTGGTGGAGTAGCTGGGGTTGAGGGTCTGGAATTCAGATGGCAGGTTGTTCTTGGTGCGCTGCTGGCCGATGTGGGTGGAGACCTGCATGCCGGTAGGCAGCAGCTTACGGAAGCCGCCCTTGATGGCGCGGGTGTCGCTGGTGGATGGAACGAAGGCCGAGGTCGTGGCCTGATCGAGCTTGGACCAGGAGCTGTCGAGGAAGAACTCGGCATCGAAGGCGGCCTGGGCCTCGATGAGCTGGGTTTGGCTGATGGCCGGATTGTAGGCCTCGAAGCGGATAGAGTAGTTGTTCGCGATGGCGCGCTGGACGCACTCGGCGAGGCTCAGCCGCACCTGTTGGGGGCGCGCGACCATCTGGAGGTATTCCAGGGCGCGGTCCTTGACCTTCTCGTAGTTGCCGATGACGCGGGGGTCCGGCTGGGGGGCGGCGCGGAGCTGGCTTAAGCGTTCCTCGAATACCTGGGCGGCTTCGACCGGATCGGGGATCTGCGCCAGGATCTCCGTCGGCGTGGGTGCGGCATCGGGGCCGGTTTCCGTCATGAGGGCTTCGCGGGCGGGCAGGTCGGGCCGCCAGGGGACGGGCTGCGCGCCGCGCGGCGTAGCTGCCTGGGCGGCCTGCTCCTGGTGCTGGACCAGCATGCGGTCGCGGTATGAGCTGATGGAGGTGTCGATCTGGCGATCTTCGACGGCGGCGTGGCAGCCGCCGGTCAGCAGTCCGCCGACCACGATGATCGCCAGTCCGAGCTGCGCCAACCCCTGTCGCCACCCACGGTGAAGCATACTCTCGTCTCCACTACGTCATGCACTAGATGCCGCCGCGCCCGGCGTGTGCCGCAGGGCGACGATGATAGGTGGGCCTCAGAGGAGTGTCAAACCGCGTGGTGGGCGGGCGCGGGGGGTGTGAGGCGGTGTTCACAGTTTCCGACAAGCGGGCATGGTCACGTTGTTACTGTAGTGGAGCGCGCGGGCCGGTGTTCGATCGGGCATCGTGGAGGAGGCGGGAGGCGCAGCGGGCGGGAATGAGTGGGCGAAAAAAATGGGCCGGCGGTCGGGACGTGCGGGGGGGACACGTACACCGACGCAATCCGGCCCGGGGTTCTGAATCCGCTTTCCGCTATGTTGATAATACCCCTGCCTGTATCAGAGGGCAAGCGCGGAATCGAGTTTTTCGGTAGCGGGAGTGTTGTGGGGTACTAGCCGTCGGTGGTCTGTAGTGCTTTCTCTATCTTGGCCCAGGTGTCGCGGAGTGGGACGGTGCGATTGAAGACGAGGTTTCCGGTGCGGGAGTCCGGATCGACGCAGAAGTAGCCCTGGCGCTCGAACTGGTAGCGGCAGCCCGGGGCGGCGTCGGCCAGGCTCGGCTCGACGTGGCAGTCCGTCAGCACCTGGAGCGAGTCTGGGTTGAGGTTGCTGCGGTAGTCGAGGCCTTCGGGGGCGTCCTCGGGGTCGGGCTTAATGAAGAGATGGTCGTAGAGACGGACCTCGGCCGGGCAGGCGTGGGCGGCGGAGACCCAGTGGAGCGTGGCCTTGACCTTGCGACCGTCGGGGGCGTCGCCGCCGCGGGTGGCCGGGTCGTATGTGCAGTGCAGCTCGGTGATCTCGCCGGTGGCGGGGTCCTTGACGACGTCGGTGCAGGTGATGAAGTAGGCGTAGCGCAGGCGGACTTCGCGGCCGGGAGCCAGGCGGAAGAACTTGCGGGGCGGGTCCTCGCGGAAGTCGTCGCGCTCGATGTAGAGGACGCGGGAGAAGGGTACCGGGCGCGTGCCGGCGCTGGGGTCTTCGGGGTTGTTGACGGCTTCGAGCTGCTCGACCTGGTCCGCGGGGTAGTTGTCGATGACGAGGCGCAGGGGCTGCAGGACGGCCATGACGCGTGGGGCGGACTTGTTGAGGTCTTCGCGCAGCGTGTGTTCGAGCAGGGCGACATCGACGATGCCGTCGTACTTGGAGACGCCGATGCGGCGGCAGAAGTTGCGGATGGCGCCGGGGGTGTAGCCGCGGCGGCGCAGGCCGGAGATGGTAGGCATGCGCGGGTCGTCCCAGCCGCGGACGTGGCCTTCGCGGACCAGCTCGAGCAGCTTGCGCTTGCTCATGACGGTATAGGTCAGGTTGAGGCGGGCGAACTCGATCTGCTGCGGGTGGTAGATGCCCAGGGCGTCGAGGAACCAATCGTAGAGGGGCCGGTGGTTCTCGAATTCCAGCGTGCAGATGGAGTGGGTGATGTTCTCGATGGAGTCTTCGAGGCCGTGGGCCCAGTCGTACATGGGGTAGATGCACCAGGCGTCGCCGCTGCGGTGATGGCTGGCGTGCAGGATGCGGTACATGACCGGGTCGCGCATGTTGAGGTTGGGGTGGGCCATGTCGATCTTGGCGCGCAAGGTGCGGGAGCCGTCGGGGAACTCGCCACGGCGCATGCGTTCGAAGAGGTCGAGGTTTTCGGCGACGCCGCGGTCGCGGTAGGGGCTGTTCTGGCCGGGCCGGGTGAGCGTGCCGCGCAGCTCGCGGGTTTGTTCGGCGGAGAGGTCGCAGACGTAGGCCTGGTCCTGCTTGATGAGCTGGACCGCCCAGGCGTACATTCGCTCGAAGTAGTCGGAGGCGAAGAAGAGGCGGTCCTGCCAGTCGAAGCCGAGCCAGTGGACGTCGGTGATGATGGAACGGACGTATTCATCCTCTTCTTTGGCGGGGTTGGTGTCGTCGAAGCGCAGGTTGCACTTGCCGGCGTATTGCTCGGCGATGCCGAAGTTCAGGCAGATGGACTTGGCGTGGCCGATGTGGAGGTAGCCGTTGGGCTCGGGGGGAAAGCGCGTGTGGACGCGGCCGCCGTGTTTGCCGGTGCGGTTGTCCGCGTCGATGATCTCGCGGATGAAGTCGCGGGCGGGTGTGGGGCGGGCCCCGTCGGAGCCGTCACCGGTGGTCGAATTAGGGGTTTCCATGGCAGTCTGGCCCTGGCCTGTAGTTGGTGGTGTTCGGTATCCGGGCGCGCGCCCGGGTAAGGCGTTTTGCGCCGCTGGGGCGGTGCCGGTGCGGATTATCGCCAAAGAAGCGGCCCGCTGTCACGGGGAGCAGCGGGCCGCGATTACTGGGGATAGAGGATTCGAACCTCTACTAACTGATCCAGAGTCAGTCGTGCTACCGTTACACTAATCCCCAATGCAAGCAGGAGTTTACGGCGGTGGTGGCTGAAAATCAATGGCCGGCCGGGGGCTTCAGGCGGGGCGGGTGATTTTGGGGCTCGGCGTGGTTTGATTGCGCGGCCGGCGGAGTGGGCGGGCGGATGTGGTGAGTCGCTGATGCCGGCAGCGCATATCGGACGGCGGGGCGGGCGTTTGCGGCAGTGCCGGGGGGCGGGCTTTGCTTGACAAGGGCCCACGGACAGGACTAGGTTGACCGTGGGCTACTTGAGAGGAATGCGCATGGAAGTCCGCATGGACTTGGCACAGATTCTGATCTGCGAGACGCGCGATCAGCAGGTCATTGTGCTGCGGGAGCGGAACGGGCCGCGCATGCTGCCGATCGTGATCGGCCTGAGTGAGGCGCTGGCGATCGACCGGCGGGTGAAGGGTTTGCAGTTGCAGCGGCCGATGACGCACGACCTGCTGGCGAACACGATCGCGGCGCTGTCGGCGGAGCTGGAGCGGATCGTGATCAATGATCTCCAGGATCATACGTTCTATGCGCGGCTGATCGTGCGTTTTCAGGGGGAGCTGATCGAGATTGACAGTCGGCCGTCGGACGCGATTGCGCTGGGGGCCGGCAGCGATGTGCCGATTTACGTTGCCGAGAAGGTGCTTAACGAGGTGGGGCCGTAGGTGGCGACGGCTTCACAGGGCGGGGCGCGGGGCGCGCTGGCGGGGCGGGTTGCTTGCGTCGTGGCGGCGGCGCTGGTGGGTTGCTGTTGTGGCGGCTGCACGTGGGTTACGTATTTGGGGACGGATCTGCGCGGCAGCGAGTTGGGGCGGACGTATTACGTCGGGGGCGCGGGGACGTTTGGGCACGTGGGCACGCTGGACGTTCCGCAGGGATTGCGCCGGGCCGGCTACGAAGGCTCGATCGAGGTGTTCGGCTGGCAGAGCATCGTGGGGGGGACGTTGCGGGACCAGATGCATCGGGAGCGCAACCTGCAGCAGGCGCAGCGGCTGGCCGAGCGCATCCAGGACTACCTGCAGCGCTATCCGGGCCGGCACGTGAACATCATTGCGCTGTCGGCGGGGACGGGCATAGCGACCTGGGCGGTGGAGCTGTTGCCGGCGGATACGCGGGTGGGCACGGTGGTGTTCCTGGCCAGCAGTCTGTCGAACACGTACGACTTGTCGGGGCTGCTGCGGCGCGTCGACGAGTGTTTGTACAACTTCTACAGCCCGGATGATCCGGTGCTGCGCTATGCGGTGCCGCTGGCCGGCTCGGTTGATCGGCGCACCTTCAATCCGGCCGTGGCGGGGCTGATCGGGCTGGCCGAGCCGGGGGAGGCGTCCCTGGAGACGGCGCGGCTGTATCGGCAGCGCGTGCGCAACATGCCCTATCGGCGGCAGTACCGGGACTACGGCTATCGCGGGATGCACACGGATGCCGTTTCGGCCGATTTCGTGGAGCACGTGATTGCGCCGCTGCTGAAGTTCACCTCTGTGGATGAAGATGACGAAGAGGCCGCGGCCGAGCCGTGACGCGACGTGGCGCGGGTGGGCGTATCTGTCAGGCGCTGTGGACGAGGGCGCCGCGTTTGAAGACGTGCCGGACGCGCGGGCGGCCGGGGGTGTAGAACCATTCTTCCAGGGAGGCGGCCTGCAGCACGACCAGGTCGGCTTCGAAGCCCGCGGCGATGGCGCCCAGGCGCGTGTGGCGTGCCACGGCCGCCGCCGCATTGGCCGTGCAGGCCACCAGCACTTCCACAGGTGTGAGGCGCAGTTGGCAGGCGGCGATGTTCATAATCAGCGGCAGGGATTCGATCATGCACGAGCCGGGGTTGTAGTCGGTGGCCAGGGCGACGGCCAGGTCGGCGGAGACCAGGCGGCGGGCGTCGCAGTGGGGGATGCCCAGGAAGAAGGAGGTGCCGGGCAGCACGAGCGCCACGGTGCCGGCGGCGCGCAGGGCGGCGATGCCGTCGGCGTCGATGTGCTCGAGGTGGTCGGCCGAGACGGCCTGGAGCTGTCCGGCCAGGGCGGTGGCGCCGATCTGGGCCAGTTCGTCGGCGTGCAGGCGGGGTCGCAGGCCGGCGGCCGCAGCACGCGTGAGCACGCGGCGGGCCTGGGCGACCGTGAACGCGCCGCGATCGCAAAAGACGTCGCAGAACTCGGCCAGATGCTCAGCGGCGATCTGCCGCAGCAGGTCTTCGGCGGCGATGACATCGATGAACTCGTCGGCGCGGCCATCATATTCCGCCGGGAGCGCGTGGGCCCCGAGGTAGGTGGGTATCAGCTCAATGGGCTGGAGGCGGGCCAGGGCGCGGATGGCGCGCAGTTGCTTGAGCTCGTGCTCCGGGGCGAGACCGTAGCCGCTCTTGCACTCGACCGTGGTGACGCCGAGGGGCAGCATGCGTCGGAGGCGCGGCAGGTTTTCATCGACCAGTTGCTGTTCGGAGGCGGCGCGGACAGCCTGGGTGGTGACGCGGATTCCGCCGCCGGACTCCATGATGGATAGGTAGGTTTCGCCGGCCAGGCGTCGGGCGAACTCAGCGCTGCGGTCGCCGGCCCAGGGGATGTGGGTGTGCGGGTCGATCAGGCCGGGGATGACGAGACCGCCGCCGGCCGACCAGGTGCGGGCCGCCGCGTCGGCGGGTACGTCGGCGGCCGGGCCGAACCAGGCGATGCGGCCGGCGCGGATGAGCAGGGCCGCGTTGTCGATGCTGGGGACCTGCCGCATGCGCACGCCGGCGAGCGGGCCGGGTGGGACGCACAGCAGCGTGCGGATGTCGGTGATCAGTAGGGTGGCCCCATTGGGCGCGTTGTTCGGCATGACCGTGGTCCTCTGAAGCCGGCCGGTGGTCAGGAGACGGTTGCGCCAGGTGGCACGGGTTGCGCGGTGGTGAGCAGCACGACCTGTGAGCGGTCGGGGCTCGAGGCGGCCAGCAGCATGCCCTGGCTTTCGACGCCGCGCATCATGCGCGGGGCGAGGTTGGTGACGATGACGATCTGCCGGCCGACCAGGGCATCGGGCTCGTAGTAGCCGCGCAAGCCGGCGACAATCTGGCGTTGCTCGGTGCCGAGGTCAACCTGCAGGACGATCAGCTTGTCGGCGTTGGGGTGGGCGGCGGCGCTGGTAACGATGGCGACGCGCATGTCAAGCTTGAGGAAGTCATCGAATTGAATCGTCTCTGCCATGGGTGATCTCCCGTTTCGTCCTAGCGCTCGTTGAGCAACTCGCGGCGCAGGAAGGCTATGTAGCGGCGTTCGAAGGTCGTCAGGTCGTCGGTGATGAAGCTGCGGAAGAGGGCTTCGCCACGGCTGATTTCGGGTTTGTCGGAGAGGGCCTGCTCGGCGCGCAGACGCTGCTCGAAGTCGGGCTCGGCGAGGGCGGCGCGGAGGCGCGCGAAGTCGTCGGCGTACTCGCCGCGCCACATGAACAGCATCAAGGCCCAGACCTGGGCGTAATAGGTGCCGACGCGGGTCGAGGTTTCGTGCACGACCTTGCCGGCGTGGGTGTCAAGCAGCTCCTGGAGGGAGTACAGCCGGTTGCGGGCGACGGCCTGGGCGAGCAGGTTGCGCCGCACGGGGTTGTAGGCTTCGTCGAACTGCTTGAGGCCGCTGCCGGTCCAGCGCTGGCCCTCGCACACGACGGCGAGTCCTTCGTTGAGCCAGGCGGGCACGGCCGGGTGGACGCAGTGGTAGAGGTACTGGTGGAAGCCCTCGTGCGTGAGCAGGGGGAAAGTGACGGCGTGCGAGACGTACTGGATGACGGAGATGCCGCCCTCGGAGTAGCCGCCGTTGCGGATTTTCAGGAAGGTCTCGGCGCGCGGGCCGGTCAGGCGGCGGGTCATGTAGACCCACTGGGCGCGCGTCTGGAACAGGTAGACCTGCATTCGTTCGGCGGGCTGGCGGGCGGGGGGCACGAGTTCCTGGTAACGGGCGTAAGCGCGCTCGATGAGTTGCGGGAAGGTCTCAAGCAGTACCGGGTCGGTGACGGTGGTGCAGATCTCGTAGTGTTCGGTGGTCATTCGGCGGCCCTCGTAGGGGCCGAATTCCCAGGTGGTCAGCTCGTGGGCGACGGGTGAGCGGTCGCGCGTCAGCGTCTGGCAACCGGCGGCCAGGAGTGAAAGGCCGGCCAGGATTAGCAGGGTAAGATGCCGGGCGTATTGGCCTGAGCGGGTAGTCATGTCATCTGATCTCCACGCGGCCGCGGCCGCGTTGCACCTGGCCGATGATGAAGGCCTGTTCGCCGGCGCTTTCCAGAAGTCGCACGACCGTGTTAGCGGCCTTGGGCCGCACGGTGAGGGCGAATCCAATGCCCATGTTGAACACGCGGTAGAGCTCGTCTTCGGCGACGCCGTGATGTTCGAGCAGGCCGAAGATCGGGGGGACCGGCCAGGCGCCGCGGCGCACGACGAGGTCGCAGTTGTTGGGCAGGATGCGGACGAGATTGCCGGGCAGGCCGCTGCCGGTGATGTGCGCCATGGCGCTGACGAGCGGTTTGGCCTGGTAGTGGCGCAGCACGTTGAGGATGGGCCGGACGTAGATGCGCGTGGGTCGCAGCAGGGCGTCGACGAGCGGCTCGCCGAGGGCGCGCGGCTGTTCCTTGAGGCGCAAGCCGGCCTGCTGTAGTAGGACGCGGCGGGCGAGGGCATAGCCGTTGGAATGCAAGCCGCTGGAGGCGACGCCGACGAGCTGGTCGCCGGGGCGAACGTCCTGGGGTTTGATCATGCGGTGGCGTTCGACGACGCCGACGGCGAAGCCGGCCAGGTCGAAGTGTCCGCGGCGGTAGAGGTCGGGCATTTCGGCGGTTTCGCCGCCGAGCAGGGCGCAGTCGGCCTGCTCGCAGCCGGCGACGATGCCGTGGACGATTTGTGCAACGGTTTCCGGGACGAGCTTGTGGACGGCGACGTAGTCGAGGAAGAGGAGCGGCTCGGCGCCGCAGCAGAGCATGTCGTTGACGTTCATGGCGACCAGGTCGATGCCGACGGTGTCGAGTCGTCTGGCCTGGATGGCGACGAGGAGCTTGCTGCCGACGCCGTCGGTGCAGGCGACGAGGACGGGGTCGCGATAGTTGCGGGCGAAGAGCCGCTCGTCGTAGTCGAGGCGGAAGAGGCCGGCGAAGGCGCCGTGGCTGTCAATGACGCGCGGGCCGTAGGTTCTGCGGACGGCCGGCCCGATCAGATCGACCATGCGGTCGGCGGCCTCGATATCCACGCCGGCGGCGCTGTAGGTGTACGCGGGGTTCTTTGGTTTGCTGGGTTGTTTTGGCACGCAGAGAGTCTAACCGGAAATGCCGGTGTGGCTCCAGCGGCCGGCGGGCGCAATGGCGGGCGGGATTGGCGGTCCGGGGGCGCGCCCGGGCGGCCGAGAAGGTGGCAGGCGGCGGGGTGTCGGGCTATCATCTCTGGCCAAACACGATCACCCACGGGGCGAGTGTGCAGGTTATGGCAGAGACGCAAGCGCGGTATCGACGGGTTATGCTGAAGATCAGTGGTGAGGGGTTCTGTCCGCCGGGCGGCTTTGGCATCCACCGGCGGGAACTGGACAATGTGGCGCGTGAGATTGACGCGGTAGTGCGGCTGGGCGTGCAGGTGGCGGTGGTGGTGGGCGGGGGCAACCTGCTGCGTGGTTCGAGCTTCGCGAAGGAGCTGGGGATCCCCGGCGCGACGGCCGACTACATGGGGATGCTGGGGACGGTGCTCAACGCGGTGGCACTGCAGGAGGGGTTGGAGCGGCTCGGGCACACGACGCGCGTGCAAAGCGCCTTGGCGGTGGACCGGGTGTGTGAGCCGTTCACTCGGCGGCGGTGCATCCGGCACCTGGAGAAGGGGCGCGTGGTCGTGTTGGCGGGGGGCACGGGCAACCCGCACGTGACGACGGACTCGTGTGCAGCGCTGCGGGCGGTTGAGCTGGGGGGCGAGGTGCTGTTGAAAGCCACCAAGGTGGACGGCGTTTACGACGATGACCCGAACACGAACCCCGAGGCCCGCCGCTACGATCGGCTGACCTACAACCAGGTGATAGACGGCCGGCTGCGCGTGATGGACATCAGCGCGGTGGACATCTGCCAGCAGCACGGCGTGCCCATCGTTGTGTTCAACCTGTTTGCGCCCGGAGCGTTGCGGCGGGTGGTACAGGGTGAGCCGCTGGGTACCTGGGTCGGTGAGGCGTGAATGGCTGCTGATGCACCGCGCGTGCGCGCCGGGTTGTGGGATTTGCACCAGTGGCGGCTGTGGCTGGCGGGCCTGGTGGGCAGTCGCTACGACGGCCTGACGCATTTCTCGGTTGTGGCGCCCGGCATGTTGCTGCGTTGCGGGCAGCCGCACGTGCGCGACCTGGAGCAGATCCGCAAGACGCATGGGCTGAGGACGGTCGTATGCGCGCGGGGGGGAACGCGCCATCCGCTGCGCGGTCGCTGGTTTCGCCGGGAGCGGCGGTACTGCGCGGAGCGCGGCATCCGGCTGGTACACCTGCCGTTCTCGGATTCGGCCGCGCCGCCGGCGGAGGTGTTCGACCGGTTCGTGGAGATTGTGGCGGACGGGGGGAATCAGCCGGTGCTGGTGCACTGTGAGCAGGGTTTTCACCGCACGGGCGTGCTGTGTGCGGCGTACCGGGTGCGGCTGTGCGGCTGGAGCCTGGCCGAGGCAGTGGCGGAGATGGATCGGCTTGGTTTCCAGGTGGGGCGGGAGAAACGTCAGGCGCTGCTGGAGGCGTTGTACGATTGGGCCGGGGTGCCGCGCAAGGGGTGACGCTGCGGGCGGCTTGGGGGGGTGCCGGGCGGGTGTGGTCAGTTGTTGGCGGTGACTGAGGACTCTTCGGCGACCTCCTCGCCCAGCAATGGGGCGGCTTTGGGCTGCTGGCGTTGGCGGTGGCGGCCGCGACGGCGGTAGATCAGCACCAGGTTGCGCGCGTAGATGGCGATTCCGAGGAGTTGGCCGAGCATGATGACGGGGTCCTGGCGGACGGTGGCGTAGGCCAGGAGCATCAGGCCGCCGGCCAGACTGAGATACCAGAAGGCGACGGGGACGTAGCTGCGGCCGCGCCGCTCGGAGGCGAACCATTGGATGACGAAGCGGAACATGAACATGGCCTGAGCGGCCAGGCCGAAGAGGCCGAGCGGGTCGATCAGTCGATCAATGAACCAGTTGGCGAGGATCACGGGCGGCTTCCCGTTCCGGGTGGCAGAGGCCGGCTCCGCCGTGCGGCGCTAGCGAGCGGCGGGCGGTTCGGCGGAGGCCGATGTAAGCGAGAGCTAACCGTTACTTGTTGCAATAGTCAATGATCCGGGCGATTTCGCTGCGCAGGTCACGGCGGTGGACGATGCGGTCGACGAAGCCGTGCTCGAGCATGAACTCGGCCTTCTGGAAGCCCTCGGGCAGGGTGGCGCGGATGGTGTTGGCGATGACGCGCGGGCCGGCGAAGCCGATCTGGGCGCCGGGTTCGGCGAGCGTAACATCGGCCAGGAAGGCGAAGCTGGCGGCCACGCCGGCGGTGGTGGGGTCGGTCAGGACGACTATGTAGAGGCCGCCGGCCTGGTCGAGCTTGGCGATGGCGGCGGAGGTTTTGGCCATCTGAGCGAGCGAGACCATGCCTTCCATCATGCGGGCGCCGCCGCTGCAGGTGATCATCACGAGCGGCAGCTCCTCCTCGATAGCGCGTTCGGTGGCGGCCACGACCTTCTCGCCGACGACGGCGCCCATCGAAGCCATGATGAAGTTGGAGTTCATGACGCCCATGATGACGGGGCGGCCCTTGATGAAGCCTTTGCCGACGATGATGGCTTCGCTGTCGCCGGTTTTGCGTTTAACATCGGCGAGGCGCTGCTTGTAGGTGATGCGGTCCTGGAACTTGAGGGGGTCGGTCGATTCGAGGTTTGGCAGGAACTCCTCGAAGGTGCCGGTGTCATTCAGTTGCTGGATGCGGGTGCGGGCGCCGATGCGGTAATGGTAGTTGCATTCGGGGCAGACGTGCAGCTCCTCCTCGAGGATGCGGCGGTAGACCATGGCCGCGCACTGCTGGCAGCGGATCCACAGGCCTTCCGGCACGTCAACGTTGCGGCGCGGTTGGGACGAAAGCTCGGGCATGCTGTGCTCCAGGCGGCGCGGTCGGGCCTAGGCCTGTGAGGGGGTCGCCTCGTTCACCGGGTACTTCACAACGACGGGATCCGCCACCTGTTTGGCGGTTTCCCATAAGGCGGACGGCTCGCGGCCGTCCAGCAGACAGAGAGTCATGGCGAGGGATACGGGCCGCATGACGAGCCCGACCGTGCCGGCGCCGTTGCGCTTCACCTGCTTCTTGAGGAATGCCCTGAGGCGGTCGTCGGCGTGGCCGAGGCTTTCGCCGCCGGGCGGGCTGACGTTCAGGGGCGCCTCGCGCAACTGGCGATGAGCCGAGGAGAAGCGCGACTTCAGTTGGGCATCGGTTAGGCCGGCCCACAAGCCGATGTCCACCTCGGCTAACTCTTCGGCGGCCTTGGTGGGGATAACGAGCTTGCGGCCGAGCAGTTGGGCGGTGTGGGTGGAGAGCTCGTCGGGGGCATGGAATAACTGCTGGAGGCCGGCGCCGGCCAGCCCGGCGGCCCACTGCTCGCAACAGTTCTCTGCCTCGGGGCCGGGCGTGAGCTCGACGCGCCCCAGCAGGCGCCCTTCCCCCCGCCATTCCGTCGGGACACAAGGTATGAGCGCTATTTTCATGATTGTCGCCTCGCCTCTGTGCGGGCGGCCTCCAGGGCCACGCGGCGCAGCTCGCGCACGGCGGCCGCCGGATCGGGCCTACCGAACACGGCCGAGCCGGCGATCAGCGTGTCGGCGCCGGCGGAGACTGCCAGGGGTCCGGTCTCTAGATTTATGCCGCCGTCGACCTGCAAGGACTGGTTGGGTTGCAGACGGCCGGCAATCTGGCGGAGCTTGGGCAGGCAGTCGATGATGAAGCGCTGGCCGCCAAAGCCGGGCCAGACCGTCATTACCAGCACGAGATCGACGTGGGGGAGCAGGTCGAGGATGTCCTCGGCCGGCGTGCCGGGGTTCAGCGAGATGCCCACCGGGACACCCAGCCCGCGAATCTGCTCTATCAGCTTCAGCGGCTGCTCGGTCACCTCGGCATGGAAGGTAATGCTGGTGGCTCCGGCGTCCACGAACGGTTTCGCGTACTTGCCGGGGTGGGTGATCATCAGATGAGTGTCCAGAGGGAGGGTGGTATGGCGGGCGATCGACGCGACGACCGGTACACCTATGGACAAGTTGGGCACGAAATGCCCGTCCATTACGTCCAGATGCAGCATGTCCGCCCCGGCGGCCTCAACCAGCGCGATCTGTTCGGCCAGGTGGCCGAAGTCCGCGTCGAGCACGGAAGGGGCGATCTTGATGGTGGCGGGGCGGCTGTGAGTCATATGATTCGGCTATGCTTCGTCGAGCACCTCGATAGACTCGAAACGTTTCCCTTCCAGGAACTCCAGCGACGCGCCGCCGCCGGTGCTGATGTGTGACATGCGGTCGGCCAAGCCGATCTTCTCGACTGCGGCGGCACTGTCCCCCCCGCCGATGACGGTCACGGCGCCGGCGTCGGTGGCCGCGGCCATGGTGCGGGCCAGGGCGAAGGTGCCGGTGTCGAAGGGCGGGGTTTCGAATGCGCCGACGGGGCCGTTCCAGACGATTGTCTTGGCGGCGACGATGTGCTCGCGGAAGGCGGCGAGGGTGTCGGGGCCGATGTCGAGGCCCATCATGTCGTCGGGCAGGTCGCCCGCGATGACCTGGTGCTTGACGCCGGCCTTGAGCTCGGCAGCGGCGAGGGAGTCGACGGGCAGGACGATCTTGTCGAGGTCCTCGGCCAGCAGGCTGCGGGCCAGGTCGAGCTTCTCGGGTTCGCAGAGGCTCTTGCCGATGCGGCGGCCCTGGGCGGCCCAGAAGGTATAGGTCATGGCGCCGCCGACCAGAATGCGGTCCACCTTCTTCAGTAAGTTCTTTATGACGCCGATTTTATCGCTGACCTTGGCGCCGCCCAGGACGGCGACGAAAGGCCGTTGGGGCGCCTCCAGGGCCTGCCCGAGGTATTGGAGCTCTTTTTCTACGAGGAAGCCGACGGCACGACAACCGGCCGGAAGCAGGGTGGGGACGTCGTACATGCTGACGTGTCGGCGATGGCAGGTGCCGAAGGCGTCGTTGACGTACATCTCGCCCAGGTCGGCCAAGGCAGCGGCGAACTCGGTGCGGGCGGTGTCCTGCTCGACAGTGAGGCGGCCGTCGAGGTTCTTCTTGGCTTTGTCGATGATGGTTTCCGCCTTGTGGAAGCGGAGGTTCTCAAGCAAGAGGGTGTGGCCGCTCGCCAGGCGGGCGACGGCGTCCTGAGCAGGGCCGCCGGCGCAGTCGTTGACGAAGTTGACCGGTGCATCCAGCAGTTCGTGCAGTCTCATGGCCACGGGCTTGAGTGAGAAGACGGCGTCAGTGGCGGGGTCGCCCTTGGGTCGGCCCAGGTGGCTCATGACGATGGCGCGGCCGCCGGCGGCGACCACATGTTTGAGCGTGGGGAGGAACATGCGGATGCGGCGGTCGTCGGTAATGCGCTGCTGGTCGTCGAGGGGGACATTCAGGTCGGCCCGAATGAGTACGCGGCGACCTTGGACGGGCAAATCGCGAACCGACTTCTTGGCCATGCTTGGTCACCTCGAATCTAGCCAACACGGCCCATCCGGGTTGGGGGACGGGCCGTGGCGGGCAAACCGATATGTTAGGCTCTGGCGGGCCTAAAGCAAACCGTCCTTGCCGGCCATGTACCTGACCAGGTCCACGACGCGGCAGGAATAGCCGTACTCGTTATCATACCAGCCGATGAGCTTGAAGAAGCGGGAGTTCAGCTCAATGCCGGCGGTGGCGTCGTAAACACAAGACAGGGAAGAAGTTATGAAGTCTGAGCTGACGACGGGGTCTTCGGTGTAGCCAAGGATGCCCCTCATCGGGCCGTTGGCGTTCTGCTTGAAGAGGCCGCTGATCTGGGCGAGGGAGGTTTCCTTGGTGGTGCGGCAGGTCAGATCGACGCAGGAGACATTCGGCGTGGGGACGCGGAACGCCATGCCGGTCAGCTTGCCCTTGAGCTCGGGGATGCAGAGGGTGACGGCCTTGGCCGCGCCGGTGCTGGCCGGGATGATGTTCTGGCCGGCGCCGCGTGCGCCGCGCAGGTCCTTCTTGGAGGGGCCGTCGACGGTGGGCTGGGTGGCGGTGACGGCGTGGATGGTGGTCATGAGGCCTTCTTCGAGGCCGAAGTTGTCGTTGATGATCTTGGCCATGGGGGCCAGGCAGTTGGTGGTGCAACTGGCGTTGGAGACGATGGTGTCTTTGGCGGCGTTGTACTTCTCCTGGTTGACGCCCAGGACGAGCGTGGGGATGGTCGCGTCCTTGGCGGGGGCGGAGATGATGACGCGTTTGGCCCCGGCGGTGAGGTGTTGGCCGGCGCCGTCGTGGTTGGTGAAGATGCCGGTGGACTCGATTACGTAGTCGATTTTGAGGTCTTTCCAGGGCAGGGCCTTGGGGTCCTTCTCGGCGAAGCAGCGGATATTCTTGCCGTCGACGGCGATGGCGTCCTCTTTGGCGGCGACAGTGCCGGGATAGCGGCCGTGGGTCGAGTCGTACTGCACCAGGTAGGCCAGCGTCGTGGGTGGGAAGAGGTCGTTGACCGCCACGAACTCGACCTGGGGATCCTTGATGCCGGCTCGCAGAACCAGACGTCCGATGCGGCCGAAGCCGTTGATCGCGACACGAATTGCCATGTTGTCGCTCCTTGTCGTTCGCGGTGAAATCCGTTTCGTAGGCGGCCACGCCGGCCCGCGCTGCAAGGGATAAGCTTCGGTCGGCGGGGGGGCGGTGTCAAGGGCGTGGGGGGGGCGTAGAATGTGCGCCCTATGGCGACTGACCTGCTCCTGGCCATCGAGACATCCCATCTCCAGGGCAGCGTGGCGCTGGCGGACGGTCAGGGCGTGCTCGGCGAGCGAGCCCTCGCCGCCCAGCCGCGGAATGCGGCCGCGCTGATCCCCGCCATTGACGAGTTGGTGCGGGCCGCGGACCGGCGGCTGAGGGACTTGGCTGTCTGTGCGTACTCGTGCGGGCCGGGGAGCTTCACGGGCTTGCGGGTGGCGGCCACGCTGGCGGGGATGCTGCAATCTGTCACCGGCTGTCGCGTGGTGGCGGTTCCCACGCTGGCGGTGATTGCCGAGAACGCCGGGCGGGAGCCACAGAATCCGGGGCACCTGGCTGTCATGCTGGATGCGCGGCGCGGGGAGGTGTTCGGCGGGCTGTTCCAGCGGAGTGATGAAGGCTGGAGCGCGACGTCTGACGTTGTGGTTGTGGAGCCGGGGGAGTGGTTGGCCGGGCTGCCACGCCCACTGTGGGTGACTGGAGCGGGGGTGGCGGTTCATGCGGCGGCGGTCGTGGCGGCGGGGGCGACGGTACTGGAGGAGTGCTTCTGGCTGCCGCGGGCGGAGAACGTGGTGGTGCTGGGCCGACGGCTGGCGGCAGAGGGTCGGTACTGTGCGCCGGAGGAGATTCGCCCGCACTACGGCCGCCCGCCGGCGTGCGAGGAGGTGTACGAGCAGCGCCGCGCTGCGGCGCGCCAGCGACGCGGGGAATAAGGGGGTTCAAGTCTGGGCGTGGGGCGATTAGTATGCAAGTCTGCGCCTGCGGCGGGTGCCGCGCGACTGAGGGGGGCGGTCGGAGTGATGGTCCTGTAGGTTGGCTGGCTTAAGCCCCAGGAAGACTAAAGCGATGAAGCGTCAGTTAATCGAGTGCGTGCCCAATTTCAGCGAGGGCAATGACCTTGCTCTCATCAAGCAGATTACGGACCAGGTGGAGACGGTCGAGGGCGTGAAGCTGCTTGACGTGGATCCGGGCCAGGCGACTAACCGGACCGTGGTCACATTCGTGGGGCCGCCGCAGGCGGTCATAGAGGCGGCGGTGCGCACGGCCTGCAAGGCCAAAGAGCTGATTGACATGCGCAAGCACCACGGCGCGCATCCGCGTTTTGGAGCGATGGACGTCTGTCCGTTGGTGCCGGTCGCGAATATCACGATGGAAGAGGTCGTGCCGCTGGCGCACGAGCTGGGGCGGCGGCTGGCCGAGGAGGTCGGCATATCCGGGTATTTCTACGAGTATGCGGCGAAGTCGGAGGAGCGGCGCAACCTGGCGACGTGTCGGGCGGGGGAGTATGAGGGCCTGCCCGCCAAGTTGGCTGATCCGCATTGGAAGGTGGACTTCGGGTCGGGCCAATTCGACGCGAAGTGGGGCGTGACGGCGGTGGGGGCGCGCGATTTCCTGGTGGCGTACAACATCAACCTGAACACGACTTCGAAGGACCGCGCGCACGATGTTATTCTGGATATTCGGGAGCAGGGGCGAGCGGCGCGCGATCCGGAGACCGGCAAGATCATGCGCGATCAGGACGGTAATCGCGTCATGACGCCGGGCAAGCTGAAGTGCGTGAAGGGCATCGGCTGGTATATCGAAGAGTACGGCATTGCGCAGATCTCGATGAACCTGACGAACATCAGCGTCACGCCGGTGCACGTGGCGTTCGAGGCCTGTCGGGAGAACGCGACGGCGAAGGGGCTGCGCGTGACCGGCTCCGAGTTGGTGGGGCTGATTCCGCTGAAGGCCATGTTGGACGCGGGGCGTTACTTTCTCCGGAAGCAGCGGCGCTCGACGGGCATTGCGGACAGCGAGATCATCAAGATCGCCGTCAAGTCGCTGGGGCTCAACGATCTGTACGAGTTCAAGCCGGAAGAGAAGATTATTGAGTATGCGATTGCGGCGGGCTCGCCGCAGAAGCGGCTGGTTGACATGAAGCTCAAGGCGTTCGTCGAGGAGACGGCGTCGGAGTCGCCGGCGCCGGGGGGTGGGTCGGTGTCGGCGGCGGTGGGGGCGATGGGGGCGGCGCTGGCTACGATGGTGGCGAACCTGTCGGCGGGGAAGAAGGGTCCGGAGTGGGAAGAGCGTTGGGAGGAGTTCTCGGAGTGGGCCGACCGCGGCAAGGCGGCACACGACGAGCTGCTGCGCCTGATCGACGAGGATACGCTGGCGTTTAACCAGATCATGGCGGCCTACGGCCTGCCGAAGGGGACGCCCGAGGAGCAGGCCGCCCAGCAGGGCGCGGTGCAGGAGGCGACCAAGGGTGCGATTCTGGTGCCGCTGCGGATCATGGAGGTGGCGCTGGAGTCGATGGATGTCATGAAGGCGATGGCCGACTTTGGCCTGCCGGCGTCGGTGTCGGACGCGGGCGTGGGGGCATTGTGCGCGCGGACGGCGGTGATGGGCGCGCATCTGAATGTGAAGATCAATGCCGGGAGCATTACGGACAAGACCTGGATGACGGACATTCTTGCCAAGGGTCGGCAGATCGAGGAGCAGGCGTTGGTGCGGGAGCGGCAGATTCTGGCGGAAGTTGACGGCAAGCTGGGGGGCTGAGTGCTGGGGCGCTCTTCTGCGGGGCCGTCGTCGTCGGCGCTGATCGGCGTGGCGGGGGTTTGGTGGCTCAGGTCCGGCGGCTGCGCGGACTGTTTGGCCGCGGCGCTGTCATTCGCATTCGTCCGGGATGCCGTTGTCGTTCTCGTCCAGGCTGGTACCGGCGGCAATGTCGCAGTCGTCCGGGATGCCGTTGTCATTGCAGTCGGGCTCGCACTCGTCGGGGATGCCGTTGTCGTTGCACTCGGCGCTGTAATTGCAGGCCGGCCCGCTGAGAACGAGTTGGAACTCGCCCGTCGCGCCGTCATGGCCGGAGATGCGGATCCAGTAGCTTTGGCCGTGGATGACGAAGCGCGTGAGTTGGGAGGCCTGGCCGCAGTAGTTGTCATTGCAGGCGAGCTGGTTGGCGGTGGTGCCGGGGCAGCCGCTGTGGAGCGAGAGCACGGTGTCGTACGACGATCCGCAGAGCGAGACCGTCAACATGCCGGAGCCGAACGGCTCGAAGTAGTACCAGACGTCCGGGCTCCCGGTCGAGTCGCCGCAGGTGGCCGAGCCGTCGGGGGTAGCTCCGGCGGTCGTGCCGAAGTAGGTGATGTTGGTGCAGACCAACTGGGCGGCGGCGCAGTCGTCCGCGGCGGGCACGTCGGTCGGTGGTGCCAAGTCGCATTCGTCCGGTATTCCGTTCGGCTGGCAGTCCTGGCTGAAACCGCTGGCGATGTCGCATTCGTCGGGGATGCCGTTGCCGTTGCAGTCGGCGCTGGTGCCGGCGGCGATGTCGCATTCATCGGGGACGCCGTTGGCGTTGCAGTCGAGGCTGATACCGGCGGCGATGTCGCACTCGTCGGGGACGCCGTTGGCGTTGCAGTCGAGGCTGGTGCCGGCGGCCAGGTCGCATTCGTCAGGGATGCCGTTGCCGTTACAGTCCAGGCTGGTTCCGGTGGCAATGTCAACATCGTCCGGGACGCCGTTCTCATTGCAGTCGTTGGCCAAGAGGGCAACGAACGGCTCGATGTCGAAGACATTCACCAGGCCGTCGCCGTTCATATCCGCGTTGCCGACGGCGCAGTCGGGATATGCAGCGGCGTATGCGGTGGGGTTGACCAACGCCAGCACGAACGGCTCGATGTCGAGCGTGTTGAAGCGGCCATCGCAGTTGAGATCGCCGAGGGTGAAGTAGCGCAGATGGGGGCTGGGCATCAGTGTGACGGGGCGGACACCGTCGTCGACAGTTACCAGGAAGCGGTCGCTGCCGGGCAGCGTGCCCGCGGTGAATTCGACGGAGAACATGCCGTCGCCGTGGTCGGTAATCGGGCCGATCGTTGAGCGGCCGTCGCTGTCGGGGGCGTGGGTCACAGAGATGGCCTGAAGGGCGGGGGCGATCGGGTCGCCGCGCCAGTCGCGCAGAACCACGTGCAGCGTGGTCGTCGAAGTGCCGTTGGGTGGGATAACGGGGGGATCGAACGTGGCGGTGGTCTGGATGGCGTCCGGCCGACCATCCAGGCCGGCCCGCCAGGCGTCGAATAGCGCCTGGAGCTGGAGCACGGGGTCGAGGTCGTCTTCGTCCTGGAAGGCGACGTTGATGCGGAGAAAGTAGTCGCCGTCGGTGCAGCCCGCGGCGTCGCACAAGGGGTCGTCGATATCGCCGATGCGGGCGACGATCATGCCGCCGATGTGGCCGGCCTTGGTGAAATCGGGGGGTGGGCAGCCGCAGGCGGTGGCGTAGGCGAGATGGCAGGAGCAGCGACCGTCGCCGCCGGCGGTGCGGGCGGCCTGCATGCCGGCCATGAGCTTGGCGGGGATATCGCCGGGTGTGTCGAGCAGGGCGGCCTCAATGGCGGGGACGACGCAGCCGCCGGCGAGGATGTTGCCCTGGATCGCATAGACGAGCGAGCCAGCGGCGCCAACAACGCCGCCGCGCCAGGCATAGGTTTCGGTGCCGGAGAAGGTGAGGGTGCGGCCGCGCGTATCGGCGAAGCCGTACTGGCGGGACTGGTGTCCGGTGACGCCGGCGAGGAGGGCCAGGATTTCGGCTGGGGGCGTGCCGAGTTGGAGGTGTTCGAAGATTATCGGGCGGCGGAGGCCGTCGAAGTCGCCGGAGGCCTGGACGGCGGCGGCGCCTTGGCCGACAACGACGACGGGGACGCGGGCGAGCAGGTCGTACTCCAGGAGGCAGGTGACGGTGCCGACGGCGACCTCGCGGGTATCGGCGTCGGCGATGACGATGGACCAGGTGGCCCGGGCGGGTGTTGGCGTGAGGGCCAGCAGGGCGGCCAGGACGAGCGAGAAGCGAGCGACGGCGGTATGCATGGCGGCGCCTTTCCGGGAGGCGTGTGCTCCCGTTGGGATAGGTCAGCCCACGAATGGTATGGTGGTTGGGGTGGGAAGCGCAAGTCAAGCAGAATCTCGGGTGGGGCTGGGCGGTGCAGGGTGCCGGCATGCCTGGGGGGCGCCCGCTGGGTGGGGTTATAGGACGGATAGTGGGGCGTAAGCCGCTAGCTAACTGGGCGCGCGGGGTGTCCGATGAATAACTGCGGGCCGGCGGTACGCCGCGAACCGGTGGCGGTCGGCGGTTACTGGCTGATCTCGCGGTGCGCCCGTGGTGCGCACACTTGCGCCGCGCGGATGGAGCGATGGAATCGCAGTGAGTAGTCGAATTACGCGGACCCGGCGGGTGGGAAGCCACTGGGCTGGTCGCATCCACCCCGTGCGGGACGGGCTGGTGGTCGGGGCCGTTTTGTTTCTGACGGCGGCGTTCAGCACGGTGCTGTTGCACCGGCGTGCCGACGAGGCGTGCAGGGCCATTCTGTACAGCAGCCTTATCCGGCAGGCGCAGGCGGTTGCGGCCCTGGTGGATGGCGATGCGCATCGGCAGTTCCGGTCGGCGGAACAGGAGTTCAACGAGGAGTACTGCCGGGCGGTTGCGCCGATGCGGCGGGTGCTGGAGGCGGTGGACGGGCTGCGGTTCGTGTACACGGTGATCCTGGAGGATGACGAGGTTTACTTTGTGCTCGACGCCACGCCGCCGGGGGACGCGGACGGGGACGGCGTGGAGGATCACTCGGGGATCATGGAGCTGTATGAGTCGCCGGATCCGGCGATGCTGGAGGCCTTGCGCGAGGGGCGGGCGACATCAACGCGGGGGGCGTACCAGGACAAGTGGGGCTCGCTCATCAGCGGCTTCGCGCCGTTCCATGACTCGGCGGGCCGGCTGGTGGGCGTGGTGGGGGTGGACATCACATCGGATGAATACGAGCGGCGACTGGCGTCGATGCGTGGGGCGGCGCTGTGGGGGCTGGTGCCGGCGCTGCTGGCGAGCGTAATCGCCGGGTTGGGAACGTATTGGCTGCGGCGGTGGGCCCGGCGGGCGGAGTTGGCGCGGCAGTACGGGCAGGACGAGCTGCGGGCCAGCGAGGAGTATCACCGGCAGATCTTCGAGTCGGTGCCGGACGCGATGCTGCTGTTTGACGTCGACGGGCGGATCGTGGACGCCAACCCGGCGGCGTGCGAGCTACATGGCTATACGCACGCCGAGATGGTGAAGTTGCACGGCCGGGACATCGTGCATCCGGACCACTATGGCGAGTTCGAAAGCTTCCAGGTGGCGCTGGCGGCGACGGGGAAGTTCCACGTGGAGTCGGTGGATGTGCGGCGGGACGGCAGCATGTTGGACGTGGAGGTGCACGGGACGGCCGTGCAGAGCCGTGGGCAGCGGCAGTTGCTCGCGGTTGTGACGGATATTACGGCGCGGAAGCGGGCGGCGCGCGAGCTGCGGGCGGCGCTGGCGGCGGCGGAGGCGGCCAACCAGTCAAAAAGCGAGTTTCTGGCGAACATGAGCCACGAGATTCGCACGCCGATGACGGCGATTCTGGGTTTTGCGGAGACGCTGCTCGAGGCGGGGTTGTCGGAAGAGGAGCGGTTGGAGGCGGTCAGCACGATCGACCGAAACGGCCGGTACCTGCTGGGGATCATCAACGACATTCTGGATCTGTCGAAGATTGAAGCGGGCAAGCTGGAGATCGAGCAGGTGCCGTGCGCGCCGGCGGCAACTGTGGCGGACGTCTGTTCGCTGATGGGCGCGCGGGCCAGGGAGAAGGGACTGACGTTCGAGGTAGCAGCGGACGGCCCGGTTCCGCGGATGATTCGCAGCGACCCCACGCGGCTGCGCCAGATATTGATCAACCTGGTGGGCAACGCGATCAAGTTCACGGAGCGCGGCGGGGTGCGCGTGGTGGTCGGCATGGCCACGCCGAATAGGGATGCGGCGCCGCTGATGCGGTTCGATGTACTTGACTCAGGCTTAGGCATGTCGGAGGAGCAGGTGGAGCGACTCTTTCGGCCGTTTGCACAGGCCGACGGATCCACCAGCCGGAGGTTCGGCGGCACGGGGCTGGGGTTGGCGATCAGCCGGCGGCTGGCGAACGGGCTGGGCGGCGACGTGTGGATCGTGGCGACGGAGCCGGGGCGGGGGACGCACGTGCGTCTGACCGTGGGTACCGGTTCGCTGGTGGGCGTCGAGCTGGTCGCGCAGCCCTTCGACGGTGTGGGCTTCTGCGCGGAAGCGGTGCAGCCGGCAGTGCGCGACCCAGCCGAACTGGGCATCAGGATTCTGCTGGCAGAGGATGGGCTGGACAACCAGCGGCTGATATCGGCGATGCTGCGTCGGATCGGGTCGGAGGTGGTTGCGGTCGAGAATGGCGCGGCGGCCGTGGAGCAGGCGCTGGTTGCGTTGGCAGCCGGAACGCCCTTCGATGTCATCCTGATGGACATGCAGATGCCGGAGATGGATGGTTACACGGCCGCAAGTCTGCTGCGGGAGCGCAGCTACCCGGGCGCGATCATCGCCTTGACGGCGCACGCGATGCCGGGTGATCGCGAGCGCTGCCTGCAGGCGGGGTGCAACGACTACGCGACCAAGCCGATCGATCGGCGGGTGTTGATCGCGACGTTACGGCGCTGGGCGGGCGAGCGGTCCGGCGCGGCGGCGAGTTGAGTGCGGCGGTGGCCGGTCAGCGGGGGATAGCGGGGTGGGATTCAGCCGCGCGTAGCGGAGGCAGCGAGGGCCGGCGGGGGTGCCGTAAGCCTCGTACGCAGGAAGTACGCGGCGGAACAGGCGACCATCAGGGCCAGGTCGATGCCGCCGAGCAGGAACATCCAGCGCACGACCGGGCCGGTGCCGAAGCCGTAGCTGTGCAGGCCGGTGCCGAGGACGTAGTTGACGCCGACATAGGTCATGATGATCAGCCAGAAGGCCACCACGCTCTTGAGGGCGGTCGCCAAGGGGCCGCGGGCGAGGACGAAGATCACGGCGGCGACGGCGGTGCCGACAACCGCCAAGAGCTTGAGGGGCGTTAGCCGGCCGAGGTGCCCACTGACGATAACGAGCAAGGCGATTGCTAGAAGGCCGGCCACTGCGTAGGCCCAGCGGGGGATGCGCTCGTGATCGAGGCGGACGTGCAGGATGGCCATGTAGGCGAGAAAGGCCACGAGCGACCAGACTTCCTTGGGATCCCAGCCCCAGTAGCGTCCCCACGACGCGGCGCCCCACATGCTGCCGGTGATGATCCCGGCGAGGAGCATCCAGGCGCCGACCAGGGCGAACCAGTAGTGCAGGGAGTCCACTTTGGCGGCGAGCGCGTGGCGGCGCGGCCAGACCGCGAGCAGCACAAGCTGGGCGTGCGCGACCAGCACGGCCAGGGCCAGGACGGCGTACGAGCCCATGATGACCGGGACGTGCAGGGACATCCAGATCGTGTCGAGTAGGACGGGGGCCACGGGGCGGATGAAGCTGTCAATCGGCAGACAGTCGGCCAGCAGCAGGGCGAGGGCGGCCATGGCCGTGGACGTCAGCGCCACGATGCGGGCGCGGCCGGTACAGGCCGCGATTATGGCCGCGGTAATGGCCAGCACGCCCGCGCCCCAGCCGACGAACAGCAGTGATTCGAACATATTGGCGGCGGGCAGGCGGTCGGCAATGTGCCAGCGCAGCCACATGCCGTAGGAGAGCAAGCCGAAACCGAGCAGGATCGCGGCCAAAGCAAGCAGATCAACCGCCCGCCGCAGCGGGGCCAGACGGGGCGAGCGTGACTGGGCGAGGAGAGTAGCGGCGAGCGTGAGGCCGGTGGCGGCGAGCAACGTGAACCAGGCGCGGCGGTATGGTTGCAGGCGGTTGTAGTGCAGCTCGCGGTCGAGTTGCTCCGGCGCGGGCTGATAAGCGGTGGGGAGGGTGGCCAGGGCCAGGGCCAGTTGTTCGGAGGCGGCGGTGAAAGCCTGCCGGTCGTTGGCCAGGAAGGCCGACCGCAAGGACGCCCAGGCGACGTGGACGGCGGTGGTCTGATGGGTGTCCGCCGTGCCGAGCGCGCCGATGGGTTGCCACGGTGCGATCACGCTGTCCGGGCTGGGAATCAGCGGCAGGGCGGCGCCGGTGAAGACGCGGCGCAGCAGCAGCAGGCGTTCGTATATGCCGGCTGCTTCCGCTTCGAGCGGATCTAGCTTGAAGCCCGGTCCGCGTCGCCGTAAGGCGTCGATTGGTTCGAGCAGGGGGCCGTGCGTGGCTAGTTCGTCGTAGGTGAAGGTGGTTCGATCGGGATTGAGCTTCAACTCGCGCCGTAGGGCCGCACTTGGGATCCTGATGAGTGGCTCGCGGCGCCAGGCCGTGGGGTCGAAGGTCCAGGCCAGGAGCAGCAGGACGGGGTCGCGGCCTTCCGGCGTCCGCGAGCCGGTGACACTGTGGACGATATCGCGCGCGAGGGTGTCAACCGGCGGCATGTAGCCGTTGTGCTGGGTCGGCAGGCGACGAAACGTCTCGAGGTCGAGAGCGGTCGGCAGGCGGGCCGCAGCGGGTGCCGGGGTGGCGAGGATCAGCGTAGCCAACGTCAGAACCAGGGTGGACATTCAGGCCTGGCCTCCTGCCGGGGTTTGGCGGGCGGCGGCGCGTTGCCGGGCGGCGAGGCGCGTTGCCAGCACGATCAACATGCCGGCCAGCAGCGCTACGTAACCGAAGTAGACAATGGGGCGGCCCGGATCGCGTGCGACGCTCAGGTAGCTGTAAGTCTGGCCGGTCTCCATGCTGTAGCTGGACTGGAAGAACTCGTAGCCGCCGTGGGTAACGGGACGGTTCATCGTGACCACGGCATTGCGGGCGCGGCCGCTGCCGGGATCGACGAGCGTAATCAGGCTTTCGTAGGAGCGGGGGCTGCGGCCGCCCGGGTAGTAGCCCAGGTTGAAGGCGTCGAGGGTGAGGGCGAAGCCGAGCGGGACGCGCTCGTTGGCATACGTCAGCTCGAGCTGCGTCGATCCGATGGTGACTGGCACGGCGCGGTCCTTCTGGAGCCAATGCGGGCTGGATTGGCCGGCGCTGGTCACGGTCACGAGGATGGCGGGTTCGCGCTGGGCGCGTGGCGGGTGGATCTGCTCGAGGACGCGGTCGGTGCGGGCGTGCGGCAGGCGGCGCAGCACGGCGTACGTAGTACCGGGCCAGGGCGCTTCGCGTGGCACGGCGGCCTCAAGCTCTTGCAGGGGGCCCGCGCCGCCGCCGGTATTGAAGCGAATGTGCAGGCCGTCGGCGGGGTCCTGGAAGATCTGCACCGGCGTGCCGGGCTGGTCGGCGGCGCCCGCCAACAGGATCATTTCGAGCTCCCGGATGTCCTGGCCGCCGTGCCGGAAGCCGGGGAAGTTGGCGAAGGCGTAGCGGGTCTCGGTCTGGTCGGGCGAACTGATCTCGACTTCGATCACGGGATTGGAGGGCCGCGTAGGATCGTCGATGATCTGCCCGCGCGCGGCTACGACGGCGTGTGCCATGTAGCGCAACACGCGGAGCGAGTAGCCGGTCTGCCCGATCGGCACGGGCTGGTTCAGGCAGTCCGCCAGGGGGAAATCGAACGTTGTGCCGCCGACAACGGCCCGGACAACGACTTCCGCGTCGGCGGCCTCGGCCGCGGCGAGCAGTTCATTCCACTCGGCGACGTCGGTGATGTGGCGAAACGAGACCGCGCGGTCCGCGAGCGGCTCGGAGCGGCCCGCCAGCAGCCAGGCGGACGTCTGCCCGGCGGTGGTCATCATGGCCACCTCGACCGCCGGCGGGTGCCGCGGGTCGTTGTCGGGGAGGATGCGGCGGACCCAGGCGCTGTCCGGCACGTACTGTTGAATGGCTACTGCGACGTCGCCCAGTTGCAGCGGGGGAGCCGGCGGTTGGGCGACGGCGGAGAAGCCACCGAAGATCCCGGGCGGGAGGGTGATCGTCGCACGGGCCTGGTCGCGGGTGCGGGTGGCGGTCAACGTTTCGCGGTCAACGTTGATCATGTCGGTGACGGTTTGCCCCTCAGCAACAATCACGCGGCCGTCGAAGGCGGCGTGCTTGGTTATGAACGCGCCGGCGAGGATGACGAGAATAGACACGTGGGTGATGACGAAGCCGAGCAGCCGCCGGGAGAAAGGAAATCTGACGATCAAGGCGGCAGCGGTATTAAGCGCTAGGAGGGCGAGCAGGCCCTCGAACCACCAGGCCCGGTAGTACACCGCCAGGGCCTGGGCTGCGGACGTGGCAGTCTCGTAGGTTGTGGCGCAGGCCATTGCGATCAGCAGCAGCACGAGCAAGACCGCCGCGAACCACAACGAACCAACCGTGCGGAGGAAGCTGCGCAAGGTCTGCACCTGTCAAGCGAGAGTCGGCGGCCCGCAACCAGCTTAAGTATCGCCAAGCGGCGCCCGGGCCGCCAGGGGAAAGCGGCCTTTTGCCGCGGCCCGGCCGGTGTACGAGCGGGCAGTATACCCGGTGGAGTGTGGGGGGCTACAGGTGCGGCCGCTGCAGCAGCCCGCGCGGACCGCTATGCCAGCCCGAGCCGTTTGCGGATGGACCACTCGAGGGCCAGGACGGCCGTGAGCGCCACAAGCAGGACCCAGGGCTCATTACTGACAGTGCTGTAGCGCATGGTTCGGCGGATCTCGGTTCGACGATCGGTGGCCAGAAGCCGGTCGAGCAGTTGCGGGAGAGCGGCCAGGTCGTGGTAGCTGCCGCCGGCGGAGGCGGTCTCCTCGGCCGCGCTGCGGAGCGTGGCCAGGTCGGCGGTGGGAGGGGTGGTTTCGAGCTGGACGGCGCGGACGTCGAAGGCTGTGCCGGCGGACAGAACGTGGTCGGCGCGGGGGGGGGCGGGTGCGGTCTCTGCGGACGGCGAGGACGCGTCGGACTGCAGGCCGCGTACGGTGAACTCCAGTGTGTAGCGGCCGGCGGGTAGGTTGGTGAGTTCGTCGCCGGGCGCGGGCAGTTCGGCCAGCCATTCATCGCCGCGTTGTTCGAGGCGGACGGGGTGGCGGGTGCCGTCGATGATCAGTTCTAGGCGGGCGTCGGCGGTGGCGAGGGTCTCAGGCTGGCTGAGCAAATCGAGGCCGCTCAGGCCGGCGCGGATGCGCACGCGGCGGCGGCCCTGTTCGAGGGCGGCGAGGGGGTATTCCGGCCGATCGGTCAGGACCCAGGCGTGCGGTCGGCGGTTGGCGAGCCAGAGGGCGGTTTGCCGCCACAGGCGGTGGTGCAGCTCGCGGCCCTGCTCAGAGTACAGGGCCCACGGCCAGGTGGTCTCCCAGGCCGCCGCGACGCAGCGGCCGCGCCCGACCTCATGTGCGACGAGCAAAGGTCGGTCACCGCTGGTGACGGCGAGGACCGAGGCGATGGGTTTGGTGGCGCCCAGGACGGCGGCGCCGCTCAGTGGCGGCAGGTTGGACCAGGCGTCCGTCGTATCGGCGGCGCTTTGGGTCGTGGGGGCGGGATGGTCGGGGACGCTTGGTTGAAGGATCGGATGGCGGGCGCCGGAGTCAGTGAGCTGGAACGGCAAGGGGCCGTCGAGGCCGAACTGGTCGAGGACAAGCTGCGCTGGGCTGAGCGTGGCCAGGGGGCCGCCGTCGTGATTGACGTCGTTTAGCAGGCCGCGGCCGCCGGCCAGCAGCAGGCCGGTGCCGTGTTGCGTGACGGCGCGGGCGAGGTCTTGCAGGGTGTCTGCGGGGAGTGGTTTGCGCAGGCGGCCGAGGATGATGACGTCGTAGTCGGACCATGCGACCGGCTGCGGTGCGTGGCCGGGTGCGTTGAAGAAGAAATCGGCGACGACTTCGAGGCGTGGGTCGGAGCGCAGGGCGCGGGCGATGAAAGCAGCTTCGCTGCGGGGGGCGTCTTCGAGGTGCAGGATGCGGATACCCTGGTCGCGCACGTCGACCAGGGCGAAGGTTTCGAACGACTGTCCGCCGAGGGTTTCCGCGAGGGTGACACGGGCGGTGAGGCGCTGCACGCCGGGTCCGGGCGGGACTAGTTCATATTCGTGGCGAAGCTGTTGGGTGTCGCGGTCGATGCGCCGACGCTGCTCGGTGGTCGGTTCCGTGCCCCAGAGAAGCTGGAGCGTGACGAATGTGCCGGCACAGCCCTGAACGCGGGCGGAGACGGGGACACGCAGGCGGTCGCGGATGCCGAGCTGGCGCGGCAACACCAGCGGTGTCAACTCCACCATGGGGGTCTGGCCAGGCGGCGGGCCCACGCCGACGGCCCAGAGGGGGATGGCGCGCTGGGCCATTTCGCGGGCGGCGTTGCGCACGGCGCGCGGGCCGTCCACGTTGTCCGCCCCGTCGCTGATGAGCACGACGCCGGCCGAGGCGGCGCCGTCGGCGGAGCGCAGCAGCGGTGCATCACGCAGGGCGGCGGCCAGGGATGTGACGGGCGCTTCGGGCCGGATGTGCCATTCAGTTGTGGTGGTGTGCGTGGCCCCGAAGCCATACAGACGCACATCGTACGTGTCGCTGAGCTTGGTGAGCGCGGCGCGGGTGCGTTGGAAAACCGCGTTGGCGAGGTCGGCGCGGGATTGGCCGGCCGGCAGTTGGTCCGCCGCGGCGAGGGCCATGGACTCGGATTGATCGAGGAGCACCACGAGCAGAGGCCGGCGGAATTCGACGACGACCCAGTCCCAGGCCGGGCGCGCGATCAGCACCAAGAGCAGCAGGCCGGCTAGTAGCCGCAGCGAGATCAGGGCCGCCCGGCTAAGTGGTGACACGGCCTGGACGGCGGGCCGATATGCCATCAGCGTCAGATACACGAGCGCGAGCAAGGCCAGCGCCGCCAGGAGGGCGGTGGCGCGCGTGGTCCCGGAGCGCATCAGCCAGGCGCCGACCGCCAGGGCCGCGGCGGCGGCCAGCGCGGCGCTGCTGAGCCGTAGAACCGCCCGTCGCACGCCGGTCGCGTGGCCGGCGCCGCTGTCGCGTGGCCGTCCGGCTCGGGTGAGAGCAAGGGCCGCGGCGGAGACGGCCAGGAGCGCCACCAGCCAGGCAGGCTGTTCGAAATAGAAAGCCGCCAGCAAGCATCAACTCCGTTGGCGCCGGGCGCAGTCCACGGCAGTTCGTCGAGCGCAAGCCGGACGCCGCCGGCCACTTACAGCTTGCAGAGCGGTCACTCGACGAAGCCCTGCTCGTCGCTTTTGACCGTCAGGACCGGGCAAGGTGCGTGTTGCACGACGCGTTCGGCCGTGCTGCCGATGAGGACATGCTTGAGGCCCGTGCGGCCGTGCGTAGCCAGGACGATCAACTCGATTTCGTGCCTGGCGGCGTAGTCGCAGATGCCCGACCAGGGGACGCCGATGGCAGCGTCCTGCCGCACGCGCGACATTCCGGCGAACTGCTCGTCCACGAGCCGTGCCAGGCCCTGGCGAGAGCCATCCAGCAGTTCCTGCTCGGAGCCGGGTGGGGAGACGGCTGCGGGGAGCATGACCGAGTAGTCGGCCACCACGATCGGGCGTGCGACGTGGATGACGTGCAACTCGGCGTCGAAGGCTTTGGCCAGTGCGCGAGCGTAGCGTCCGCCGTTCAGTGACAGCTCGGAGAAATCGGTTGGCCAGAGGATGCGGCTGAGCTTCAGTGGCATAGGGCACCTCATTAGGTTGTGCTCGCCCGCCCGGCGAGCGGTGTGGTTGTTCCCCGGTGGCGCGAAGTGACGAACTTGTGGCGAACGGCGGCAACTACCGCCGGCGCCGATGGAACCGCTGCGGCCAGGGCGATTCTGACCGGCCGGTTCAGGTTGTGGCCGGGAAGCCGCCGCGACAGCACCGGGTTGACATACACGGCAGTGGTCATCCTTTATAGCCGTTGACATGGTGGCGTGGCTGCCCCAGGTGTGTCGCGCCGTGAGACCGGCATCAGCAGCAGTGGGTTGGCGTCTAATGCCAGGCATCCTGGTACCCTCGCTACAGGATTCGGTGCGTCAACCGCTTCGCGAATGTGCGGGCAGCGCCCTTTAGGGAGTGTACCGGCGAGGGCTGGTCGCGGGCAACCGACGCGGTATTGGTCGCCTCGGGCCAGGGCGGGTCAATCGCCAGAGGCGCGCGTTGGTCTTCGAAGTAGATGCGCTGCGAGTCGTCGCAATGGGCGCGGGTTGGGACGCCACGGGAAGGCGCCGGCGGGCCGGGCGGGCACGTGCCGTCGATGAGCTTTGGTAGGATAATCAGACGATATGAGTTGTCGGATATCGGGGTGGGCGGTCGATTCCAAAAATAGTGGCATAGCGGCGGGGAAGAAAACGTACTGAAATGGTGCTATTGTTTCATTGCAGTTCGGTGTGCGCGGGGCGCTGTCTGGGCAGGTTTGTGTCGCGTCGGCTTGTGGTCGATCCGGACGCCTGCTGACAGCCGAAGGAATGCCTTGCCGCCGAAGCTGATTGTGATGCGAGACAGCTTGGAGGAACACGGCAATGAAACGGCAAATTGTTATGGCGGTCTCTATGACGGTTCTGTGTGCGGTCGGGGCTGCGGTCGCCCAGCCGGGCAGTGCTTACGTGAGCGGGCTGCTGCACCAGGCCCTGGGGGATGCCCAGTTAGGCCCCGCAGACGGCCGCAGCCTGCATGTGGGCGAAATCGGCGGTTCCGGCGAGGACGGGGTTGAAATCAGTATGGACTCGGTCTTCGGCGGCGGGGCCGCGATCGACGTTGAGGCGTTCCTGGCCACGCCGGGGGCGACGCTCCGGCATCGGCACAAGGGTTGGGACGGGCTGATCTACGGGAATCACCACGTGGTCAGCAACGGCGACGGCACCGGCACGTTGATCTTCGACTACTCCGGCAGCGGCGCTGTTGCGGTCCGGACGGTCGAATACGACGACGCCGGCATGATCGTCTTCGACGAGACTGTCGGCGGGCCGATCGTCGCCAGGCCGTGGGTGCCGAATTTCTACTGTGCAGATGGCAGCACCCCGATCATCATAATCAGGGAGTTCAATGGCTGGCTGTGGATCCAGTGGATTTGCGCCACCAGCGGCCCCTACACTGCCGGTGATCCACACGGGCGTGTCATTGTCATCCCGACGCTGCCGGGCGGCGTGCCCGGCATGGCGGGGATCGCGTCGATGGATATCACGGCGAGCGGTATCCCGGCGCTCACTGTCGAGGAAGCACACCTTCAGACGTTCGGCGTGCATTCCTGGGGGACGGGCCAGGCGCAAGTTGCGGAAGTCTGTGACGACGCCGATGGTTGTGCGGCCGACGAGTACAAGCTGTTCGTCGGCAACCTCGGCAGCAGCGGACAGGACGGCGTGGCGTTCGACGTCGGTCCGCACGGCGGCGGGATCAGCGTCACGTCGGTGGTGGGCAACTGCTGTCGCGGGCACGTCATCATCATGAAGCTTTACGATGACGAGGGCCACGAGCAGCGCGTCTCGCGCACGCAGATCGACGAGCTCGAACCGCTGGAAGAACTGGATGCGGATTTCTCGTCGCTGGGCGCGGCGGGTTTCATACTGACGCTGTTCGGCCCGTCTGGAGAAGTCCTCGGGCCGCCGGATGGAACCGCGTTCTTCAGTGGCGGGCCGAAGCCCGTCTTCACTAACCTCTGCCCGCCGGGGCAGATTGAGAAGTGGTTCAACCAGGGCACCACGTCCAATCCGGTGTGGGTCTTCCAGGGCTGCGAAGGTTTCTATGACTTTGTTCTGCCCGGTTACGGTCCGGTGAGCGGCGTGGACTCGTTCCGCATTGAGCCGCTCGATGCCACGTCCGGCTTTGGGCGACTGGTTCGGTGCGTCATTACGAGCGATGACCCCGAGGGCCTCACCATCGACAGCGTCGTCGTTACGCCTGCCCTCCGGGGTGACCTCAACTGCGACGGCTTGGTGAACGCGTTCGACATCGACCCGTTCGTTCTGGCGCTTACGAATCCGGCCGGCTACACCCTGGCCTATCCGGACTGCAACCTACTCAGCGCGGACGCCAACGGCGACGGGTTGGTCAATGCGTTCGACATCGATCCGTTTGTCCAGATACTGGTCGGTGGTTGATTGACGCTGCCGGCGGACGGGCTGCGAGGGCGCCCCCGCCGGTGGAGTGTGAGCGCTGGCCGGCGCGGCCCGGGCGGTGGATCCGGGTCGCGCCGGCGGCGCGTTGGCGGCTACGGTTTGGGCATGCCCAGCGAGGGGGCCAGGCCCGCGTCGCTGGTCCGGGGCGTCATGTCTAGCGGGCTGAGACCCGGCATCACGGGCGCCGGGACGTCGCCCATCTGTTCCAGCATTGGCGCGGCGGCGAATTCGACTGGTTCGCCGGCGTACTTGAGCTTCAGGCCCTGGTAAGCGTGGAAGCCGGTGCCGGCGGGGATGAGCCGACCAAGAATGACGTTCTCCTTAAGGCCGACGAGGCGGTCTTCAGCGCCGCCCAGAGCCGCCTGGGTGAGGACCTTGGTGGTTTCCTGGAAGGAGGCGGCGGAGATGAAGGACTCGCTTTGGAGACTGGCCTTGGTGATGCCGAGCAGGAGGGTTTTGGCGGTGGCGGGCTTGGGCTTGCGGGCCTTGGCGGGTTGGCCGCCGTCCAACTCGACCGCTTCGTTCTTGGCGACGAAGTCCTCCTTGAGCACGATCTGGCCGACGTTGAAGTCGGTGCTGCCGGGGTCGGTGACTTTGACGCTGCGGGCGAGGCGCTGGTTCTCGATGCGGAAACGGAACTTGTCGGCGACCTCGTTGGGCAGGAAGGCGGAGTCGCCTTCGTTCTCGATTTTCACTTTGCGCAGCATCTGCGACAGGATGATCTCGACGTGCTTGTCGTTGATGGTGACGTTCTGCTGGCGATAGACGGCCTGGACCTCCTTGAGGAGATAGCGTTGCAGGTCCTCCTCGCCGTTGATGCGCAGGATATCGTGCGGGATGAGCGGGCCCTGGGTGAGCTGGGTGCCGGCGTCGATGTAGTCACCGGCGTGGACGAGCAACTGCTTGTCCTGGGGCACGTGGTGCTCTTTCTCCATGCCGGACTCGGAGCGCACGACGATGGTCATCTTGCCGCGGCGTTTGTCGGTGTACAGCTCGACGGTGCCGGAGATCTCCGCCATGACGGACGGTTCTTTGGGCTTGCGGGCCTCGAAGATCTCGGTCACGCGGGGGAGGCCGCCGGTGATGTCCTGCTGGCTGGCGATTTCGCGGGGCTGGCGGGCGAGCAGGTCGCCGGCGACGACCGGGTTGCCCTCCAGAACCTCGATGCGGGCCTTGGCGGGCAGGTGGTGGAAGTCGAGGATGGCGCCTTCCTTGTCCTCGATGATGATGCGCGGGTGCTTGTCGCCCTTGTGCTCGACGATGATCCACTTACTGTCGGGCCGGGTTTCCTGCTCGGGCCGGACGGTTTCGCCCTCGATGATGTCCTGGAAGCGGACGAAGCCGCTGGCTTCGGCGAGGATGGGCGTGAAGTGGGCGTCCCAGCGGACCACGATCTGGCGCGGCTCGACGGGGGCGCCGTCCGGAACGAGGATCGCGGCGCCGTAGGGGACCCGGTAGCGTTCGAGCTCGCGGCCCTTCTCGTCGTTAATGGCGATTTCGCCGTTGCGCTTGAGCACACGGAAGATGTGCTGCTCACTCTCCTTGTCGACGGTCTCGACGGCGTTGAGATCGTGGTAACGGACGATGCCGCCCTGCGAGGAGGCGAGCTCGTTCTCGACGACGGCGTGACTGGCCACGCCGCCGAGGTGGAACGTGCGCATGGTTAGCTGCGTGCCGGGCTCGCCGATGGACTGGGCGGCAATGATGCCGACGGCCAGACCTTCCTCGACGAGGTGGCCGGTGGACAGGTCGCCGCCGTAGCAGCGGGCGCAGATGCCGACGGGGCTTTCGCAGGTCAGGCCGCTGCGGACGCGAATGCTGTCGATGCCGAGTCCGCCGTCGTCGGGTTTGGCCTCAAGGCGACGGGCGACTTCCGGGGTGATGAGCTCGTTTTCGCGCACGATGATGTCGTCGGTGCGCGGATCGCGAATGGTGTCGCGCGCCACGCGGCCGATGATCAGCTCGGAGAGCTTCACATCTACTTCTTCGCCGCGGTAAATGGTGCTCTTGCTGATGCCCTCGATGGTGCCGCAGTCGAGTTCGTTGATGATGACGTTCTGGGCGACGTCGGCGAGCTTGCGGGTGAGATAGCCGGAGTCGGCGGTCTTGAGGGCGGTGTCGGCCAGGCCCTTACGGGCGCCGTGAGTCGAGCTGAAGTACTCGAGGACGCTGAGGCCCTCACGGAAGTTGGCCTTGATGGGGGCCTCGATGATTTCGCCGGAGGGTTTGGCCATCAGGCCGCGCATGCCGGCGAGCTGGCGGATCTGGTCGACGGAGCCGCGCGCGCCGGAATCAGTCATGAGGTGGATGGGGTTGAGGTATGGTTTGGCCTTGGTGGTGCCGACCTTGGCCTCGGATCCGTCCGCGGCGCGCCAGTCATCAGCCAGGGCCTTCATCATCTCCTGGGTGACGCGTTCGCGCGCATGCACCCAGATATCGATGAGCTGGTTGTGGCGCTCCATGGGCGTGATGTTGCCGTTCTGGAAGTTGCGCTCGACGCGATCTACCACTTTCTGGGCGGCTTCGACGATCTTCGGTTTGGTTTCGGGTATGCGCAGGTCAGTCAGGGCGAAGGAGATGCCGGCCAGCGTGCTCTGGCGGAAGCCCAGCTCCTTGATATTGTCAAGCAGCTCGATGGTGGCCGCCCGGCCGAGTTGGTTGTGGCAGTCGTCGATGACGCGCGAGATGCCCCGACCGAGCGGGTAGTTGTAGAAGGGCATGCGCGGGTCAAGCATGTCGTTGAAGATGCAGCGTCCGGCCGTGGTCAGGATGGTGCCGCTGGCCGGGCACGGCTCGGGGCCCTTGGCGCGGCCCTGAATAACATGGGTACGATCGATGCGCACCTTGATCGGCGTGTGCATGCCGACCTGGCCGAGCGTGCGGGCCAGCATGGCCTCGGCCGGGGAGGCGAAGGCGCGTTCCCGGCCGGGCTCGCGCTCCCCGGGCTCGCCGGCATGATCGCAGGTGAGGAAGTAGATGCCCATGACGATGTCCTGGGAGGCGGACATGATGGGCGAGCCGTTGGCCGGGCTGAAGATGTTGTTCGTGCTCATCATGAGCACGTGGGTCTCGGCCTGGGCCTCGATGGACAGTGGCAGGTGCACGGCCATCTGGTCGCCGTCGAAGTCGGCATTGAAGCCGCGGCAGACCAGCGGGTGGATGCGGATGGCGTTGCCCTCCACCAGGACGGGTTCGAAGGCCTGAATACCCATGCGGTGCAGGGTGGGGGCGCGATTGAGCAGCACGGGATGCTGGTAGATGACTTCTTCCAGGATGTCCCAGATGGGCTGCTCGCGCCGCTCGAGCATCTTCTTGGCGCTCTTGATCGTGTCGGCCAGGCCGCGGTCGCGCAGCTTGCGGATGATGAAGGGCTGGTAAAGCTCGAGCGCGATCTTCTTGGGCAGGCCGCATTGCCAGAGGTTGAGCTCCGGTCCGACCACGACCACGCTGCGGGCCGAGTAGTCCACGCGCTTGCCCAGCAGGTTCTCGCGGAAACGCCCCTGCTTGCCCTTGATCATGTCGGTCAGCGACTTGAGCGGGCGGTTGCTCGAGCCCAGCACCGGCCGGCGGCAGCGGCCGTTGTCGAACAGGGCGTCCACCGCCTGCTGCAGCATGCGCTTCTCGTTGCGGATGATCACCTCGGGCGCGTTCAGATCGATCAGCTTCTTGAGGCGGTTGTTGCGGTTGATGATGCGGCGGTAGAGGTCGTTCAGGTCGCTGCTGGCGAAGTTGCCGCTGTCGAGCAGGACGAGCGGCCGCAGGTCGGGCGGGATGACCGGAATGACTTCCAGCACCAGCCACTGGGCCTCGTTGGCGCTGTGCCGCACGGCCTCGACCAGCTTGAGCCGCTGGGAAAGCTCCTTGATTTTCTGCTTGCTGCCGGTCTTGCGGAGCCCGTCCAGCAGTTCGGCTGAGAGTGTGGGCAGGTCGAGCTGCGCCAGCAGCTCGCGGACCGCCTCGGCCCCCATGAGGGCGCGGAAGCCGGTGTCGCCGTACTCTTCCACCGCCCGGCGATACTCCTCCTCGGTGAGCAGTTGCCTGCGCTCGAGCTTGGAGCCGCCGGGATCGACCACCACGTAGTCCTGGAAGTAGATTATCTTTTCCAGGTCGGCGGTCTTCATGTCGAGCAGCGTGCCGAGGCGGCTGGGCATGGCCTTGAAGAACCAGATGTGCACGATGGGGGCCGCGAGGTTGATATGCCCCATGCGCTTGCGGCGGACGCGGCTGTGCGTCACCTTGACGCCGCAGCGGTCGCAGATCATGCCCTTGTGTTTGGTGCCCTTGTACTTCCCGCAGAAGCACTCCCAGTCCCGCTCCGGGCCGAAGATGCGCTCACAGAAGAGGCCATCCTTCTCGGCCCGGTAGGTGCGGTAGTTGATGGTCTCGGGCTTCTTGACCTCGCCGAAGCTCCAGGCGCGGATGTCGTTCGGTGAAGCCAGGGTGATCCGTACCGCGGTGAAGTCGTTGATCCGGTCGTAAACAGTCTCAGCCATTGGCTGCACTACCTCGCGCTAACGTGTTAAGACTCGGCGTCCCGTGGCGAACATCCGGCCGGCCCGGGCCGGTCCTCCGCCACGCCGCTGCGGCCGTGCGTCGCTGACGAGCGTTGTGCCCCGGTGCTGCCGGGCCAGTCGTCCGCCCGCATCGTCATTCCGACCAGGCCTCCTTGCTTGCGAAACCCGAGATCCTCCAGGAAATCGACCTCGGTGCCCCAGGCGACCACGTCGACGCGCCGAATGCCGTCGGCGAACATGCGCGCCAGCACGCGGCACGCCATGGCCTCGGCAATGCCGGCGGTGTCATGCTCGATGCGGCCGTCGGTACGCGTGACGGCCGCCGGCCCCTGAAAGCCGGGATCGAGCTTGCATTCCGTCAGGTAGCCGCGCAGCCCGTCGCAGACGCCGCGCGCCAGCCCGATCAGGCGTCCGCCAACGCGGGCCGTCACGAACGCGGCGCTGCCGTCCATCATCTTGCCGAGCTGCTCCGGCTGGGCGGCGATGTCGTGCTTGAGTCGCTGGTAGAACTCGGCCAGCTCCTGCGGGCTCGTGTCCGTCCCGTCGCCGTATTGCACGGTGGGCATTGCGACGCTCCCAGAGTACCGGCGGCGCTGCGCGGCCGGCCGTTCCGATTCAGCCGGCCGGGCTAGATCAGCCGGCGTTTGTCGAGCTGGATGTTCAGGCCCAGCCCGCGGATTTCGTTGCAGAGCACGTCGAAGGAGACCGGTGTGCCGGCGTCCAGCGTGTGCGTGCCCTTGACCATGCTCTCGTAGATCTTGGTGCGCCCCTCGACGTCGTCGCTCTTGACGGTAAGCAGCTCCTGCAGGACGTAGGCGGCCCCGTAGGCCTCCAGGCCCCAGACTTCCATCTCGCCGAAGCGTTGTCCGCCGGTGCGGGCCTTGCCGCCCAGGGGCTGCTGGGTGATCAGGCTGTACGGTCCGGTCGAGCGGGCGTGGATCTTGTCATCCACCAGGTGATGTAGCTTGAGGAGATACATGTAGCCGACCGTCACGGCCTGCTCGAAACGCTCGCCAGTGCGGCCGTCAAAGAGCGTGATCTTGCCGCTGGGCGGCATTTCCACCAGCAACTCCTTGGTGCGGCCGGCGCGGCGAATGACCTCGGGATCCTCGCGCTTCTGACAGACGTGCTCGTTGGCCTCCGCCTGGCAGGCGCGAATCTGGGCTTCCCGGGCACCGTCGAAGACGGGCGTGATGGTCTGGAAACCGAGCACGGCCGCGGCCCAGCCGAGGTGTGTCTCCAGGATTTGGCCGACATTCATACGGCTGGGGACGCCCAGGGGGTTCAGGCAGATGTCCACCGGCGTGCCGTCCTCCAGGAAGGGCATGTCCTCTTCGGGCAGGATCTTGGCGATGACGCCCTTGTTGCCGTGTCGGCCGGCCATCTTGTCGCCGATCGACAGCGTGCGCTTGGTGGCGACGTAGACCTTGACCATCTCCAGCACGCCGGAGGGCAACTCGTCGCCGCGTTTCATGTGCCCGAGGCGCCGCTCACACTCGCGCTCGATGTCGACGATGCGCGGCCAGAACTGGGCGTAGAGGCGCTCGCACTCGGGGCGCCGGCTGCCGGCCTTGATCCACTTGAGTGAGAAGGTCTCGACCTGCTCGAGCAGGACCTCGGGGTTCTCGCTGCGACCGACCTTCTGGCGCGTGTTCGGATCGACTAGGACCTGGCCGATCCGGTCCTCCAGGGCGGCCACGAGTTGCCGGAACAGCTTGATGCGCTGCTCGTCGCACTCGACCTGGAAAGCCTTCATCTGGCGGTCCAGATCGCGTTTCTGCTCTTCGCTGAGGTGCGTGCGGCGAGTGAAGTGGCGGGTGCCGATGACGATGCCTTCCTGGCCGGCCGGCAGCTCGAGCGAGTCGTTCTTGACGTCCTCGCCGGCGCGGCCGAAGATCGCGTGCAGCAGCTTTTCCTCGGGGCTGAGCTCGCTCTTGCTCTTGGGGGACACCTTGCCCACCAGGATGTCGCCGGGACCGACGCGCGTCCCCAGGCGCACAATGCCGCGATCATCGAGGTTGGCCAGGGCCCGCTCCGAGACGTTGGGAATGTCGCGCGTGAACTCCTCGCGACCGAGTTTGGTCTCGCGGATCTCCACTTCGTGCGACTCAATGTGAATGCTGGTGAAGACGTCGTCCTTCACGAGCCGCTCGGAGATCAGAATCGCGTCCTCGAAGTTGTAGCCGTCGAAGGTCATGAAGGCGACCAGGACGTTGCGGCCCAGCGCCAGCTCGCCCTGGTGCGTTGCGGCGCCGTCAGCAATGACGTCGCCCTTGGTCACCTGCTGGCCGGGCCGCACGACCGGGCGCTGGTTGAGCGCGGTGCGCTCGTTCAGTCCGACGAACTTGCGGAGCTGGTACTCGTCAGTGTCGTCTATCACGATGCGGCGCGCATCGACGTAGGTCACGGTGCCGTCCATACGGGCGCGGACGATCATGCCGCTGTTGAGCGCGACCGGCCGCTCCATGCCGGTGGCAATGATGGGCGGCTCCGTCCGCACGAGCGGCACGGCCTGCCGCTGCATGTTCGAGCCCATCAGGGCGCGGTTGGCGTCGTCGTGCTCTAGGAACGGGATCAGTGCGGCTGAGACGCCGACGGTCTGCTTGGGGGAGATGTCGACGTAGCGGATGTCGCCTGCCCCGACCTGCTGCAAGTCGCCGTTGACGCGCGCCAGCAGCGTGCCGTCCCGCAGCTTGCCGACCTTGGCGCCGCCGTTGCCGCCCTGATGCTCGGCGCGCGGCACGAGTGGCGGCAGGGTGCCGTCGGACTGGGCCTCCACGACGTCAGGCGGGGCGAGGGTGGTGCGCATCTCCTCGTCGGCCCGCAGGTACACGATGTCGCCGTTGACCTTGCCGCGCTCCACCGGGCGGTAAGGCGTGGTCAGGAAGCCGTACTCATCGACGTCGCTGTAGATGCCCAGTGAGGCGATCAGGCCGATGTTTACGCCTTCCGGCGTCTCGATCGGGCAGATGCGGCCGTAGTGGCTGATGTGCACGTCGCGCACCTCGAACCCGGCGCGCTTGCGGTTCAGACCGCCGGGGCCCAGGGCCGACAGGCGGCGCTCGTGCGTCAACTGCGAGAGCGGGTTGGTCTGGTCCACCACCTGGGACAGCTCGCTGCGGCCGAAGAAGAAATCGATGGCGCTCGAGATGCTCTTGGTGTTGACCAGCTCGGCCACTTTGCCGATCGAGTCGGGGTCTTTGAGGCTCATGCGCTCCTGGACGGTGCGGCGGAGCTTGAGGAAGCCCTTGCGCAGCTCGTCGGCGGCCAGCTCGTCAATGGTCCGCAGGCGGCGGTTGCCGAGATGGTCGATGTCATCGACCTGGCCCTCGCCGGAGCGCAAGGCCAGCAGGTAGGCCAGCGAGCTGACGAAGTCCTCCGGCCGAAGGACCATCTCGTTCTCGGGCACGCCCTGTTCGAACTTGCGATTGAGGCGGAAGCGGCCGACCTTGCCGAGGCGGTAGCGGGTTTCGTCGTAGAACTTCTCCTGGAAGAGCTTGCGGGCCTTGTCGAGCTGCACCGGGTTGCCGGGCCGCAGGCGGGCGTAGATCTTCTGCAGGGCTTCCTCGTGGCTGTGCGTGGCATCCTCGGCCAGCGTATTGAGGATGATGGCGTCGGTCATTTTGGCAATGACGTCAACCTGCTTGAGGCTGGTCTCGCGGATCTTGTTGAGGGCTTCGCCGATCTGGCAGCCGGCGCGGACCAGTTCCTCGCCGGTGTCCGGATCCACGATCGGAGCGGCGGCGTACATATCGGGCTTGAGCCCCGGGACGCGCACGGACTTGGTCTTGTAGAAGGCCCGCACCACCGCCTCGTCGGAGCCGTACTTCTCGTCCATGGCGCGCAGAAAGGTGGTGGCGGGAATCTTGCTGCTCTGGTCGATGCGGACCGCCAGCACGTCCTTGCGTGTGACATTGATCTCGATCCACGAGCCGCGCTCGGGAATGATGCGGCAGGCGTGCAGGGCCCGGTCGCCCTCGGCGGACTCCTTGACGAAATCCACGCCGGGGCTGCGGTGGAGCTGCGAGACGATGACGCGCTCGGAGCCGTTCACGATGAACTCGCCGCCGCCCATCATGATCGGCAACTCGCCCAGGTAGATGGCCTCCTCCTTGACCTCCTCCACGTCCTTGCGGTGCAAGCGCACACGCACGCGGAAGGGGCGGCCGTAGGTAAGGCCGAGTTCGCGGGCTTCGTCAGGCGTGTAGCGGGGCGGATCGAGCGCGTAGTCGAGATACTGGAGCCTCAGGTTCCCGTCGTAACTCTCGATCGGAAACACTTCCTGCAGCAGGCCCTCCAAGCCGACCCGAGTCCGCGCTTCGGGGTCAACTCCAGTCTGGAGAAAACGCTCGTACGATTCCGTCTGTATGCGGATCAGATCCGGAACCGGGATGGCGTCGCCGTGCCGACTGAAATCGCGGACGTGAGTAATCTGCATAACCGGCTATCCTTCGTGGTTACGGGTTTACGAAGAAACTGGCGCAGACTGCGAGCGGAGGGTGTATCGAGGGAACGAGCCCCTGCAACCGAATCCTCGCTTGCACGTGCGTTAACACTCGTGAAACCGCGCCCTTCGGCTGCTTGCTTTAGCCAGTCTCGCGCCGTGAGGTCAAAAGCGCATACCTTTGCCGCGTAATCCAGCCATGTTACCCGTAAGCTCAGCCTTGGCAAGGCTTTTGCCATAATTTTTTTTCACGTGGCAAGGGAATTGCCGAGCCAGTCTGTGCACGGAGGTGCCCGACATGGGCCAATGGATGAGCGTCGACTACGGTGCCCGTCGAATCGGCGTGGCCATTGCCGACCAGAACCATCGCATTGCCTTTCCGACGGATACGCTGCCGGCGACCGGAAGTGCTCCCAAGGACGCGGCGGCCATTCTGTCGTGGGCCCGCGACCACAACGTCAGCGGCGTCGTGGTCGGTCTGCCCATGAACATGGACGGCAGCATCGGGCCACAGGGTCGCTTATGTCAGACGTTGGCCGACCGCCTGCGCCGCGCCGGCCAGGTCCACGTTGAGCTGTGGGACGAGCGTCTAAGTAGTTACCAAGCGGATATTTACATGGAGCAGGCTTCCGTGCGGCGCTCACGACGCAAGGGCCTGCGTGATGCTCTTGCCGCGCAGGTCATTCTCCAGTCCTTCCTGGACGCGCGCCAGCCGGGGGAACCGCCGACAGTTGATCCAGGCCCGCCGCCGGAATCCGCGGACCAGCCCAACACGAATTGAAGCGAATGTGGGCGCCGGCCGGCGCGCTGGACGGGTCGGAGGCCGTCGGCTTCAGCGCGGGGCGGCGCCGCTGCCGTTGTCTTGGGCGAACTCGTAGAAGGCCGCGAGGAGGCGACGGTGGCGGCGGTGGCGCACGTTGAAGCCCAGTTCGTCCATTTCGCGCAGCGCTACATCCGGCGAGACACCCTGGGCGTGCACGCGGTAAAGGGCGCAGAACAGCAGCGTGCGTTGTTGGCCCAGTCGGCAGTGTACGAGGACCGGCTGGCGCTCGGCATCCTGCGTCAGCTCGAGGAAGGCGCCCACCTGCTCGCGGGTGGGGGGGTTCTTGTGGTTACAGGGCAGGGCGACGAACTGCGCCCCGTGCGCTTCACAAGCGTTGCGCTCGGCCACCTCCCAGCCGTCCGGATCATCGGCCTGGCGCGTGCCGCGCAGGCTTACCACGGTTTTCAGGCTGTGGCGCTTGATCAATTCCGCCAATTCGGCCGGAGTTGGCTGGCCGCAACGATAGAGCGCGCCGGGTTGCACAACGCCGAAATGGCGCAAACCGTCGTAAGGGGCGCGGAGCAACCGCCGCAGAAACCGAGGTATGTTCACGAACGGGGCCTCAGTCCTGGTTCTACTGACACACGTGGACGGAGCGGGTGGCTACGAGCGTGAGAGCACTCGGAAGGTCACGCGGCTCTCGGCCAACTTATCTCCCAGTCTATCAACGACGGTGACTTTTGCCACATAGTCGCCGGCCGGAAGTGTGGCGGGTAGGCGCACCAGACGCGGGATGAAGCAATCCTGACGCTGCTGTCGGCAGCGGTCCACGACGTCCGCGTCGCGAATCTCCAGCACGATCTGGCCGCCGTCGTCCAGTATGGCCGTCCGCAACTCGAACCGCGCCACATAGAGGCCGTCTTCCTCCTGTTGCGTGACGAAGTTGCGCACTTCGCAGTAGAGCACAAACTCGCTTTCGAGGCCGGCCATGAAGTGCGGCGGCTGGATGGGGGTGTAGTCGCCGAAGCCGCGAATCTCCTGGCAGATGGTCAGCGCTGGAATCTGGAGGTCGCTCAATGGCCGGAGGTCATTCGCCAGGCGGTCGAGTTCATCCAGCACCCGTGTGAGGGTCACGGACGCGTCGCCATCATGGGCCTCGCGGATGGCGATCAGGGCCTCGACGAAACGGCCGGCCATGGCGTGCTGCTCGTCGGAAACCATTGTCAGCGGCGCGCGGGCCGCCTCGTAATCGCCGGCGACGGCCTGCATCAGGCGCCGGTCAAGTTGCCGGCGGAATGAGCTTTCTTCGGCACCGACGGCCCATTGTTCCAGGAACTGTTCGAGCGAGAGTGGGGCCCGTCGGGCCGTGGCTGCCTGATTGACGCGGGCCGGGCCAACCTCAGCAGCGGGCGGGGCAGCGGCCAACAGGGCGGGATTGGCCCGTACCGTGACCGAGCCGAGTGCGGGCGGTGCGGTTCTCGGAGGCAGATCGGATCCGTCCGAAGCAGCGGGCGTCTCAATCGGGATGCTGACGTCTTCGCGCTGCGGGATGCCGGCAGTCGGTGGCTCGACGGCCGGGCGTTCGGTGTCCAGTTCGGCGGCGTATGGGTCGCCGGCGGGCGTTAGGATACCAGATGGATCGGTAACCGGCACGAACTGGCTGTTCCAGGTCGTTGACTCATCCGGCGCGGGGCGGCGCAGACGCTGCTGCACGTCATCGATCCGCTGGATGTAGCCCTGCACGGCTCGGTCGATGTCCGCCTCGTCGGCGTCCGGGCCGTTTTCCGCCGGATCTTCGTCCGCCGCCGGCAGGACCGCCTGGGTTCGACCGTCGGCACCGGCATGTAGTTGCGGGATTTGATATGCCGGCGCTGATGGGGGTATGCAGCCGCTCAGCCACGGCAGCGCAAGCGCTGCGCATACTGAGGCTGCGATTCTCATGGCATCCATGCCTGGCTCCGCAAGCGTCCTCTAGGTGGCGGGAGCGGCCACTCGGACCATCAGTGCTTCCACCCCTCGTTCTATCGACCGCAGGCCGGACTTGGCTTGTGCATCGAGATCCGCCAGTTCGGCCAGCAACTGGCGCAGGCGGGCGGCCGGCAGGCGCGCCAGGAGCGTATCCAGCTCACGCTCGCGGCCCCACATCATCAGGCGGGGTGCCAGGGCGCTGGTGGGCACGCCGGCGGCGCGTTGTTGCTGGGCGTCGAGCCACCGGCGCAGAACGAAGGCGATGCCGCCGACCGACTTGAACGCCGCCGCCGGGTCCGTGCTGAGGACTTGGTGCCAGAGGTTCAGCGCCTCGGGCAGGCGGCCCAGTCCGGCGGCATCCAGCACGCGGAATATCTTCTCTTCGCGGCTCTGGCCGACCAGGGCGGCGACATCCTCGGCGGAGATGGTCGTCCGAGTGTCGGCATAAAGACAGAGCTTCTCGACCTCGGCGGCCAGAACGCCTTGGTCCTGCCCGACCAGGTCGCACAGGCGGTCGGCCGTGGCGGGGTCGATCCGCTTGCCGCGCGCCCGGACCTCGTCAACGACGAAGCCCGCCAGCGCCCGCCCGGTCAGCTTCTTGCACTCGTGGACCTGCCCACCGCAAGCTGCGGCGGCTTTGTAGAGCCGGGTGGTCTTGGGGAAGCTGCGGCATTCGAGCACGAGCGTGCCGGTGGCAGCCGGGGCTGTGAGGTACTTCTCCAGGCGTTCGCGGGCGGCGGAGATGAAGCGGTCGGCGTCGCGTACTACGACGACGCGCCGATCGGCCAGGAGCGGGAGCGTCATCAGCTCGTCGACGACGCGGCCGAAACTGGGGCCGCCCTGGTCCTCGCTGAGCGTGCCATCAAGGGTGACGAGTGCCATGGCCCGGTCGGCCTCTACGGGCAGCAGGGCCGCGAGCGCGTGGCTCATGGCGACGGATTTCTGGTGCTGCTCGTCGCCGAAGATCACCACGATGGGTGGGTGTCGGCTGGGTTGGGTTTTGGCCATATGTCGCGTGCGTACCAGCGGTTACGGTCGTGTGGCCGGCCCGAAGTAGTCGAGCCGTTTCTGGGCCTCCGCACGCACCGTTGGGTCAGCCTGGTCCAGGTCGAGGATTTTGGCCCAAGCTTCGAGCGCCGCGGCCTTGTTGCCGAGCCGGTGCTGGACGTCGCCGTAGCGGCGCCAGTGGACGGCCGACTCCGGCAGCAGTGCCAGCAGGCGTTCCAGGTACGTGCGCGCATGAGAGTACCGCTTCTGCGTCGCCGCGACCAGCGCCAGGCCGTCAAGTGCTCCGACATGGTCGGGTTGGCCCTCCAGGGCTGAGGCGAAGCGGGTGTCCGCGTCGTCGTAGCGCCCGGACCAGTACAGCGCGCTGCCGAGGTCCACCAGCATGTCCGCGTCGCCGGGCGCGATTTGCAGAGCCTCCTCGAAGCGGGCGGCTGCCAGGGGGAAACGCCGCTCCGCGACCAGGCGCTGCGCCAGGGCCCGCAGGTGCAGGAGGTGTTCCTGCTCGGCCATGGTGGGGACGGCCGGCAGTTCGGGGGTGGGCGAGGGTGCTTCAGCGTCCGGTGGCTCGTCTGCACCGGGTGTTTCTGCGGTATGGGCGGCCGTGGGCTGCTGTGGGGCGCGCACGACAACACCGGCCAGTTCGTCGATCGAGCGGTTGCCGGCCCGGTCGGTGGCGGCCAGGCGCAGGTCAAACTGGCCGGCGAGGTGCTCGGGCACGGGCCAGGAGATCCTGCTTTCGCTCACCGCCGCGAGGCCGCCGTCGGTCCATTCGTTTGTGCCGGCCGGGCGATAGAAGACCCGGACGCCGGTGTCGCCAAGATGCTCGTCGATCAGCGAGAGCCGGATGTTCAGCGGCTGACCGGCCACTGGGGCGAGGGCTTCGGCCCGGGCATGCACCTGCAAGGTAGGCGGCACCGTGTCAACGATGACGCGCAGGTGCGGTTCGCTGCCGGGGCGCGGCGGGTCGGCGGAGGCGCCGGCCGCGTTCCGCAAGACGAGATAGAAGCCATACCAGCCGTCCTCGTCGACTTCACACCGCAGGCTGGATGTGCCGAGGCGTTCGGCGGCTATGGATTGCCAAGTCTTGCCGCCGTCGCGTGAGGCCCACACATCCACGGTCTCCACGGCGGCGCCGCTGTCGGCCGAGAAGCCAAGGAGGAGCTGGCGCGAATTGACGTAGCGCAGCGGACCGGCCGCGGCCGACTCGGCGGCCAGGGTCGCAGCCATCAGGATTAGCAAGGTCCGCACGGCGATCATGCCTTGGATGAACTCCTGCCGCTATCGCTGTCCCTATCGGAGGGTGCCGCGCTGCGGCCGCACGGGCACGGCCAACGACGCGCCGGGCATGCGCGGTGAGCGCGACGTGTGCTCGGCCGGAGGAATCCCGTAGAATCATGATGTGGTTACTTAGGCTGATGAGGGACGAGTTTGATGCTGGGCCGGCGGCGAAAGTTGCGGTATGGGGGTGGTGGGGAGACGGTTATCGGGCTTCTGCTGGGTTGCGCGCTGCTGGTCGCCGCGCCGGCGCACGGCGACACGTCCGATACTGTGCACTACGTCCTGACGCCCTTGCCGGAGGTTGGCCGGCTGCGGGTTGAGGTGACCTGGTTCACGCGCGGGCGGACGGCGTCGGCGGCGCTGGTGTCGCCGCGCTGGGGCACGGTGGACGACGTGCCGGCCCTGTTGCGGGGTTTGCAGTTCGGCGGGGAGGTGCGGCGCGTGGAGCGCCAGCAGTCGCGCTGGATCCTGCACCATCCGCACGACGCGACGATTACGTGCAGCTACGAGGTTGATCCCGGTCGTCGGCGGCTGGACTGGACGGGCCCGCATTATCCCGTCACGACGCCCACGTTCTTCCACGGGATGGGCAATGCGTTCCTGCTGACGCCGCAGGGCGGGGGCGGTTTGCCCGAACTCTATGATGTGACGCTGCGCTGGAAGCTGCCCGAAGGTTGGCGGGCGACCTGCTCCTGGGGCAACGGGCCGCACATCGGTGCGCAGATATCGCCGGATGACGTGCGCCATTCCACGTACTTGGCGGGTGAGATCGACGTGCGCACGGTCGAGCGTGACGGTCTGAAGGTCAGCGTAGCGTTGCGTGACCGCTTCCGGTTCAGCGCGGACGAGTTCGCCGAGTTGGCGGCGACGATTGTGGCGCACCAGTGCCGCTTCATGGACGAGCGCGACTTTCCGCCGTTCCTGGTTGTGGCGGTACCGGTGGGCGAGCCGATCGGCCGCGACGAGTCGCACCTGGTCGGGATGGGCCTGTTCCAGAGCTTCGTGCTATTCGCGGCGCCGGCCTCGGCGCTGACGGACGGGTTTGAGAGCCTGTTCTCGCATGAACTGTTTCATCACTGGAACGGGCGCGTCCTGAAGGCGCAACAGCCGGACCGGCTGGCCTACTGGTTCGTGGAGGGGTTCACCGAGTACTACGCGCTGCGGATCCTATATGAATCGGGCCACTGGTCGGCTGACACGTATGCGAAGTGGATCAACCGGCACCTGCGCGATTATCACAACAACCCGGCCCGCAACGCGACCAACCAGGACATACTGGAGCGCTACTGGCAGGAGCGCAACACGGTCGGCGAGGTGGCTTATCAACGGGGCGTGCTGCTCGGGCTGCGCTGGCACCGGATGGCCCGCGAGCGCAGCGGGCCGGACGGCCTGGACCGGCTGTTCAAGACCTTGGTGGAGCGCGGCCGCCCGGGCGGCTTCGAGGTGTCGAACAAGGAGATTCGGCGGGTGGGCGTGCAGACTCTGGGCCGGTGGTTCGGCGAGGAGTTCGACCGCTTCGTGACTGAGGCGCGCACCGTGGATGTGCCGCTGGACGCGCTGGAGCCGCAACTCATCGGCGCGTACGAGCAGATCCACACGTATGAACTGGGGTTTGACGCCCGGCGGGCCGCCTCAGAGAAGCGCGCGATCGGCGTGGTGCGCGGTTCGGCGGCGGAGCGGGCCGGCTTGCGCGAGGGCGACGAACTGGCGGCCGCCCGGGTGCATTCCGATCCGGGCCAGCTTATCGAGCTGCGCGTGCGGCGGGCCGGGCAGCTTGAGACGATCCGCTACTATCCGCGCGGCCGGCAGACCCACGCGCTGCAGTTCAGACCCGCGCCGAACGGGGCGAGCCCGGGTGGGTAACGTGCTAAGTCGGCGGATTCGACCTAACGGTAGTTGTGCGGGGCCGCGTGGCGCGGTCACTCAGGGATTCGTGCCGGCGGGGGCTGTTGCCTGGTCGGCGCTTGCGGCCGGAAGCTGCCGCATAAGGTGCCGGATCTCGGCCAGCTCCGCGGGGCGCAGGCGCAGGACTTCTTCCGGTTGGCGGGTGGCGTCGATGGCCAGGGCGGTGGCAAGATGCGCGCCGGCCTGGTGCGCGGCGGCGGGATCGTTGGTCTCCCGCCACCAGTGAAACCACGCGCGGCCGGCGGCGATGCGTGTGCGCGGGTTGGTCGGATACAGCGCGACAGCCTGTTGCCAGTGCCGAGCCGCGGCGCCGATGGCGGCGGCGGCCTCGTCCGGCCGAGCCGCCTGCAAGCAGGCGTCCTCCAACTGCTCGGCAATGCGCGCCTGGAGCGCCGCGGTCCTGGAACGCGCGGCGCGGGTCATGGCCACTTCGGCGAAGCGGGCGGCGTGCGTGAGGACTTCGACGCGGTCATCGGGGGGCAGGCTGGTGTGGGTGCCGAGCTGTAGCAGGGTCTCCGCGGCGCTGTGCGCCGCGTCCGGGTCCAGCGGATCGCCGGTCAGAAGTCGGTCACCGCGCTCGCAGGCGGCGCCGATCGGCAGCGCCTGGCCTGCCAGGTGCGCGGCCAGCCGCAGTTGCAGCAGCCGATGTTCGGTGCGCATGGCGGGCACGGTGACAGCGGCGAGATGCGTGGTCACGACGAGCATCGCTACTACGGCCGGGGCGATGGTGACGGACGGCTCGGCGGGGGTCGGGGCCGGACGCGTGAGCCGCACGGCACAGACGACCAGGGCGACGAAGAGGCCCAGGCCGCCGGGCGTCAGCAGGGCGAAGTCGATCAAGCCGTGGATCAGCGCCGCCGCCAGTGCGGCTGCCAGTGCGGCGGTCAGCCAGTGGCGGGCGGCGGGTGCGGCCGGCAGCAGCGACAGCAACCAGGTAATGAACAGCAACGACACGACCCAGACGGCCGCGAACTCGACCGCCCACAGGAAGACGACGCCCCCACTGGCGACGGGCTGCGTGAACACGAAGTGCAGCAGCGGCACGCACAGCGCGGCGGCCGCGATCTGGCGGCGCGACAGGTGTGCCGCGTCATTGCCAACGGCGGGCTGACCTGCGCCGAGCCCGCGCAGCGCCGCTCGCATGGCGCCGCCCGCGAGAAGGACGCCGGCCAGCAATCCCAGCGGCCCCAGCTCGACCAGCAGCGACAGCCAGAGATTGTGGGGGTCGCGCACTTCTTCGGTAGCCTCGGGCGGTTTGTGTCGCAGGTAGGCGTCGCCGAAGTTCAGCCGGCCGACGCCGGTCAGCGGTGCTTCGGCGAGGACGTACGGTGCGGTTGACCAGTAGTGCCAGCGAAAGGCCATGGACGGATGGGGCAGCGTGCCGCGGCTGACGCCATAGGCTGCCGCGGCGCCGATCGCGAGCAAGTAGAGGGCAGCCAAGATGGCCGTCGCGCGGCCGGGGCGCGGCGCGATCCAGCGGTGTGCGGCGCGCAACACCAGCAGGACGGCGAGGCCGGCGATGGCGCTAGCGAAGGCGCCGGCGCTGCCGGTCAGCCACAGGGCTACGCCCAGCCCAACGCCGAGCGCGGCGCAGACGACCAGCGCGGCCGGGCCCTCCCCGGGCGGCGCCTGCCGCCAGGCGCCCAGCCAGGCGGCGAGTAGTCCGATGGTGACGAGCAGCCACATGGCCAGGAAGGAGCCGGTGACATTCGGGTTAGATTGATAGCCGGCCGCTTCGCCGCTCATCAGGCGGCGTTCGAAGTTGATGACGATGGGCGAGTCCGCTTGGGGGTGGTCCGCCAGGCCCTGCTGTTGCTCCTGCCAATACTCGACGGTCATGCCGTGTTCGTATGCCTTCCAGATCACGCATTTGACGGCCGTGGCGGCGCCGGTGGCCAGGAGCATTGCCAGCAGGAGTCGGGGCATCCAGGCGGCGCGCATGACCTGAGCCAGGGCGACGCCCGCCAGGACGCTTATCAGCAGGCTGAAGCCGGCATTCAGCGCCAAACGCTTGTCAGCCGCGCCCCAGACCGAAGCGGCCACGGCCAGCGCCAGCACGGCGAGGCCCCACAAAGGCCAGCCGGCGCGCCGCCACTGGGTCCAGCGGCGGGCCAGAACGGCGGCCGCCATCGTCAGAGTCAGCGCGTCCAGCCAGATGGTGGTGGCCGGCGTGGCGCCGGTGCTGGCCGGCAGGAACCACAGGTCCAGCCGTTCGAAGGTCTCCGCCAGCAGCAGGCGTGCGCAGAGCACGGCCGCCAGAATGAAGAACAGGGTGTTCTCAACGAGCGCGCCGGGCTGCGCCGTGACGGGTTGGGTCGCGGTGGTGTGGCTGTTCGGCTGGGTCATGCCTCCCTGCGTGGCGGGGATTCGAGGATGGCCACGATCGCCAGCACCATCAGAACCAGCACCCCGATCGTGATGGTCTGACGCAGGTCGGCGGCGGGCAGGAGCGTTGCCGCCAGGCCGGTCGTGGCAGTAGCCAGGTAGATCGTCATGACGGCGAAGCGGCGGCTCAGGCCGTGGTCCACGAGCCGATGCGAGAAGTGCCGCTGGTCGCCCTTCAACGGGCTGCGCCCCGCGGCAATGCGGATGCCGACCACCGTCACGAAGTCGTACAGCGGTATGGCCAGGATTACGAGCGGCATTGCCAGAGCGTACGGCGGCGCGCCCACGGCGCTCTCGTAGTACGTGGTCATCACCGACACGACGGCCAGCAGGTAGCCGACCACCAAGCTGCCGGCGTCGCCCATGAAGATTCGTGCGGGCGGGAAGTTGTAGACCCAGAAGCCGCCGATGGCTCCCAGGAACACGCACGCCAGCGCCGGCACAAAGACCTGGCCGGCCATCAGCCCGCAAATGGCGAAGAATGCCAGGCAGACTCCGGCCACGCCCGCGCTGAGCCCGTCCATGTTGTCGAGGAAGTTGAAGGCGTTGACGATGACGATGAACCAGGCGACTGTGAGGGCAAGCGAAACTGCGGTGCCCCACATCTCGCCGATGCGGACGCCGCCCACGCCGGCGGCCAGCAGCGCGACGGCGACAATCACGATTAGCTTGGGCCAGGCGCCCAGGGCGCGCCAGTCGTCGATCAGGCCGAGCACGTGCAGCACGGCCGCCCCCGCCAGGATGACCAGCGCCTGGCCCGCGCGCGCGCGCAGGCCGCCCAGGTACGGCAGCAATTCGTCGCCGAAGGTCGCGGCGAACCAGCTTGCCGGCACGAGCTTGACCAGCAGGACGGCGGCTATGACGGGCAGGCCGGCGGCCAGGAAGATCGCGATGCCGCCGCCGTAGGGCACCGGTTCGCGGTGCGACTTGTGGCCGCCCGGCCGATCGACGAAGCCGATGCGCCGGGCCAGGTTCGTTACCAGCCTAGTCGCGATCAGGGAGAGCAGCAGCGCGGCGCAGCCGGTGGCCACCAGCAGGCCGATGAGGGCGGCGCGGCTCATGCGTGGTCTCCGTCGGCCGGCGCGGGCCACTGCGGCAGGGCTTGGCGCTGGGCGCGGTAGGCGCTGCGCACGCGGTCGAAGAAGGCGTGGTACTCCGGCTGCCGATAGTCGGGGTAGGTCCAGGGCCAGGGTTGCCAGGCGCCGCCGGCATAGCGGAGCGTCACTTCGGCGTAGATGCCCTGGTCGAGGTAGACGCGGTGGCCGTGGTCCTTGGTGGTGGCCAGGATGAGCTTGGCGAGGTCGAGGTAGCCGGGGTCGATGTTCACGGGGCGAGCGCACTCCGGCGCGAGGCATTCATCGGCCAGCCGTTGCTCGAGCGCGTTGGTGCAGAGTTTGATTTCGGGCAGGCGCGCCGGGGCCATCAGTCGCTCGAAGCTGAGGAAGCAGCGTTGCAGGTGCGGGCCCATCTCGGCGGTGTAGTAATCCGTATGGGTGAATGGCCAGATGTCACTGGCCAGATCGACCGGCCCGAACTCGCGGCTGAGCAGTTGCCGGGCGCGCGCCAGCAGGTCGGTATCACCGCTGAGTAATCCGGCGAGCAGCTTGACCGGCATGGCAACACGGGCTCTGGCCATCGCCAAGAGTTTACCGTCTGGTTACGATGCGAGCGACCGCGGCGGATCGGCGGATGTGGCTCGGCGGGCGCCGCGAACAGGGCTTGGTGCGGGATGGCGGTGGTGACAGGAATGAACATCGGCTTGTTCGAGGATCGTGGCTACCGGGACTTGCTGCCGCTGACCTGGCTGCGGCCGGCGTGCGAGCTGCGCTGCGGCCTGGACCGGCTGATTGACAAGGTGCGCGCCCACCTGGGGGGGCGCGTGGCGCGCCTGTGGCTGCGCGAGCTGCTGCGGGAGACGGTGGCGGAGCGGCTGACGCTGGACGCGCCGGCGCCAGGGGCCGACTGGTGCCTCGTGAACGCGCGGGCGATGGTCACGGCCGACGTGCGGCCGCCGGAGGTCGGCACGGCCTGGCTGCAGGGTGGCACGCTGGTGGCGGTGAGCGTCCGGCGGGAGGACGTTGACCTGCTGACGCCGGAGCTGTTCCTGGACGAGGACGCTCTGCAGAACTGGCTGCACGCGCGCGGCTTTCGGCCGGAGCATGCCCCCGATCCGATCTGCCTGGTCAGCTATCCCTGGGACCTAGTGCTGGCTAACCGGAACGAGTTGCTACGGCAGTGCCGCTTTGGCGGGGAGCAGGGGGGGCGGGTTTATCCTGGTGCGCATCTGCTGAACGAGCGGGAGATTTACGTTGCGCCCGGGGCCCGGGTCAAGCCAGGCGTGGTGCTGGACGCCGAGGAGGGGCCGATCCACATCGACCGGGACGCGTGCGTCCAGCCGAACGCGGTCCTGGTCGGGCCGTGCTACATCGGTCCGGGTACGCTGATTCGGCCGGGCGCGGTGATTCGCGAGAACACGGCGATCGGGCCGGTCTGCAAAGTGGGCGGCGAGGTCGAGGACAGCATCATGCAGGGGTACAGCAACAAGCAGCATGACGGCTTCCTGGGGCACAGCTACGTGGCCGAGTGGGTGAATCTGGGGGCTGATACGGTCACGTCGGACCTGAAGAATACGTATGGCACGGTACGGGTCTATGTGAACGGCGTCGGGGTTGAGTCGGGCCAACACTTCATTGGCGCGATCATCGGCGACCACACCAAGACGGGCATCGGCACGATTCTGCCGACCGGCGGCGTGCTGGGCGTGGCGGCCAACGTGTTCACGCAGGCGGCGGTGCCGAGGTTCGTGCCGAGCTTCGCGTGGTTGACTGATGCGGGCCTGACGACCTGCCGCGTTGACAAAGCGGTACACATTGCCCAGATCGTGATGGCCCGCAGGGACGTGCATCTGAGCGATGCGCAGGTCACGCTGCTGCGGCAGGTGGCGGAGCTGGCCCGCGACGTGGAGGCGGCCGGCTGGGCGTAGGCGTGGGTCGGTGGGCCTTGCCGGGCGGCTTCGAGTGGTTACACTGTCGCGCGCCGGCCTGCTTGTAGCCGGCCGGCGGCGGTTCCAAGGAGCGGATCCGCCATGGCTGTCAGGTTCTGTCAGCAAGAAGGGAGTGCCATGTACAAGTATCTGATAATGGGCGGGGCACTGTGTGCGAGCATCCTGCTTATGGTCGGCTGCAGCGCCTCGAGCGCGGGCAGCACCAGCTTCAGCATCGGCCGCAACCTGGCCCGCAAGGACACCAACCTGCGCGTATATCTCGATGGCGAGCAGGCCAAGCAGAGCTCGCTGAAGAAGGGCTTCACCGGCTACGCGGCGTTCAAGATCAAGAACGAGGTCAGCGGCGCGCCGGTCTTCAAGTACGAGATCATCGAGCCCAAGAAGTTCGGCTTCATCAAGCACGTTTCGATGCAGATCCACCAGAAGTTCGAGGCGGACTTCTCCGATATGGCCGACTACAAGATCCACCCGCGCGCCATTAATGACCCGGAGCAGAATATGAAGCCCGGTGTCGAGTATGACCTGGGCGCGCTGGGACCGCAGTTCCACATTCTCGACAAGCACGACAAGGAGGTCGCCGGCGTCGATTTCACGCCCGGCATGGAATACCTGCTGGTCTTCACGATCAGCGCCGACAAGAGCGAGACGATCCAGATATACTTCAAGACCAAGTAGCGCCACGGCGGACAGCCGCCGTTTGACAACAACGTGCGGGGCGGTCGGGTCGTACCGGCCGCCCCGCGTCGTGCGCCGGCGGTTGGACCGGGCTTCGGGGGCAGGCTGACTTGCCAGCCGTCGTGGTCCATAGTATTAGGCATATCGAGTGGGCGAGTTCGTGGTGCTTTGAAGGGGAGCCGTATGTCGGAACAGCGTGTTCTTATTACGCGGCGCACGCCGCCGCCCGGCGTTGAGCTGCTGCGCGCAGCGGGTTGCACGGTTGACCAGCTTGACCAGGTTGAGCCGCCGACGCGCGAGGAATTCCTGCGGCGGCTGGGCGGCGTCGCAGGCGCGATCACGATGCTCAGCGACCGGGTCGATGCGGAGGCGCTCGACGCGGCCGGCCCGCAGCTCAAGGTGGTCGCGAATTTCGCCGTCGGCTACGACAACGTCGATCTGGCGGCGTGCCGGGAGCGCGGCGTCCGCGTGACCAATACGCCCGGAGTGTTGACTGACGCCACGGCCGATTTGGCTTGGACGCTGATCCTGGCGGCGGCGCGGCACGTGGTGGCGGGCGACCGGCTGGTGCGCGACGGGCAGTGGCGGGGCTGGGCGCCGACGCAGCTGCTGGGTCTGCAACTGGCCGGCAGCACCTTGGGATTGCTCGGGGCCGGCCGGATCGGCAGTGCCGTGGCACGCCGGGCCGTTGGTTTCGGGATGCGCATTCTGTACGTAGATCAACAATCGAGCGCGGACCTGGAGCGCGCGACCGGCGCGAAACGGGTCGAACTGGAAGAGCTGCTCGCCGAATCAGACGTGCTCTCGCTGCATATTCCCATGGCGCCCGAGCATCGCCATCTGATCGGTGCCGCCCAGCTCGCGGCCATGAAGCCGACGGCCATCCTGATCAACACGGCCCGCGGCCCGATCGTGGACGAGGCGGCGCTGGTGCAGGCGCTCCGCGCGGGGCGCATTGCGGCCGCCGGCTTCGATGTTTATGAGAAGGAGCCGCAACTGTCGCCCGGGTTGACGGAGCTGCCCAGCGTTGTGCTGCTGCCGCACCTGGGCAGTGCCACCACGGCAACGCGGCAGCGCATGTCGCAGATGACGGCGGAGAATGTGCTGGCCGTGCTGGCAGGCCGGGAGCCGCCCAATCCGGTCGCCTGAACGGCGGCCCGAGGGCTGTTCCGCAACGGGCTGCCGAGCGGTCGGGAGGTCGTTGGTGAAGGACCATGTGCACTATGAGGTGGCCTTCGAGCACTACCTCCAGGCGCACCAGATTCCCTATGTCGCCGTCGATGAGGGCAAGAAAGCCACCTTCCGCGACGCCAAGCTCAAGAGCTTCGACTTCATAGTCTACTCGGCCTCTCAGACCAACTGGCTCGTGGACATCAAGGGCCGCCGCTGGGTGCCGCGCAAGCGCGGCGGCAAGCCGGCCTGGGAAAACTGGATCACCGAGGACGACCGGGAGGCGCTGGGGCAGTGGTCGGAAGTCTTCGGCGTGGGGTTTGCGGCCTTGCTGGTGTTTGCCTATTGGCTGCCGCCCGGCGCGGAGCCGCCCGCCGAGGTAACGCACGTACACAACGGGCAGCTCTACGTCTTCGCGGCGGTGCCTTTGGAGACGTACGGCCTGCACGCGCGGTTGCGTTCGCCCAAATGGGGCACGATCAACATGCCGACGGCCGAGTTCGCCCGGCACGTGCGGCCCGTGCGCGATTGGCTCTAATTGCCGGTGCGTATCGACTTTGGATATGCCGCGTAACGAGAGTATCTCAGCAGTGTGCAGCGCTGTTCCGCCGGCCAATCGGCTGCCGTGGTCGCAGCGCGCCGGTTTGTTGGTTTTCTCGCTGCTTCTGCTGCTGCCCGGCACATTTCGTGTGAGCCTGGTTGATCGTGACGAGGGCTGGTACGCCCAGGTCAGCCGCGAGATGCTGGCCGGCGGCGACTGGCTGATCCCGCACTACCTGGGCGAACCGTGGATCGCCAAGCCGCCCCTGCTCTACTGGTGCGTGGCCTCGTCCTATGCCGTGCTGGGCGTCAGCACCGGGGCGGCGCGCCTGGTGCCGGTCATAGCGGCGGCCCTGTCGGTGCAGCTCGTCGCCACGCTGGCCGTGCGGCTGTTCAGCCGCCGCGTCGCGTGGTTTGCGGCAATCTCGTTCATAACGGCCGGCCTGCCGCTGATTGTCGGCAAGATGTTGCTAACGGACGCGCTACTGCTGCCCTGTATTTTGGCGGCCGTGCTGCTGTTGTGGCGCATTGCGAGCCGGGGTGAAACGCTGGGCACGTGTGCGGCGTTCTGGCTCTTTGTCGGGCTGGCGGCGCTGGCGAAAGGGCCGGCGGTGGTGCCGTTCGTCGGCGCGTTTGCGGTCGGGCTGTGCGTTCGACCGGAGACGCGCCGCTGGCTGCGCGGCCCGCGCATTTGGCTGACCAGTCCGATTAGCCTGTTGGTCTGCGCGCCCTGGTACATCTATGCGGCCCAGCAAGCCGGTGGCACGCTGGTCCAGCAGTTCATCTGGTACGAGGTGTTCTCTCGCTTCACAAACACCCCCCACGGCCACGGCGGTCCGCCGGGCTATCACCTGGCGGTGGCGCTGTCCGGCTGGCTGCCGTGGACGGCCCTCGTGCCGGGTGCACTGCTGGATTTCTGGCGGGCGCGCCGGGAGGTGCGTCCGGCGTGGCTGTTGCTGCTCTGGTGCGGCTTGCCGTGGCTGTTGCTGGAGTTGATTAGCAGCAAGTTGCCGCACTACACGCTGCCGTGCTACGTGCCGATCGCGCTTGTGCTGGGGCATATGTGGGATACGGGTCTGGGGCGGCCGACGCGTCCGGCACAGCGCGTGGTGCTGGCTATCTGGGCCGCGGTGCCGATCTTGCTGGGCGCGAGTCTGGTGGCCGTTGGCATAATCTGGCGGCCGCTGGCGTGGGCGCCGGCGGCCGTCGCAAGCGGCCTCGTACTGGTCGGGGGCTTTGGCGTGGTGCGTTGGCTCACACAGCGCGGTCGGCTCGCGGCGGCCTGGACCGGTGCTGTCGCCAGTGTCAGCGTATTCCACGTCCTGCTCGGATTGTGGCTCTTGCCCGGCTTCGAGCCCTACCGGCTGAGCCGGACAATCGCGGCCCAGGCCAACGCGCAGCACCACGCGGGCGACTCGCTGATCGTCTGCGGCTACGAGGAGCCGAGCACCTTCTTCTACCTGGACCAGCCTGCCCGGGTTGTTGCGGCGAATGAGTTGGCCGGCGCGCGCGCGGCGGCTGATGGGCCGCTGCTGCTCATCGCGGGGGCGGACGAACTGGTCGCGGCGGGGGTTACGCCGGACCCACACGACCCGAGCTGGCAGCGTGTCGCCGGCTTCGACTACGTCAAGGGTCGGCACGAGGTGGTCTGGATCGGCCGCATCGCGGCCGAGGCCGGCATGGCGCCCGGGAACGTGGTGGGGCCCTGAAAACGCCCGCCGCCTCTACGTGCCCGCCACCGGCTGCAACTCGAACCAGTCGCCGCGCGAGCGCACCTCGACCACCGGCGTCAGCGGCTCGTGGTCGATTACCAGCAGAGCGGCCCGATCGGCGACGCGGTTCAGCAGCTTCCACTTCGACGCCCGGTTCTCGACCTGGTAGAGGTCGTAGGCCATGTTGTAGGGCGGCCCCAGGTGGGCGGCGGTCGGCAGCGTATCGCCGCCGAAGACCAGGCTGCGTTGCCGGCCTGTCACGATGATGGCCTGATGTCCGCGCGTATGGCCGGGCGTGGGCAGGGCGCGCACGCCCGGCACGATTTCAGCCTCGCCGTCAAGCAGGTTCCAGCGCCCGGCGTCAGCGATGGGCGTGATGTTCTCCGAGCGATATGTGGCCGTCATGAGGCCGAAGCCGGCTTGGGCGTCTTCATACTCCTGGCGCTGCACATGCACGCGCGCCCGGGGGAAGGTGGGCTGCAACCGGCCGTCATCCTCCCAGGTCAGCCCGCCGGCGTGGTCAAAATGCAGGTGCGACACGGCCACGTCGCTAACAGAGGCCGGATCCACGCCCGCCGCCAAGAGGGCCGGCCGCAGCCAATCGGCGGGATTGATGTCGAATATGCGCTGCTCCTTCTCGGCGTACTTTGGGCCGTGACCGGTTTCGATGATCAGGCGTCGCCCAGGCTCCTGTGGCCATTCGACGAGCAGGCAGTTGCAGGCGAGTTGAATGCGGTTCTGCTCGTCGGCGGGCGCGGAACGTATCCAGAGCGGCTTGGGGATGATGCCGAACATGGTCCCGCCGTCGAGCTTGAGGCGCCCGCCGTTTATGAGCGTGACGGTGCAGCCGCCGAGGTCGTAGCGTTGCATTGCAGTGGTCATGAGGCGAATTCCATGGCACGGGGCTGGTTGGCTGCCGCCCGGCGCGGCCTGCTGTCCCGGCCCGGGTTTGCGCGTATGATAGTAGCCGACGGCTGGGCGGTTGGGTTGCGGCAAGCGGCAGAAGGAGGTCGGCGGGCTTCGCTGCGGCAAGTCGCGTCCGCCCGTGGAGACTGGTTGGGCCGGCATCTGTAAGATTGGCGTTATGAAAGAGATACGCTGCCTGTGTCTGGACTGTGACGGAGTGCTGACCGACGGCCGGATCCTGACGGCCGCCGACGGCAGTTCAGCGCGGAGCTTCCACGTGCACGACGGCTTCGCCATCCGCTGGTTCCAGAAGCTGGGCGGGCAGGTGGTGATTATTTCCGGGAAGGACTCGCCGGCGGTTTACGCGCGGGCCCGCGAGCTGGGCATAACGCACGTGATACAGGGCAGTACGGACAAGCTGCGCGATATCGCCCCCGTTCTGGCGGCCATTGGCGTGGATTTGTCGCAGGTCGCCATGATCGGTGACGATCTGCCTGACCTGCCCATCATGCGGCGGTGCGCGTTCCCGATTGCGGTCGCAAACGCGGTGGCAGAGGTGCAGGCTGCGGCGCGCTACGTAACGGCCCGGGCGGGCGGGGACGGGGCCGTTCGGGAGGCCGTTGAGCAAATCCTGCGAGCGGCCGGCCGGTGGCAAGAGGTGCTGGAACATTACGGCGCGACCGTGGAGAGCGGCACGTCCTAGAAGGGAGGCCGGGGCATGGCCCGCAATGTCATCCTGCTGATAGCGACGCTAGCCGTTCTGGTGGTCGGATTCGCCGGGTACGTCTTCCTCCTGGACGATCCAACCTTCGAGGACCGCGCCGGCGGATCGGCGATCGACGAGTTGCCGATGGACGCGGCGACCGGCGGGCAGACGCTCAGCGTCGCCAACGTCATGGAGGTTTCGCCGGGCGAAGGGGTGGAGCTGACCTTCTACGACGATCAGACCGGCTTGCCGACGCAGCGGTTTGTCTGCCGCGAGTGGACGCCGGTGCCGGGAGCCACGAACGAGGTAGCGGTTTCCCAACCGCAACTCAAGCTGTGGTTGCGGAACGGAATGGTTGCGACTTTGTCGGCGGCGGAGGGATACCTGACGGTTGACCGCCTGGAGACCGGGCCGGGGCAGCCGCGCTTCGGGTCTCTGCTTGGCGACGTGCGGATCGAGGTGGATCGCAGCACGCAGCGCGATCGTCTGCCGCTGGACCAGCGGCCCGACGATTTGCTGACGGTGGTGCTGGACGATCTGCGCTTTGACCTGGACCTGGGGGAGGTGCGCAGCGACGGACCGCTGGAGATTGCCAGTCGGGATTTCGAATTGGCCGGGACCGGTCTCGACCTGGTGTGGAACCGGATCGAGAACATGGTCGAATCGTTGCGCATTCGCCAGGGTGAGCGCCTGGTGCTGCGCCGCGGCGCCGGGCTGTTCGAGACGCCGCGGACCGCCGCCGGGGCCACGCCGGCGGAGAGGGCCGTGGCCGCGGAGAATGCGTACGAATGTACACTTGCCGGTCAGGTCGTGGTGGAGCAGTTCGAGGGCGAGCGGCTGGTGGGGGGGCTGACCGCCGAACGCTTGCGGCTGCTGTTTGACGTCGGTCGCGATGCCGGCCGGCCGGCAGCGGCGGACGGGTTGCCATACCGGCCGGAGCAGGCTGTCGCCACCCTGGCGCCGGCCGAAGAGGAAGCGCTCGTCGTAGCGAGCGAGCCGGGGGTGGATTCAGTTGCAGCGTTTGAGCGCCGGCTGGTCGTGCAGTGGGCGGGGCCGCTGCGTTTGGACCCCGTGGCGCCGGTGGTCGGCGGGCCGCTGCGACGGCAATTCGAGGCTGACGGCGAGGTCGTGACGCTGACGCACGCGGACGGCCGCGTGGCCTGCGGCCGGCTGGAGTACTACGACGAGACGCAGCAGGTCTGGTTGCATGCGCGGCCGGACGGCCGGGTTGATTTCGCCATGGGTGAGCGCCTGGCGGCTTCGGCCGGCAGCGTCTACATCGCTCGGGCGGAGGGGCTCGTCAAGCTGATCGGCGACGTTAACCTGCGCGCGGCGAATGACAAGGCGGACGATGCGGCGCCGCGAACGATAACATGCAGCCTGTGGGCCGAGTTGAAACTGGCGGCGGCCCCGGCGCGGGAGGTGGGCGCGGCCGCCGGTCCGACCGAGCTGCTCAGCTACGGCCGGCTCGAATCGGCGACCTTCGTAGGCACGGCCTGCGTGTCGCTGGGCGAGCAAGCGCTGTCGGCGGAGCGCATCGCGGTCCATTTCAACCAGGCCGGCGAGGAGCAGTCGTTTGAGATGGGCTTGCGGCGGGCCGTTGCGGCGGGCAACGTTCGGCTGGAACAGCGCGACCAGTCGCTGGAGAGCGCGGAACTCGAAGTAGTCTTCGGCATGACGGCGGAGGGCAAGCTGTATCCGCGCCAGTTTGATGCCACGGGTTCGGTCGTCGTCGCGCGCGGGCGGTCATGGCTGCGCGGCCAGCGGGTGCAGGCCTGGCTGGCGCCGGAGCCGCCGGACGCCGCGACCGGTGGGCCGGCCTTCGCGCTGCGCACGATTGACATCACGGACGATGCGGAGTTGCGTGATCCGAAGAACAAGGTGGCGGCGCGGGGGCGCCGGATTCGCGCGGAATTCTCCGGGCGCAACAACTTCGAGCGCGCCGACGTGTTTGGGACGGCCCTGCAGCCGGGCGTGGTGCACGCGACGCCGTACACGGTGGATGGTGGTCAAATCGTGCTCGATCGGGCCGCGCAGACGCTGAATGTTGACGGGCGGGCGCGTTTGCGGTTCAAGGCGGCGCGCAGCCTGGCCGGTCAGCGGCGGACGCGGCCCATGCCGGTGGTCGTCAACTGTGACCGCCTGCTGCACATCGACGGCCACCGGAACACGGTGCATTTCGAGGGCAACGTCGTGGCTGAAAGCGGGTCGGAGAAGCTGCTCGCGGACGGCCTGACGCTGCTGTTGGAGGATGTTGTCGAGGACGTGCCGCCCGAGGCCGATGAGCGCCCGCTTCCCCCGCTCATGCAGGTGCTGGCGCAGGCCCGCCAGGCGTTTGGGCGCGGCAGCGCGGCCGACCGCGACGACTGGCTTGATCTGCGCGGCGACGGTTACGAAGGTGGGCGCAAGGAGCCGGTCCGCCTGGTGGCCGAGAACGCGCTCGTGCAGAGCGAGACGCACGCGCCGGACGACCCGGTGCCGGTAGTGCACTCGAGCATCGGGGCGCCGTGGTTCGAAGTGGACATCGTCCGGCGCGAGATCATCACCCGCGGCGAGACGACGCTGCTGGTGCGGAACCACCGGCTGGAAACGTCGGACAGAGCGGCGTCGGAAACCGTGGGCCTGCCGTCCGCGTTGCTGACGGATGGTCCGAGCCAGACCGCCATGCGCTGTACTGAGGGCATGATCTACGCACTGGGGTCGGAGGGTGCGACGCGCCGCGACTCGGTGCTGTTCCAGGGCGACGTGGTGTTCCGCCACCGGGCTGATCTGGACCTGCTCGATCCGCAGCAGTTGCTGCCGGCCGCGCCGGATGATCCGGACGTGACGAGCCGGGTGCGCACGCGCGACACGTGGATGGAATGCGACCGGCTGGAATGCGTGTTCGTGGTGCGCGGCGGTGACGCGGCTGAGCCCGGCCCGGCGGCCGGCCGGGGCGGCCTACAGCTTGCGCAACTGTTGGCCTCCGGCAACACGGAGCTGCGCGACGAGCAGGACGCGACCGTGCGGTCAGTCTTCGCCCGGCGCATCGAGTTTGACCGTGATCATGGCCTGCTCCGCGTGCTGGGTGCCGAGCGGGCGCACGCGCGGATCTACGAGGAAGATCGCCGGACGGCCGAGGTGCGCAGCCTGGTGGGCGAGGAATTCGTCATTGACCTCGTGGCGGGCACGGTGCGAACCGGCCCGACGCGCGGTGAGTTTTCCGTGCGGTAGCACTGAGTCGCTGGGTAGATTGGCCAGCGACTTGATGCGACGACGGCGCGCCGCCGCCCGCGGCTACGCGTGCGCTGGATCGGGGGCGTCCGGGTCCAACTCCAAGTCTTCTAAGGCGGCCGACAGGCGCTGCTTTTCGAACTGTCCGCGGTGCGCCAGTTCTGCCAGGGCCGCAAAGGCGATGTGCTCGGCGTTCACCTCGAAGTGGCGGCGCAGCGCGGCGCGCGTCTCGCTGCGGCCGAAGCCGTCCGTGCCGAGAGTGCAGAGGCCGGCGGGCGTCCAGCGACCCAGGCGCTCGGCCAGTGCGTGGATGTAGTCAGACACCGCCACGACGGGCCAGGGTTCCGGGGCCAGGGCGGCGGCGATGTGCGGCTGGCGCGGGTCTTCGCCCGGGTGCAGGCGATTCCAGCGCTGGCAGGCGAGGGCGTCACGGTAGAGCTCGTTGTAGCTCGTGACGCTCCAGACGTCGGCCGCCACGTTGAACGACGCGCGCAGCAGCTCCTGGGCCCGTAGGGCCTCGTTCAGCAGCGGGCCGCTGCCGAAGAGGTGCACGCGCGGCAGCTTGCCGGGCCGGGTCGCGGGCCGCAGCTTGTACAGGCCCTTGAGAATCCCGGGGGCGGCGCCGCGCGGCAGGGCCGGCTGTTCGTACAGTTCGTTGTAGACGGTGAGGTAGTAGAACACGTCCTCGCGCTGCTCATACATGCGCCGCAGGCCGTCCTGAATGATGACGGCCAGCTCGTAGGCGTAGGCGGGGTCGTAGGAGATACAACTCGGCACGGCGCTGGCCACCAGTTGCGAGTGCCCGTCCTGGTGCTGGAGACCTTCGCCGGCCAGCGTCGTGCGGCCGGCGGTCGCCCCGACCAGGAAGCCCTTGGTGCGCATGTCCGCCGCGGCCCAGATGCTGTCACCTACGCGCTGGAAGCCGAACATCGAGTAGAAGATGAAGAAGGGGATCGTGTTGACGCCGTGCGTGGCGTAGGCGCTGCCGGCGGCGGTGTAGGAGGCCAGGGCTCCGGCCTCGGTGATGCCCTCCTCGAGGATCTGGCCGTTCTTGCGCTCCTCGTAGCGCATTAGCAGGTGGGCGTCGACCGGCTCGTAGAGCTGGCCGAAGCGCGCGTAGATGCCGTATTTGCGGAAGAGCGCGTCCATGCCGAAGGTGCGGGCCTCGTCCGGCACGATCGGCACGATCAGGCGGCCGAGCTCCGGGTCGGCCAGCAGCCGGGCCAGCAGGCGCATGAAGGCCATGGTCGTGGCGGCCTTGCGGTTTCCGCTGCTCTCCAGAAACTCATTGAACGCGTCCAGCCGAGGAGCCTGGAGCGGCGTGCTCCGCACGAGGCGCTGCGGCACGGGCCCGCCCAGGGCGCGCCGCCGCTCCATCATGTACTCATGCTCGGGGCTGTCGGGCTCGAAGCGGCAGAAGGGGGCCTCGGCCAGTTGCCGGTCGCTGATGGGGATATCGAAGCGGTCACGGAAGCTGCGCAACTCGTCTTCGTTGAGCTTCTTCTGCTGGTGCGTGATGTTCTTGCCTTCGCCGGCCTCGCCCAGCCCGTAGCCCTTGATCGTCCGCACGAGAATGGCCGTGGGCTGCCCGCGGTGGGCGACCGCGGCGGCGTACGCGGCGTAGACCTTCTCCGGGTCGTGCCCGCCGAAGCGCAGCGTGCGGATCTGCTCGTCGCTCAGGCGGTCCACCAGCTTGAGCAGGCGCGGATCCCGGCCAAAGAAATGCTCGCGGGCATAGGCGCCCGACTCGACGGTGTAGCGCTGCCACTGGCCGTCCACGATCTCGTTCATCGTCTCGATCAGTATGCCGTCGGTGTCGGCGGCCAGCAGCGGATCCCAATCACTGCCCCAGATGGCCTTGATGACGTTCCAGCCGGCGCCGCGCAGGGCGGACTCAAGTTCCTGGATTATGTTGCCGTTGCCGCGGACTGGACCGTCGAGGCGTTGGAGGTTGCAGTTGATGACCCAGACCAGGTTGTCGAGGTGCTCGCGGCCGGCCAGCGTGATGGCGCCGAGGCTTTCCGGCTCGTCCATCTCGCCGTCGCCCAGGAACGCCCAGACCTTGCACCCGTCGCCGCTGACCAGCTCGCGGTCGTGCAGGTACTGGTTGAAGCGGGCCTGATAGATGGAGGAAATCGCGGACAGCCCCATCGACACGGTGGGGAACTCCCAGAACTCGGGCATGAGCCAGGGGTGCGGATAGGACGATAGGCCGCCGCCTGGGGCCAATTCGCGCCGGAAGTTCAGCAGATGCTGCTCGGTCAGGCGCCCTTCCAGGTAAGCCCGGGCGTAGAAGCCGGGGGCGGCGTGGCCCTGGACGTAGATCTGGCAGCCGCCCGAGTCGGCGGACTTGCCGCGGAAGAAGTGGTTGAAGGCCACCTCGTAGAGCGTGGCCGCCGACGCGTAGGTCGAGATGTGCCCGCCGATGCCCTCGGCCGCCCGGTTGGCCCGCACGATCATCGCCATGGCGTTCCAGCGGACGTAGCTCTTGATGCGGCGTTCGATCTGGCGGTCGCCGGGGAAGGGGGGTTGTTCGGCCGCCGGGATCGTATTGATGTAGGACGTGTTGGGAGCGTACGGGAAGGTGACCTGGCGGCGGTGGCACCAGCGGCGCAGCTCATCGAGCAGGAACTCGGTGCGGCGTACGCCGGCGTGACGTGTGACGGCCTCGACGGAGGCGATCCATTCCGCGGTCTCCAGAGGGTCGCTGTCGTGGCGTTCTTCTGCTGACATGCGTTTCTGCCTGAGCTCCAATGGTGTCCTGAACCGATGCCGGCCGGGAGCCGCCCGCGGGCCACCCGCCGTCCGGTAATGTACCCGGCCGGTCGGGCTTTGGGGACATTGCGCGGCTGGTTGCATTCCCGGCCCGGTCAGCATAACATGCGAGGTTCTGGCAACCAGAGTGGTCGACAGTTGTTGTAAGGAGCGACTGTGTACGCGATATTCGAAGACGGCGGCAAGCAATACAAGGTCTCCGAGGGGGACCGGCTCCTGGTGGAGCGGCGCGACCTGGCCGAGGGTCAATCCGAGATCACGTTCGACAAGGTCCTGATGCTCGGCGAAGGCGCGACGGCCCAGGTCGGCACGCCGTGGGTCGCGGGCGCGACGGTCGCCGCCAAGGTGGTCGAAGAGCTTAAGCTGCCGAAGGTGGTGGGCATGAAGTTCCGGCGGCGCAAGGGCTTGACCACTAAGTGGGGCCATCGCCAGCGCGCCCTGCTGCTGCAGATCAGCGCCATCAAGGCTTGAACGAAGTTCGGCGGGGGGTTAACAGCGTGGCGGCCGGACGCCGGTTCGGCCGCCACGCTGTCGCGCGCTCCGGGCCCATTCCGTCCGTGCCGGCGCTGGACCTCCGACGAGCTTCAGCCGCCGGCACTACTGCTGGGTCTTGGTCGGGGTGACGTTGCGGAATTCGAGCGTGCATACGCTGCCGGCCAGTCTGTTCAGCGTGCCGGCGAGCAGCCAGTTGCGGCCCGCTGAGTCGCCGTTGAGGTGGGCGTCGAAGAAGGCCATTGAGGCCATCAGCACGAACTCATGGTAGTTCTCGAACGAGCGGCGGTCGCCCGGCAGGAACGTCTGGTCGTTGAAGCCGCCGTGCGTGGCGGCGCGGATGGTCAGCAGGTACTGGTCGGGGCCGCTGGCCGTTTCAAACGGCGTGCGCCGCGCCGTGGGGGATAGCGTGGACGGGTCGATATCGTGCGTGCCGATGATGGAGAGGCACGGCACGGCGATGTCCACCCAGGAGTCTCGGTTCAGGCCAAGCAGCCCGGGGCCCGGCGGCGAGACGGCCACGATCGCCTTGACGCGCGGGTCGCGGAAGCTGGCCCGCAGATCATCCGGCAGCTCGATGCACATGCCGGCCAGCGCGTTGGCGGTGTACGCGCCCATGGAGTGGCCGGCCACGCCGACGCGCTGCATGTCAGCGAGCCAGTACAGCCGTTCGTCCTGCGGCAGGTAGTCCAGGATGAAGGAGATGTCCTCGATCTGCCGCTGCCAGCGGGAGGAGTCGGCGCCGAAGCTCACGAAGTTGCGCACCAGCGGCCCGCTGTTGAAGATGGCCTCCACGTGATTGTCCATGTGCGTCGGGAACACGGCCAGGTAGCCGTAGCTGGCCCAGTGTTGCCCGAGATACGTGTACTGGTCGCCGGCCGCGCCCAGACCGTGCGAGAACACGATGACCGGATGACGCCCGTAAGGCGCTTCCGGGATGTAGATGCGCACCGGCAGATAGCGGTCCCGCGCGGCGTCGTACCAGATCTGGTCTTCCTGCTGAACGGCGTACGGACCGGACGTCGCCTTGTAAGCCTCGTCGCCCAGGATCCAGTCGGTGCCGGCGCATCCGGCGCAGGCCCAACCGGCAACCGCGGTCGTCACTATCAGCATCCAGCGCGCGAACATCGCCAACTCCTGCGTCGACTGCGCAGTGGAGTCCTCCGGGCAAACCCGGCGCCGGCGGCGCCACCTGGCGTCAGACCCGCCGCGCGGCCAGGCGCGCCGTGCGGTTATCAGCCGCACAGGTTGCAGCGCGTGGCCAATGATATTAGCCCGGCAGACGGCCGTTCGTGTCGATTCGTGCAAGATCCTCATTCCAATCCCAAAGCAGTCACGCACTTACGTTCCAGCGTCACGGCCCCGTCTGATAACCGGGTGAGGGCATCTGCGACCAGCCACCGCGCGGCCTGCTGATCATCACCGAGGTAGGCGTCCAGGAAGGCTGTCGTGGCCATGCGAATGTAGGCGTGGTGGGCGGGATCGGTTGGCCGCACCTTGATGAGCACATCGCGCTGATCGTCGAAGGTCGAGTGCGTGGCGCCCTGGATGGTCAGCAGGTACTGGTCGGGCCCGGGGCAGCGGTCGAAGGTCGTGCGGCGCCGCGCCGCCGAGCCCACGCCGTACTCGATATCCTTCGTGCCGGTCAGCGACATGACGGGCCGGCTGACAGCCGCCCAGGAGTTCGCGTGCAGGCCGAACTTGCCGTCGCCGGGTGGCGACATGGCGATGGCCGCGCGGACGCGCTCGTCGGCGAAGCTGCTGTTGGGACGTTCGGGCAGATCTACGGTCAGCCCGACGAGTGCCAGGGCCGTGTAAGCGCCGAACGAGTGGCCGGCCACCGCAATCCGCCCCCAGTCGATGCGTTCTGACCAGGCCGGCCGGCGGGCCAGTTGATCCAGGACGAACGAGACGTCGCGGGGGCGGTCGATCCGGTGGGGCACCTCGGCTAGGAAGGCCTTGATCGGCTTGGGCATGCGGCCGTCCGGCCCACGCAGCGCGGCGGCATCGGTGCCGGGGTGCGTCAGGTGCACCGCCAGGTAGCCGTGGCCGGCCCAGTGGCGGCCGAGGTAGGCGTAGCCGTCACGGGAGCTGCCCAAGCCAGGTGAGAAGATCACCAGCGGCCAGCGCCTCGTAAGCCGCTCGGGCGCATAGAGCCGCACGGGCACTTCCCGGTCGCGCTGCGGATCGCGCCACGTGTCGGCTGAGTCCGCGACCGGCCATGGTCCGGCTTCGGGTTTGTAGGGCTGCGCCACGGGCCCGCTCTCCACGCGCTACAGAACCTTCTCGACACGAACCGCCCGGCCGGCGACGAAGCTCCCGCTGCTGAAGGCTGCCGCCGCCATCAGGACCACCGGGCCGCGCTCGTGTGGTTGCCCCGCCCGGCAATGTAGCGAACGGAGGCCGCCCAGCCAACGCCGCGCGTCTGCCACATAGAGCAGGTCGCCCGGGCGGGCCTTAAGCCGTTCCAGGTGCGCAGCGCACAGCCGGACGATGGCGTACTCGGGCGGAGGAGGGCCGGTGGGGTCGGCGGGCGGGCCGCCGTGGCCGGAGGCGTAGTCATCGTATGACGTGGCGGTGGTGGGCGGCGTGGTGCCTTCGTCCGCGATCGTGAGCCCGGCCACGACGCGGCGGCCCATCTCATGGTTCGGCTCGCCGCCCTTGAAGCGCCGCATGCCGAAGTCCATGGTGCCGACCCAGAGCCCGGCGATCTCGTCCGGCGGCTTTGGCTTGGTCAGCAGCGAAACGACCACGCCGATCGCGGCCGCGCAGACCAGTCCGAACAGGGCCGTCATGTACGTGTACTGGCCATCTGCTCCGGGTGCGACGCCGTGGGCGAAGGGCTGCACCAGCACGGGAAACTTCTTGGACAGCGCGATGCACACCACGCCGCCGAGCATGGCCGCCAGGGCGCCGGCCGAAGTGAAGCGTCGCCAGAAGGCGCCGAGCAGCACGGCCACAACGATCGGGGGCGTAACGAAGGCCTGGAACTGGGCGTGTACCTCGTACATATCAGTGCCGAGCGTCATGAAGAAGAAGGCGACGCCCATGCCGACCAGGGCCGTGACGGCCGACGCCAGCCGGGCCGTGCGCATGTAGTGACGATCGGTGGCGCCGGGCCGCACGTAGGGCTGGTAAACGTCGTATACGAACAGTGCGGCGGCGGCGTTAGTGAAGGTGTCGATGGTGGACATCAGGGCCGCCGAGAGGGCTGCCAGCACGAAGCCGAAGATGCCCGGCTGGCAGATCTGGCGGGCCACGGCGACGAATATGTCGCGGGCGTTGTCCGGGGCGGCGAGCAGGCCGGTGGCGACCATGGCGTTGCCGATCCAGCCGGCGTTGCCGACGACGATCATGCCGATGGGCATGAAGAGCAGGGTGTTGAAGACGATGGCCTTGCGGCCTTCGTTGACGCTCTTGGTGGCCAGGAAGCGCATGATCAGGCCCTGGCTGACGAAGAGGAACATGAGGCTGCCGGCCATGCCATCCTGCCAGAACACGCCGATGAAGTTGAAGCTCTGCGGCTGATTGAAGTGGGCGAAGGGCAGGCGTTCGGCCAGGCTCAGGTTCTGCCAGAGCGTGCGGAGGCCGTCAAGCAGGGTGCCGCCGAGCGCGAGGTGATCCAGCCCCAGGATCAGCAGCAGCAGCCCGGCGGTCAGCAGCATGAAGCCCTGGGCCAGGTCGGTGAAGATGACGGCCGTCTGGCCGCCGGCTGTGATGTAGATGCCGGAAACGAGCGATATTACGAGGATGGCCTGCCAAACTTCCACGCCGAGGACCTGGTGGGCGGCGGTTCCGAGCGTGTAGAGATTGAACCCGATGTATCCGATCATGTACTCCAGGATGACCAGGGTGGCGATGAAGCGCGCCGCGCCGTTGAAGCGCCGCTGGAAGTACTCGGGGATCGAGCGCACGCGCGCGAAGTAGATGATCGGCAGCCAGCCGAACATGAACAGCGGGATGACGTACCAGTCGTTCATGTATGCCATGCCGCTTGACAGGCCGTGCTCGTAGCCTGCCTGGGCGTACTTCATGAAGCTGTGCGAGCCGATGCCGGTGGCGATCAGGCTCACGCCGATCAGCCACCAACTGAACTTGGATCCGCTGAAGAAGAAGTCACGCGTCGACTTGGCGTAGCGGCCAAAGAAGCTGCCGAACCCGAGGATCAGCAGCAGGTACATGACGATGACAAGGTAGTCCAGCCACGTGCCGACCTGAGCCAGAAGCGCGCCGCAGCTCATGCCGCGCCCCCCACCGGACCCGGCATGACGTACAGGGCCGCCATGTACCAGAGGAAATGCAGGCCCGCGTAGCAGAGCAGGCCGAGAATCAGGACCGCGAACCAGAGCCGGTCGGCGCGCCGCGTCAGGTTGCAGCTCCGGTATCCCAGGATCAGGGCCAGCCCGATCAGGAAGACGATCAGACCCACGCCGTACTGGTACAGGAACGGCCACCAATACTCGGGCACGCTCGCGATCAAGCCGGCTTTCTCCAGCCCTGGTGGCAGGTCCGACGGCGGGCGCCGCGGCGCGCTGCTTAGCCCAGGTAGGCGTACAGGCGCGCCAGGGCAACCGCGCCGCGGTCGAGATCGGCCAGCAGCACCTTCTCGTTGGGGCCGTGGGCGTTGCAGTGCGGGCTGGCCAGGCCGATCAGCAGGCTGTCGGCCCCGAGCACCTGCTGGAACATCGGCAGGATCGGGAGCGAGCCGCCCTCACGCAGCAGCGCCACCTCCCGGCCGAAGCTCTCCACGAGCGCCCGTCGGGCGGCCTGCATGGCGGGGCTGTCACTCGGCGCCAGGTAGGCGTCGCACATGCCGTGGTGGATGATGTCGGCCCGCACGGTCGGCGGGATGCGCTCGCGTACGCAGGCGTCAAACGCGGCGCTGACCCGGGCGGCATCCTGACCCGGCACGAGCCGCATACTGAGCTTGGCCCCGGCTTGGGCGGGGATGATCGTGTTGGCGCCCTCGGCCATGAAACCGCCGTAGATTCCGTTAACGTCCAGGGTCGGCCGCACGGTCCGGCGCTCGGTCGTGCTGTAGCCGGACTCGCCCCACAGAGCCGGCACGCCCAGTTGCTGGGCGTAAGCCTGCTCGTCGAATGGCAGGGCGGCGAGCTGCGCCCGTTCGTCGTCGGCCGGCGGCTGGACGTCGTCATAGAAGCCCGGAATAGTGACGCGGCCGTCGGCGTCGTGCAGCCCGGCGACGAACGCCGCCAGGACGCTGGCGGGATTGGCCACCGTGCCGCCGAACGAGCCGCTGTGCAGGTCCTGGCGCGGGCCGCTGAGCCGCAACTCCTTGTAGACGATGCCGCGCGTACCGCGCGTGATGGTCGGCCAGCCGTCGGCGTAGAGGGCGGTATCCGATATCACCACGTCGTCGCAGCGCAGCAGATTCCGTTGCTGGCGCACAAACGCCGCCAGGTTCGGCGAAGAAATCTCCTCCTCGGCCTCGATCAGGAACTTGATATTGATGGGTAGCCGGCCGTGCGTGGCGAGCCAGGCGGCCACAGCGCGCAGGTGGGCCAGCAGCGGGCCCTTGTTGTCCGCCGCTCCGCGGGCGCAGAGCCAGCCGTCGCGCACGGTGGGCTCGAACGGACCGTGGTCCCACAGCTCCAGCTTGCCCTCGGGCTGCACGTCAATGTGCCCATAGACCAGGATCGTGCGGGCGTTCTCAGCCGCGTTCCATTCGGCGAAGACCAGCGGGTGTCCCGGCGTCTCGTGAACCGTCGCGTTCAGGCCGATCTGGGCGCACAAGTCGCGCGTCCAGTGTGCGGCGGCCACGATGTCCGCGCGCCGCTCCAATTTGGTGCTGACGCTGGGTATGCGGCACAGCGCCTTGAGCCACTCGACATGTTCTTCCCGGTGTTGCGTCAGATACGCCAGTACGCTGTCCAACATGACCGCAACCTCCACTTGGCCCGCGCGACGGGGCCCGGAACGTCCGCTACTCCGGCCCGCCCCGGTTCGCAGATTCTAACGCAGATGCTGCTATACTGTGACGTACGAGGCGCGAAAACGCATGGGCCAGATTCGCAAGCTATCTCCGGCACTCGTCAATCGCATCGCCGCCGGCGAGTGCGTGGAGCGGCCGGCCTCCGTCGTCAAGGAGCTGGTCGAAAATGCCCTGGACGCCGGCGCGGGTCGTATCGACGTGTGCATCGGCGACGGCGGGCGCGGGCTGATCGCGGTGGTGGACGACGGCTGCGGCATGGACGCGACCGACCTGGCGCTATGCGTCCAGCCCCACGCAACGAGCAAGCTCAGCGACGACGACGACCTCTTCAGCATCCACACCATGGGGTTCCGGGGCGAGGCCCTGCCGAGCATCGGGGCGGTCTCCCGGCTGCGCGTCGCCTCGCGGCCGCGCGGCTGCCAGGTCGGTCACATGATCGACGTCGAGGCGGGGGAGATCAGTTCGCCGCAGCCCTGTGCCGCCCCGCCCGGCACATCCGTCGAGGTGCGCGACCTGTTCTACTGCGTGCCCGCCCGCCGCAAGTTCCTGCGAACCAACCAGACCGAGATGGGGCACATCACCGAGCAGTTCGCGCGGTTGGCACTGGCCCACCCGGGCGTTGATTTCTCCCTGCGGCACCAGGAGCGCCAGCTCCACCGGCTGGCGGCCACGGGCGATTGCCGGCAGCGGGTGGCGGACTTCTACGGCCCCGAGCTGGCCGACGTGCTTCTGCCGGTTCAGCGCGAGGGCGACGGCCTGCGTGTGAGCGGCTACGTCGTGCCGCCGGCCCATTGCCGCCGCTCAAGCAAGTGGGAATACGTGTTCGTCAACGGCCGGTATGTGCGGGACCGCTTCGCCTCGCACGCGATCAAGGAGGCCTATCGCAGTCTGATCAAGCCGGACGAATACCCGGTCGTCTTCCTGTTCATCACGATCGATCCGGCCCACGTGGACGTTAACGTGCACCCGACCAAGATCGAGGTGCGGTGGCGCGACTCGAACTACGTACATGCCCAGGTTCTGGCCGCGCTGCGGGAGCGGTTTCTGTCAACCAACCTGGACCGCACGCTGCGGCCGGTAACCTCGCCGGATGAAGACGACCACCGTGAGCGTGTTCGGCAAGCGATGGTGGACTTCTTCCGTAAGCCGGTGGCGGCTGATATGGGTCCTGGGGGCCGGCTCTCGGTGGGGAGGGGGAGCGGTGGCACGCTCTCGAGGCCAGGGGCCGAGTCCGCGGTTGATGGAGGCTTGCAGGACACTCAGGGATCTGGACAGGAGTTGGCTGAGATATCGGGCGTTGAAAGGGCGCAAGAACTGCGCGCTATTGTCGAAGGTCGCATAGGTGTTGGAACGTCCGATATTGCTGACGAACAGGCTGATCTGCTTGTTCGAGGGCTGACGCCAAACCGCGCCATCCAGATCCATAATACGTACCTCGTCGTGGAGACAGAAGACGGCCTGACCATCATCGACCAGCACGCGCTGCATGAGCGCATTCTGTATGAGGAATTGCGGCGGCGGGTGGCTGAGCGCCCGCTTGAATCGCAAAGGCTTCTGTTGCCAGTACTTGTGAGTGTTCCCGCCGACCGGATTGAAGTTCTGGAAACGCACTCTGACACGCTGAGCCGCCTCGGTATCGACCTGGCGCCCGCCGGCCCGCAGTCCGTCGCCCTGCACGCCTTTCCAACGCTACTCGAACGCATCGAACCGTCCGAGTTTGTGCGTGACCTGCTCGATTTGTTGAGCGAGCAAGGACATCGGCCAAACCTGGAGTCACTTGTACACGATGTGTTAGATATGATGGCGTGCAAGGCCGCGGTGAAGGCGGGCGACCCGCTTACGCCGGAGGAAATCGCTGCCCTGCTGGCGCGGCGTGAGCCGTGCGAGCGGAGTAGTCACTGTCCCCACGGGCGGCCCTCGGCCCTGCGGCTGTCACTCCGTGACCTGGAGCGTCAGTTCAAGCGGCGTTGAGGACATAAGTCTTGGCTATACGGGGACATGCAGAAACGCGCCGGTCGCCGCGCGAAGTCGGCCTTCGCCCCGGGGTGCCGGTTCGGGAGCGGGCGCGTGGGGAAACTCGCATTGACGGGTCGGTGGCCGGCGGGCGTGGTCCGCCGCTGTGAGGTTGGGCGAATCGGCCGGGACGCGGTTTTGGGGCTTAACCGGGATGGCGCGCTTGTCTTGCAGACGGTTACAAGTGAGTAGTGGGGGTAGGTGCCGCCCGACGGACGGTTCCGGAAAACCCCTTGCACAAAGGGGTTCGCCGCCGTATATTTATCGTGAGGCTGGGTTGCGCTGGATTGATGGGTTGGAAGGGACAGAAGAAGCAATCCGCCCGTTTAGATATGCGCAGTGCGCGTATGAGGCAAGCAAGGTGCCTTCAGATCTGTTTTCTTGCTTTGTGGACAAGTTGTTGATGGGAGTCGGAGCTCCGTTGTGTACTCGGGACGCGGCGCGGACTATTCGCGCGGTCGACGACGGTGGGCCGGCGCAGCATTCGTGTAGGGGTAGGAACACCGAAAGGAGACATTCGATGAAGAGAGGCTTGTGTTGTTTGTGTGCCGTGCTGCTGTGCACGGCCTTGGTGACGGCTGCCGAGCCCACCAAGACTCTGCCGGTACCCACGGTGATCCACGGGACGCCGTCGGCGCAGGCGGACTTTGAGCGAGCTCAGCAGGCGGAGACGGAAGCGATTTCGCAGGGCCCGGTCCAGTTGATCGAGGTCAGTCAGTCCGCCCCGAGCATGGTGTTGTCCGCGAAGGCTCCGGCGGGGTACGTCCCGCAGAAGCTGTCGTTCGCGCCGGGCTCCCGGGTGGATTGTGATTACACCGGGTTGGAAGGCGAGCCCATTTGCGAAGACGGGTATGACGACCAGTTCAATGTCGGCTGCAACGCGGATGCGCCCGAGGACGAGATCTTCAGCCCGATCGCCTGTGGCGACGTGATTCTCGGCACCTCCGGCACGTATCTGATTGATGGCGGCCAGACTCGCGACACAGACTGGTACGAGATCGTGCTCACGGAAGACACGGAGCTGACGTTCTCGGTCGTCGCGGACTTCCCGGTGCTGATCTTCATGATCGACGGAAGGAATGGCTGCGAGGGCCTGGCGATTCTGCGTAGCGCTTCGGCCGGCCCGGGCACGCCGGTGTCGCTGGTCCAGTGCCTGGGACCGGGCACCTACTGGCTCTGGGTTGGCCCGAGCGACTTCTCGGGCGTGGCCTGCGGCAGCCAGTACTGTGCGTCGCTGACCTGCGAGCCGTGCGATCTGCCGGATCCGCTGCTTTGCCCGGAGGAGAGCACGCTGCTCGGACAGCCGGCGGAAGGCGAGGACGGCAACTGGGCTCTGTACGTCAGCAACTCGCGCTGGGGTGACTTCGAGGAGCCGGGCATCAAGCGCCTCGAGAGCTTCATCGGCGTGGGCGGCCCCATCCATGGCGTGACCTGGTGGGGTGCCGCGGCGATCTTCAACGACCAGGGCCGCGTCGTGAACTGCCCGCTGGAGCCGGGCAACTTCACGCTTGAGTTCTACCTGTTCGACGACTTCACGCGGCGGCCGGACTACGCGACCGGCCCCGTCGCGACCTACGCGGTCACGGCTCCGGAGCTGACGGTTGCGGAAACCGGTCATAGCTACAAGATATTCGGCGAGGGTGGCACCATTGATCGCGAGTACATCATCTACGAGTGGCACGTCGAGCTGCCGGCGCCGCTTGCGCTGTTTAAAGGCTGGATGGCCATTCAGAACACCGATTACTGTGCGTTCTGGTGGGCGCGGTCCATGGTCGGCGGCACGGTCCACGTTCTCTGGGATGAAGAAGCGGACACGCAGGAAGATGCCGACGGCGACCTGTCGTACTGCCTGACGGCCCCCTCCGTGGGACCGTTCACGGGTGCCTGCTGTGACGAGTCTATTCCCGAGTGCCGGAACACCATCTCGACGGACTGCGTCGGGGTGTATGACCGCTGGGAGCCCGGCCAGCTTTGCCGCGACATCGAGTGCGTCGACGTTTCGTGGGCTTGCTGCCTGGCCGGTACCGACATATGCGTGACCACGTTCATTTGGGACTGCCCGGCGCCGGACTCCTTCTACTGGGGTTGGGTGTGCGACGAGAGCGACCCGCGTTTCAACGGGCAGAACCTCCGGGACTGCACGGCCACGCCGCCGGCTTGGCCGATCACGTGTCCTTCGGGTAGCTGCTACTCCGCCGGTCTGGCTGGTGGTTTCCTCTACATTTCGTGGGATCGCCCGACCAGTCGCCGCACGCCGATCGACAACTTCAGCGGTTGCAGCAGTCCGATCACCCGCGTGCAGTGGTGGGGCAACACCACCCAAATCTGGGACGGCCCGGACTATGAGGCACCGCAGCCGGTGCCCTTCACCATTCGCATTTACGACCAGGTTGCGGTTCCGGACACCGCCCAGGAGATTTGCACCTACGAGGCAATCAACACCACGTGGGGCTACACGGATTATGCCTGGACCGGCTCGCCTGAGTTCGGCACGATCGAGGGTTTCCGGGCCATACTGGCGCCGCCTTGCACGGCCACCGGCACCAAGTACATCTCGATCGGTATCGCCCTGGATACCACGATCGACGGTGCGCAGACGGACTTCATCTGGGCCCCGGGTGCCAACAGTGACCAGACGATCTGGTTCTACGACAATGGCGAGGTTTCGCAGCCCGCCATCGAATCGGGTCGTGACCGCTCGTTCTGCTTGTACACGACGGACCTGTTCGGTGCCTGCTGTGACGTGGCCACCGGCATTTGCACGGACAACGTCGCCGAGAGCACCTGCCTGTCCTCTCCGGGCGCGCAGTTCTACCCCGACCAGACCTGTGCTTCGATCGAGTGCCTGCCGGTCGCGGCGGCGTGCTGTGACGCCGTCAACGACGTGTGCGAGGTTCTGACGCAGGCCGAGTGCGACGCGCTCGGTGGAACGTATGAGTGGCTGGGTGTCTTCTCGACGTGCCAGGCCGACTGCTGCTACGTGCCGTGCCCCATGGGCGGCACGCCGGAAGGCGAGCCGGTGTGTGGCGACGAATACGTGGACACCTACAACTACGGCTGCTTCATGGATGAGCCGGTCTTCCCGGATGACTGGTTACAGATCATTGACGGCCAGACTTACTGCGCCGAGATGGGTACCTACACCAGCGGCGGCAGTGATCTGCGTGACTGGGACTGGTACTACTACGAGATCCCGGCCGGTGAGGCGAAGCTCGTCCGCGCTGTGGTGGACGCCGAGTTCACCGCCGACGTGTACTGGCTCTGGCCCGACCCGTTTGAGGAAGGCGACGGCTACTGCCCCGCCTACGTCATCTCGAACGTCGGCGGCCTGCAGTGCACGGACGTGACGGCGTCCGCGGCGCTGCCGGGCGGCTTCTACTACGTCGGTGTGTCGTGCTTCGGCGACGTCCCCTGCGGCACGCCGTACACGCTGCATATCGAGACCGGCGTGGCCGGCTGCTGCGTACTGGTCGACGATGAAGGCGAATTCGGCGTCGAAACCAGTGAGCCGGTCTGCCTGGCCTACGGCGGCACGTGGAATGAAGGCGTTGATTGTGACGGCGGCGGCCCGCCGTGCCTCGAGCGCGGCGACTCCAACTGCGACGGTCTGGTGAACTCGTTCGACATCGACCCGTTCGTGATCGCGCTGACGCAGCCGGCGACGTGGCAAGCCACGTACACCTGCGACTTCCTGTGCGCGAACGACATCAACTGCGACGGGTTCGTCAACTCGTTCGACATTGACGGGTTCGTCCAGTGCCTGACGGTCGGTTGTCCGCCCTGTCCGTAAGTCGCTGATTACCCGATCGGCCGGCGGAGCGCCACACGGTGCCTGCCGGCCGCTCGGCGGCGTTCAACCAGGTTGAACGTCGTGGGCACTTGACAGCGGCGACTTGTCGTTGCCGTGTTTAAGACAGCGCCGGCCGGAGACGCACCTGTCTCCGGCCGGCTTTCTTTTTCTGGGGGGGCGTTAGTGGCGCGGGCGGCCGGTGAAGAGGCCGGGCAGCGGCAGCAGCCGGGCGGACTGGCCGTCGTGCACCGCGATCTGCCCCTCCTCGTCGCGCATGCACATGCCCCCGAAGACCCCGTCGCGTCGCAGGGCGTAGAGCTTGAGCTGGTAGTCCGGCTCACCGCGCTGGTCGCGCAGCCGTGCCTCGGTCCGGGCGGCCACGCGCGCTAGGGCTGTGCGACAAGCCTCAGCGGGCGGAGCGCCCGCGCGCATCAGCTCGACCACGTGGAAACACGTGCAGTTGAGCAGGTTGGCCTCGCCGCGGCCGGTGGAGCCGCAGGCGCCGACTTCGTTGTCGATGTACAGGCCGGCGCCGATGATGGGCGAGTCGCCCACGCGGCCGGGTAGCTTGTACGAACGTCCGGACGTTGAGGTGCTGCCGCCCAGGTCGCCGCCGGCGTTCAGGGCCAGGCAGGTTATGGTGCCGTAAGTGAACGGCAGGCCGCGGTCGCGCAGTCGCTCGGCAGCCTGATGGCCGGGCTCGGGTGGGAGGTGGTTGTCTGCGCCGGAGCGCTCTTTCTTCCAGTTCAGCCAGATTTCGCGGGCTTCGTCGGTCAGGAGGTCTTGCTTCTGGAAACCGTGCGCGAGGGCGAAGCGCAGGGCGCCGCTGCCGACCAACAGCACGTGGTCGGTGTGGCGCATCACGAGGCGAGCGACGCCGGCGGGGTTGCGGATGTTCTGGAGCGCTGCCACCGCGCCGGCCTTGTGGGTGGGTCCGTGCATGACGCAGGCGTCAAGCTCGACGACGCCGTCCTCATTGGGCAGTCCGCCGTAGCCGACCGAATGGTCGTTTGGGTCATCCTCGACCACGGTGACGCCGGCCACGGCGGCATCAAGGGGGTCGGCCGCGGCCTTGAGCAGTTCCATGGCGCGGTTGCAGGCCGGGATGCCGTTGCTGCTGGCGACGACGACGGGATGGCTCGGGGGCGCGAGGGTGCGCGCCGTCAGCGGGCCGGTCGCCACGCCGGCGTTGTCGTCGCTGATTCCAAGAGCAGCCAAGCCGACCGCGGATCGCAGAAAATCACGTCGCGAAGTGGCCATGGCGTACCTCCCACGCCGGCAGCCGTCGAACCTACGGTTGATTCGCCGGCCATGATAACGCGCCGACGTGCGAAGCGTCAGCCCGGCTGATACAATCCGCCGCGTTCCGGAGCGATCGTTTCAGCCGCAGGAGAGGTGTCATGCCGAGCATCCAGGGATTGCTTGATCGGGCCCGTGAGTTGGGGGAGTCGATTGCCGCCCATGAGCGCGTACAAGCTTACTTTGCGGCCCAGCGGGCGGTGGGCCAGGATCCCGCCGCCCAGCAGATCTTGCGGGAATACGGGCAGCATGTTCAGCACATCCGTGAGCTGGAGCGTGCCCAGCGGCCGATCGAGGTTGCGGACAAGCAGAAGCTGGCGGAGTTGGAGAGCCGCATCGCCGGCAACGAGCAGCTCAAGGGCCTGGCACGGGTCCAGGCCGACTATGTCGAGCTGATGGACCAGATCAACAGTGCCATGGGGGCGCCGTTGGCGGCCTTGGCACAGCCGGAGGGTGGGGCGTGAAGTTGTCGCCGGACGGCGGCTCGCCCACCTCGGGCGGCGGCAACGGGCATGGCTTGGTTGGCGCGCCGGCGCAAGGAGCCGCGACGCCGTGGTTTCTGGCCCTGCTGGGCTGGACGATCTTGCTGTGCTCAATAGGGCTGGCAGGGGGGGCCTATTTCGAGCCGATTGACTGCTGGGTGGCCCAGACGGCCCGGGAGATGCGCGAGGCGGGGGATTGGCTGGTGCCGCGCTTCTCGGGCGAAGTGCGGATGCAGAAGTCGCCCGGGCCGTATTGGGCGGTAATGGTGACGAGCGTGGCGCGGGGTACGCCGGTAGACGAGGTAAGCGCCCGGCTGCCGAGCGTGGTGGCGGCGGTGCTGCTGGTGGCGACGGTGTTCTGGCTGACGCGGCGCATCGGGGGCGCACGGGCGGCGGTTTACGCGGGCTTCGCCATGTCGGCCAGCGTGCTGATACTCTGGTGGTCGCGGCGGGCCGCGTCCGACCTGGGGCTGGCGGCGTGCACAACGGTGTCGCTGGCGGCCCTGTGGATCGGCTCGGAAGGTGTGCCGCCGGGGCGGCGGCGTGTGGCGTACTGGCTGCTCGGCTACTTCATGGCCGGCGTCGGCATGTTGTACAAGATGCCCATGCCGCTGGTGGTGGTGGGGTTGCCGGTCGCATGCTATGTGCTGCTGTTACGGCGCTGGTCGCTGCTGGCCAGCGGCTGGCACTTGGCGGGCGTGCTGGTCTTCCTGCTGCCGTGGTTGCCTTGGGCCGTCGCGGTCTTCTGGGCCGAAGACGCGGCGCTGGCGAAGTGGAAAGTCGAGTTCGTTGACCGCTTCACGGGGAACCTGCCGAACGTTCAGGGGCAGGACAGTTGGCGCTACCTGTTCACATACCTGGGGCCGCCGCTGCTCTATTGCCTGCCGTTTACGCTGTCGCTGCCCGGGGCGCTGTGGCGGGCCGTGCGGCGGCAGCCCGGCGTGGAGCGCCGCGGCATGCTGTTCATGGTAATCTGGATCGCCAGCCTGTTCGTATTCTTCACGGCCTCGACCGGCAAGGAGTGGCGTTATTTCCTGCCGGCGCTGCCGCCGTTCTTTGTACTGCTGGGGATTGAGCTGGCGGCGTTCTTCGACCCGGCGCGGCGGGCGACGCCGCGGCGTGACCTGGCTGGGGCGGTGGCGGTGTGGGTGCTGACGCCGGCGGTGCTGTTCGGCGGGGCATTTTGGGGGTTGCGGCGCTGGTTTGAGCGGCGCGGGCAATACGAGCTAGCGGACTTGTACACTTGGACGCATGTGTGGCAGGCCTACGCCGTCGCGGCGGCGATTCTGGTCGCGGGGTTCTCGCTGGCGGCCTGGCTCTATCTGCGCCGCCGGGAACAGCTCTCCTTCGCGGCGATCGTGGCGACGATGTGGCTGATGTGGCTGTGGAGCTGGCCGCAGGTCATGCCGCTGTTCATGTCACAGCGGCCGTTCCGTGACTTCGCGGCACAACTGAATGAACAGATACCAGCCGAGCTGCGCCCGCATCTCCGGCAGCTCGGTAGCCAGGATTCGCGCATTGTCTGGTACGGCGACGTGCGCTTCCCGCGCCTGATCGACCAGCTTGACCTGCTGCGCGAGCAGGGGCACGAGCGTTCATTGGACTACGAGATTCGCCGCTACGGCGAGGAGATGGTTCGGCAACTGTCCGGTACGGAGCCAGTCTTGTTCGTGGCGTCGCTGGTGGATTACGTCAGCTTTCTGATCAGTGCGCCGGAGGAGTTGGCGCGGCAGGGGCGCACAATGCCGCCGCAGCATCTGTGGTTACAGACGCGCTATGGTGACTACAGCCGCCATTTCGTGGTCTTCGGCAACGTGCCGCCGCCATATCCGGAGCCGGCGTTGCGCGTGCCGGAGCGGCAGCGCGCCCGGATTTCGGCGACGGCTGAGGCGGCCGGGGCCGGGGGGGCTGCCTCGCAGCCGGACGGGGATGGCTGATGTGGGGCCGGCTGCGGCATTGGCTGCTGGTTCGCACCGAGGCCCCAAGCGTGGGGCGGGCGCTGCGTTACATGGCCGAGTACGCGGCCTTGCGGGCGTGGTGCCTGGTTATCGGTTGCTTCCCCATCGAGACGAACCTGGCGACCGCGCGCTTGCTGGGACGGCTGTGGTGGCTGCTGACGAAGCGTCATCGCGACCGGGCGATGGACAACCTGCGGCGCGCCCTGGGGAATAGTTACGACGAGCGGCGCCTACGCTCAATCGCCCGCCGCTCGTTCGAGCACTTCGCCCAGGTGTACCTGGTCGAGATGATCGTAACGCCGCGGATCATCAATCCGTGGTCATGGGCGCGGCACGTGCGGCTCGACGACCTCGGGCCGGCCCTGCGTGAGCTGATGAGCGCGCGTGGCGTGATCATGCTCACGGCGCACTTCGGCAACTACGAGCTGCTGGGTTTTACGCTGGCGCGGCTGGGGTTGCCGCTGGTGGCGGTGATGCGGCCGCTGGATAATCCGCTGCTTAACCGCTACCTGATGGCGGCCCGCGAGGCGGGCGGGTTGGCTCTGCTGTATAAGCGCGGGGCGACGCAGACGGCCGATAGCATTCTGCGGACGGGTGGGACGCTGTGCTACATCGCCGACCAGGACGCCGGGCGGAAGGGGCTGTTTGTGCAGTTTTTCGGGCGGCCGGCCTCGACGTACAAGTCGATCGGCCTGTTGGCGGCGCGGCACGAAGTTCCGGTCGTGGTGGGATCGGCCATACGCGTGGGACGCGGGCTGCACTACCGCATCTCGGTGCAGCGGATCATCCGGCCGGAGGAATGGCGCGGGCGTGACGACGCGCGCACCTGGGTCACGCAGGCGTTCTCAGACGCGCTGGAGGCGGCCATTCGCGAGGCGCCGGAGCAGTACTTGTGGGTACACCGCCGCTGGAAACACCAGCCCGGCACGGCCCGCCGCCGCCGCGAGCAGGTGGGCGCCGAGGGTGGCTAACGGCTGCGGACGCGCAGCAGGCACAAACCCAGCATGATCGTCAGCAGCGGCAGCAGGCCCGGGGTGCAACCGGCGGCCGGCAGCAGCGCGCCGCCAGTCAGGAGGGCGTCGTCGCGCGCCTGACCGTTGACCATGAGACCGGCGGTTTCGGCCGAGATGACTTCGACCGTTACGATAGTGGAATTCCACAGTTCGCCGTCGTCCACGATCAGGCGGAAGTAGTACGTCCCGGGGCGCAGTGCCTGCAAGGTTGATTCGCGGGCTTCGAGGCCGGAGATCGGCAGAAAAGCCTGCGTGAATTCGTCGAACGGAATCGCACCGCCGACCTCATCAACCTGCCGCCAGCGGAAGTTGCACTCGTCGCAGGCGGGGTCGTGGGGCGGGTCGGTCGAGGCGGCGGCGCTGAGCGTGATGGTGTCGCCGACGACGACAGGCGCGGTCGGGGCCGCGGCCAAGGCGCGGGGCGGACGATTGGCCTCGATGGAGTCAACAACGTTGACTATCGCGACATCCTCTGACCCCCAGGGGTTGACCCCGTCAAACACGAACAGGCGGAAGCGGTATACGCCGGTAACCGGCAGCAGAGCCGTGGCCAGCCAGGGCGCGTTATCGGGGTCCGGATACTCTGGGCTGACGTACTGAGGACCATCCATCCATTCCCAGGCGTACACGAGTTCATTCTTGTAGAAAACGCTCGGGAGCAGCGGGTTGAACCCGATGTTAAAGCCGTCATGCGTCATGCTGCCGTCGAGAATGACCGTTGAGCCGACCTGTACGGTGCTGCTGCCGCCGGCGTCCGCGAAGGGCGGGGGATCATTTTCGGGGCGCAGATCGGGGTTTTCCGTCGCGAAGATTTGCAGCAGGAACCCCGGGGGCAGGCCAGCATCCTCCTCGTCCACAGTGTCGCTTGTCCAGATGCTTATGAAGCTGTTCCACTGCACGTCGTAGTTGATGAGCCCAGCCAGGCGGGCCTGGTTAGGGCCGTTGAAGAGCGGCACCCTGAACTGTATGATGACGAGGTACTCGCTGGCCGCAATGACGGCAAAGCTGGCGGGCTGGTAGTTGTTCCGCCCGGTGTTGGTACGCAGCGGCGGCCCTTCCGGTGAGTAGTAGTACCAGTATGGAATCCAGTAGCTGGCCATCTGGTAGAACAACTCAATCTCATCGACCTCTGAATCCTCGTCGTCGAGCTCCCGGGTTACGGCGATTTCTATCCGGATCAGGTCGCCTTCCAGCACATCGAGCACGCCGGCGAAAGGCTCTGCCACTGCGATCTCAACATCATTAACGTAGTAGGTGACACCCGTGATCTGGGGCGGCAGGTCCTGGCCGCGCGCGAGCGGCCCGCAATTTGCCACCACCACCAGCCCCAGCACTATCAGAAGCGATCTCATGGTCACACCCTGCGTGTTCGCGGTTAACCAACCTCGATTGTAGCCGCACAGACTCACTGCGGCTCCGCTGCCCCTTAGCAGCCCGCCGGCTACTCCTCCACGTCGGTAATCGTCACCCGGCAGAAGTTGCCGTTCGCGTCGGGGGCGGCGTAGTAGTCGAAGACAACTACCTGGCCCTCAACGTACTCATTATCGGCGCGCTGCCCGCCGCCGGTCCTTATGAACAGGCCGGGGCGCAGCGGATCACACTCATACACATCGACCTGGGCCAGCGTCTTGAAGGCGCCGGACAGCGTCGCTCCGGCAAAGGGCCCCGTGGAGCCGCCTGCCGGCACGCTGGTCAGCGGCTCGCCGTCCTTCGTGTAATAGAAAGCCACGCTGTCGCAGGAAACCGGCGGCTGAACGAAAGCCAGTATCACGTCAGGCGAGAGTAGCTCGAGCGCCAACGTGGGCGGTTCGGCATCGGCATCGTCGCTCTGGGCAGGTCCGAGAAAAACGGACGTGGCGCCGGCGGCGCCGCCCCCGTCATAAACCAGTGTGCCGGCCGGGAGCGTAAAGGCGGTGCCCAGACGCACCTCGCTCTGCAGTTGCGTATAGCCCGCGTCGATCAAGGCGTCGCGCTGTTCGGTGGAGCGCACACTGCTCGTGTTGACCCACGCGGCGAAGGACACGTTCAGCTCTGCAGTGCTGTGATTGTTGCGGAAAGAGATCGTCATCGCCTGGCGGAAAGGGATGGTGGCGGCCTGACCTCCGGACGTGGCATCATCGCTGCCGCTGTCAACGATAGTGGCGATGCCAAGCGCCTCGGTGAGCGTCAGGAACGGGTTAGCGCCGGGGACTGAACTCGCGCAGCCCCATGCGCCGGCCAACAATGTCGCGACACACAGTACTTCCCATCGCTTCATAGCCTGTCCTCGCGGCGTGTGGCGTTAGTCGCCGGCGCCGTACAACAGATACGCCTCGCCCGCCTGGGCCCGGTCGCGCGGCGAGGCCGAGACGGAGCCGAGCAGCAGGTCGCCGTAGCCGTCCCCATCGACGTCGCCGGCCGTACAGATACCCCAACTGCGGTCGCCCTGTTCGCCCAGGCCGGCGCCCAGGTGGTCGCCGCTGCGCCGTCCGATGAACACGGCGCCCGGCAAAGCCTCGGTCCCAACCAGGGCGAGCGGGATGGTCCCTTGCAGGTGGGGTGAGCCGTAGATCAGGTAGACCACACCGCACTCGGTACGGTCGATGTCCACGACGCCATCCAAATTGATATCGAGCCGGACGGAGCGGTTCGGCGCGGCGATCAGGATGTCATCGTTGCCATCGCCGTCCACGTCCCCGGCGCTGGCCACGCGGGCGCCGGCCAGGTCGCCCTCGGCCTCGCCCACGAAGATTACGCCCAGACCGCGGGCCGGGATCTCGTCAAAGGGGATTTCCTCTTGCGTCAGGTTGATGAGCTCGCGCGAGCCGAAGAGCACGGCCGCGCCGCCGCGCCGGTTGTTCAGCAGCGCCGATCCGATAAGCACATCGGCGAAGCCGTCGTTATTGAAGTCGCCGGCGTTGTCCTGGGACTGCCCGAGGCGGTCGCCGGGGCTGCCGACGATGCGGATGCCGTCGAAGACGCGCCGGCCGCTGAGCTCGGGCGAGTCCATTGGCAGCGCCAACTCCTCGAGTTGGAGGGCTCCGCCGCGCACCAGCTCCCGTAGTCGGCCCAGCACGATGTAGCACGCTCCGGCGCCGCCCTCTGCGAAGGGAGCGCCGATGACCAGGTCCAGCAGCCCGTCGCCGTTGATGTCAGCGATCCCCTTGGCATTGCTGAGTCGCGCGCCGGGTGTGCTCGACCAGAAGCGCACCGAGTATTCGGGCGTGCTCATGCGGGGGTCAATGTAGTAGCCACACGGTTCGGCTTGGTCAATATCCACCCAATAACCCGGAGAACCGGTGAACTGGCCGCCGAAGAACTCCAGTTCGAAATCCACCAGCTCGTCCATGATGTAGTGGTACGGCCCGCCGCGCGGCAGTGCGCCCAGACCACCGCTCTCCCGGGAGCCGGGATAGTCGAAGACCCCGCTGGCCGGCGGCGCGTTGCCGTTGGTCCAGGGATAGAAGCCGCTTTTTACGTCCACAAAGAACAGCGAGATCACTCCGGCGCCGGGGATGGAATCAATAAGCTCGACGGAAACGGCCGGGTCGCGATTGGGGGCCGACATCAGAATGGAGTCAAAATCATAGCTCGAGACGGTTTCGCCAAACTGGTCATTAAGATCGTTGCTGGAGAAGCGACAGCCCAGTCGGATTGCCCCGGTATTGAGTGCGGCAGGTGCGTCCGCCCAGTTCTGGTTGAAATACGTGGTGGCGCAGGGCACATCCGGACTCTTGCGACCGTAGAGGCCTTCAGGACAGGTGCAGCCGCCGTCGGGAGCGCAGTTGGAACAGCCAGCAGCCAGGTGCGCCAACGTGCCGAACTCGGCCAGGTTGAATACGTTGCGGCCGGGGAAGCCCAGGTCGGGCCGCAGCGAGGAACCGGCGGCGACCACGACGGCGCCGCTGCGGAAGTAGCCGTTGGCATCGAGCGGGGCCGAGCCGGTCAGCAACGTGCCGACCGAGAGTGAGTCCGTGAAGGGCAGGCCGAAGGCCAGCTCGCGCACGCCGTCGCCATCCCAGTCTGACATGAGGGCGAAGCTGGTGATACCGCGGCTGGGCCGCAGGGGATCGACCTGTTCAGGCACGCCGCCGAAAATCTCGCCGCGGAAGAGCGTGCCGGTGGAGTTCAGGTTGATCACGCCCGAAAACGGTGTGGCGCGGCCATAGATCACGTAGCCCTCGCCGATACCGGTGCGTGCCAGGCCAACCTCGTAGGCCGGCTTGCCGAACTGCGCCATGATGATGAAGTCGTCAAAGCCGTCGCCGTCGATATCCTTTATCGAGCTGACGAAGCTGCCGGCGTTGTCGCGCGGGTTGAAGCCTTCAAAGACCGCGCCGCGGATGCCGCTCTCCGGCAGGTGCATGTCACGCAGGTCCAGCGGGCCCGCCAGGCGCGAACGCAGGCGGATGGCGCCCGGCGCGTAGTACGGGAAGGTGTCTACGCCGCCCGACACGACCGCCACGATGCGATAGGTGCCGGGTTCAAAATCGGCGGTCGGCAGGTCAAAACGAAAGCTGTCGCCCGTCTGCGAATCGGACATCCGCAGGAGGATCTCGTTGCCGTTGACGATACTGTCGGGATCTAGGAAGACTCGGGTGGTGACGGCGCTTTCCAGGCCGGAGAGCGTCCAGGAGACACAGAAGGACGGGTTGATGCGGGCGCTGCGGTCAAAAACCGGGTTGTCACGCGTGGAGTAGCAGTTCGGGTCGCCGGGCTCCATGGTGTACTGCAGGGCCGGGGCCTCCGTGATCGTGACCACGCCCTCCGCGTACCCGTGCGCAACTATCACACCGGATTCCCGAATGAGCACACCAAGCCGGTACGACCCGGTGCTGACACCGGCGGTGTTGACCAGCGCGGACGTCTCGCGGAGTGACAGGCGGCTGTATATAACCGTCTCGTTGCCGTTGTCCGGGGTGGTGTCACTGTCCAGGATCACGTCCACGGTGGAAAGCATGGTGCGCCCGACCGCGCGCCAGTTGACCTCGACGGCGGTGCCCCCCGAGACCGCTAAATTGCCCTGCGGCGCATAGACCGCGACCGAAGCCTGGCTGGCGAGATTGGGCCGATCTCCGGTGGACCCGGCGATGTACTCGGTCGGCGTCAGGGTCGGGCAGCCGCCCAGTCCGGCGGCCACCGCCATGATGAGCAGGCCCACGCCAGCGCGGCGTCCCGGACGCCACTTCGCACGCCTCGGCATTAACCGGCCGCACATTGAACGCATTGATCAGCTCCCGTCACCCGCACGTTGGATGTATGCAAAGGTCTGGTACCCGGAGAGCGTCGCTCCCGAGCGCTGCACCACGAACGTCAACCCGTCGCCGCAGTCGTAGTTCACGCCGTCGCGCAACACGGCCCCGAACGGCTCGACCTCGATGAAGGCGTCGGTCGGCGACCCGCTGCCGAGCCGCACCACCGCGCCGATAGCGCGCGGATTGGACAGGTCACCCAGCGTGATCTCCTCAATCGGACACACGAGCATCTGGGCCGTGCGCGCATTGGGGGCGACGACGGCCGTATAGGACTTGGAAGAGCTGCCGCTCTCACGGTATGCCACGATCACCTCGACCCAGCGGCTCGTCGCGTTCTCGATCGCCACCAGCAGGGCCGGGGCATCGCCGGGCAGGCTGGCGACTTGCCCCTGCAGACCTAGGTCGGCCAGGAAATCCTCGTTGAGGAATTCCGTCACAGACACGCAGCCCCCGAGGAGCAGCGCCACTCCTAGGACCGCTCCCGCGACAGCCTTTACGATAGTTCGACCGTTCATGCCAGCTTGCTCCTGGTGGCCTTGCTACCCGGGAATCACGCGCACGCTCAGCGTGTAGTTTCCCCCTGTGCCGGAAAGCTGTACGTCAATCACATAGCCGCAGCGAAAGTCGCTGCCATCGAGCAGCGGTGTGCCGAGGTAGTCCACGGCCGTGGCACCGGTTCCGGAGACCACACTTGCGGCCAATGGCTGGAACGCGTAGGCAGCGCTCAGGCTGCCGGGCGAGAGCACGGCTACCGGGCAACTCAGCACCTCGTTGCGACTCTCCCCGGGAGCCACCTCGGCAGAGAAGTTGCGCGAATCGATCGTCAGGTCGATGGCGTCCGCGGACTCAAACGCGTAGAAGACCGCCACGCCGTCGGTGTTGTTCTGGAAATTGATGATTACTGTTCCGCGTCGGCCCGAAATCGCCGCCGGATCAAGCCCCAGCACGGAGAAGACCCCGGGGTTAAGCAGGTCCAGCGCGATCGCGCAACCAAGCTGCAACGACAGCAGCACCGTCCCGCAGGCCGCCAGCAGCAGCACGGGCACGCGCTTTCGCATCATTGCGTTCCTCCAGTCCGGTCCGACCAGGCCGCTTTGACCGGAAAGTCTACCATGAAGCCAACCAACGGCCCACGGTCGGGCTGTCCCTGCCAACCCTGGTACCGCCAACAGTCTGGCGGGACCTGCTCGTATGCATTGTGGCACCCAGGCCAAACGCCCAGAGTGTCTCGCCGCCAGGCCGTCTTCCTCTTGTTAAGCCACCGTATAAGCCATTTCTTGACAGTATTTTAGGTTCGCACCACGCTCAGCATCGCAAGACGCTGAACACGGGATATTCGCTCAGCTTCCGTCGGCCGCCGAGGGCTTCGAGCTCTATCAGTACGGCAACGGCCACCACGGTCGCGCCGAGCTGTGAGAGCAGTTGGCAGCAGGCCGCCAGCGTGCCGCCGGTGGCCAGCAGATCATCAACGATGAGCACCTTCTGGCCGGTGCGGACAGCGTCCTCGTGCACCTCCAGTGCGTCGGTGCCGTATTCGAGGCTGTACTCGTGGCGCCGCGTGGCGGCGGGCAGCTTGCCGGGCTTGCGGATGGGCACGAAACCCGCCGATAACTCGCGCGCCACAGCCGTCCCAAAAATGAAGCCGCGCGACTCGGCGCCGGCGACTACGTCGATGTGCCGGCCCCGAAACGGCTGGGTCAGCAACTCGACGGCCCAGGCCAAGCCGGCCGGGTCGGCCAGCAGCGGCGTGATGTCCTTGAATACTACCCCGGGCTTGGGGAAGTCCGGCACGTCTCGAATGAGCCGCCGCAGGTCCTCCACCTCCGATATTCGCAGCCAGTTTGCGTCCGGCTTCATCCGCGCACCGTCTGGGGCCAGAATGTCACTAATGCCGGTGGAATCGCGAGCTTACGCTTCCGGTCCGGGCGGATCGCTTGCTGCCCGCCTGTGGTTGCAGCCGTCCGGGCTGCCCGCGCCTAAGGCGGTCCAGTGCGCAGCATGGTAGTGTGCCGGGTCCCGAGCCGCAACCGCGCCGGAATGCGCAATTCACCCATGGCGCTTGGCAGCCGATACCACCTGCGGTGGCGGAGCGCGCGGCTGCAGGACGCGGGATGTGCGCCCGCCGGCGCTAAGTGGGACCGGGAATCGCACCAGGCCGGGATGGCGGCGCGAACCCCATGCGCATGCGGCCAGCACCGTGTCTTTCTGGTTTGCTCTGCTCATCGCGGGTATGTGTACGGCCGCCGTGGCGGTCTGGTATGGCGTGGCGCATACCAAGGAAACGAGCGAGGACTACCTGCGCGAATACGAAACCCTGCTGATCGAGGCCCGCGCGCGCGCCTCGAAGGCACCGGAGCAGAACGAGGACGAAGAGTAAGGGGGTGGTTTGACGGTGCGGGCGGGGGTGTCGAGGCTTTGAGTTAGAGCTGCGGCGGCAGCAGATTGCGGCTGGACGGGTTGTGGACCCAGATGCTCGCAGTTGGAACACAGAGCCGCTCGCCCGTCCGGCTCGCGCAGCCCGGCCGCCAGAAGAATCCCCGCTACCAGGGCAATTCGCGATTAGACCGCTCCGCTAGCGAGCCGGTCCGCAACCGTACTCGAACAGGTACACGCCGCGGCGGTCAATTCCCAGCCAGGCCTCGCCATCGTCCGGCACGTGCTCCAGCGCTTCCGTCAGCAATCCATCCGATACGGCCTGCGGCTGCACGTGCGGCCAGCGCTCAACGAGTCGCAGCAGGCCGGCGGCAATCCAGGCATGACCGCTCCGCACCGTCTGCACGCCCGGCTCGTCGAGCAGTTCGATGAGTACGGCGCGCAGGGCGTCCAGCGGCCCGGTCGCGCCCAGACCGGCCCGCTGCGGGTCCAGTTGGCCGCGCAGCCGGTACTCGTACCGTTCCTGCCCGGCCTTCACGCCGGCGCGGTACGACGCCTGGAGTTTCCCGACCACGCGCCCGTCCGCTGACAGCAGTATCACGAGCGCCGCGCGTGCTCCCGATGCGTCCGCTTGCCAGTGTGACAATCCCAGGCCCGTTCGCTGATAGGACTCATCCGCGAACTGCCTTTCACACTCCGCGCGGCCCATGCCGATCTGGACGCGCTCATACGTCCAGTTGGCGCAGCCGGTGCAGAGGGGCAGCAGCAGTCCGGCCAGCCAGGCGGGCCAGGCCGTCAGCGACCGCCCGCGCAGACGGGATGCGGCGGAATACGCAATGGTTCGCATCCGGAGCATGATCACCAGCCCCGGCCGGCCTGGCAAGTTGACCGCCGCCGAGACTTTGGCCGGCATCCAAACGGCCGCGCAAACCTTGCGCCGCCATGCGGCGCCCCCTGGCGACCCGGCGACCGAAAGCGCCTATACTACGCTTCGGTTTGGCAGTGACCGTTGGCTGGCGTTCGGACGCCGGCCGATAGTCCAGACGTTGAGGCGCCGAATGGACCCCGAACAGATTGGTCTGGTACTGGATGAAGCCAACCGGCTGCTCGAAGCGGGCAAGCCCGGTGAGTCCCTGCGCCGACTTGAGGCGGTTTGCGAGCAGTTGGTCGATGCGGAAGATCGCATCGAATGCGCGGCCCTGCGCGCCTACGCGCTCTCCGAGCTGGGACGCACCTCGGATGCGCTGCAAGTTCTCGAGCCGCTGCTCGAGGAGTTTCCCGAGTCCACCCGGCTGCTGGGCGCGCTGGGCGTTATCCTCTCGAGCGTTAACAACCTGGAGCAGGCGCGCGCGGCGCTCGAAACGGCGCTGGCCATTGACGGCCAGGACGAGACGCTGCTGGCCAACCTGGCGCTTGTCTACGAGAAGCTGCACGACTACGCCACGGCGATCCGGCTGTATGACCATGCCATTGCGCTGGGGGCTGACCTGGACTGGGCCCTGCCGCGCAAGGCCGCGGCCTTGAGCGCGCTGGGCGACGAAGGCAGCGCGCGGGCGACGCTCAAGCGCTACCTGTCGCTGGCACCTGACGACGCCGAGCAGTGGATTTCCCTGGGTATTCTGCATAGCAACGCCGAAGACTACGCCAGCGCGACGGACTGCTACCGGCATGCGGAGCAGCTTGATCCAACCGCGGCGGGGCTGCGGCTCAACTGGGGCGTCACGGCCGTGCGGGCCGGGGACCTGGACACGGCCCGGCGGCAGTTGGCCTGCCTGGAGCAGCTTGAGCCGGAGACGGCGCATCCGCGGCTGCTGCGCGCTTTCATTCTTGAGGAGCAGGGCGACCTGCGGGCCGCCCGCCGCTGCTATGCGGAGGCGGTGCGCCGCGTCGACGCCAAAGACCCGGGCGAGCTCAGTTATGCGCTCGAAATGGCTATGGATTTCTATGCCCGGCGCCGGCTGCGCTCGCACTGCATCGAGCTGCTGCAACAGGCCTACTTCTGGAACGCCTGCACGGTCGAGCTGTGCGAGCCGTATCGCGAGCTCACCGGCCGGCACGTTCAGGAGGCGTACTGGTTCAATCTGACAGTCGAGGCCGACTACCGCGACGGCCTCTGTGCGATGCCCGGCGAGGACGGCGGCCGCCTGACGGTGGAGCGCTACCAGCGCGGCTTCCAGGTTATTGGCCGGGATCACGACGAAGCCGTCCAGCTCGTTGTCGATTTCGCTCGCCGGATGGGTGAAACGGGCGTCACCGTGCGGGAGTTTGTGCACGAGGAGACCGTTTCCGACGCCTTCACCGGCATCTACGAAGTGGAGCGCGAGAGCTACCTGCTCGGCGTGGCGTGAACGTCGCCCGCGTGCTCGGCGTCAGCCCGCTGCCGCGGTCACCCAGTTGCCGGAGAACGCTGAGTCAGCAATGACGGGCCGCACCGCCTGCGGCCGCACCGGTCAGGATCGACTGTATGCCTGAGCTTTGGAACGAGATGCTCCGGGAGCACGCGCAGGTCCTGACGGACATGGCGGCCGTGGGGCCGACGTTGGCGGAGATAGCGGACGCCCTGATCGCGGCGCTGCGCGAGAATCACCGCGTATACGTAATCGGCAATGGCGGCAGCGCCGCGGATGCGCAGCACATCGCCGCCGAGTTTCTGGGCCGCTTTCGGCTGGAACGCCGGGCCCTCCCGGTGCTGGCCCTCACGACCGACACCTCGACCCTGACGGCGATTGCTAACGACACGGCCTACGAGCGCGTGTTCGCGCGGCAGCTCGAAGGGCTCTTGAACAGCGGCGACGTCTTGTGGGCCCTTAGCACGAGCGGCGATTCGCCGAACGTGGTCGCAGCGGCGGAGCTAGCGGCGCAGCGCGGGGCGGTCACGATCGGCTTCACTGGGGCCGGCGGCGGCCGGCTGGCACGCCACTGTCGGCTCTTGCTGCGCGTGCCGCACACGCGCTCCGACCGTATCCAGGAAGCGCACCAGCTCGCCTATCACTACATCTGCGCGCGGGTCGAGCAGGCTTTCGCCTGAGTGGCTTCTGCTGCTGCAACCGAGGTAAATCGAGGGTGTCCAGCCGGACGCCGCCCGGGGCCCTCGCGATGTCTTAATATTGCCCGCACACTGAGTTAATATTGGTGCGGTAAATGGGTAGTCGTCAGTCTGCTTACCCGCAGCCCGCGGTGCCCGGGCGTCTGAGCCGAAGAGGAGCCATGAACTCCGGGAAGCTGATCCTGGTCGTCGAGGACGAGCGCGACCTGTCCGACGTGCTCTGCTACCACTTGCAGCGCGAGGGCTACGAGTGTCGCCAGGCCGGCGATGGCGAGGCGGCCCTGGCCGAGGTCCAGCGGGCCCGGCCGGACCTGATCGTGCTCGACCGCATGCTGCCCAAGCTCTCGGGGGACGAAGTGGCCACGCGGCTGCGGCGCGATGATCGCACGGCCGACGTCCCAATCATCATGCTGACGGCCCGGGCGGAAGACACGGACGAACTGGTCGGGTTCGCGCTCGGGGCGGACGACTACGTGCGCAAGCCGTTTTCCGTCAAGCTGCTCGTGGCGCGGATCGCGGCCCTGCTGCGGCGTGGCGAACAGGCCCGCCAGGAACGGGACGTGCTTTCGGCCGGCCCGGTGCTGGTGGATCGAGCGCGGCACGAGGTGACGGTGGCGGGGCAGCCCGTGACGCTCACCGCGACCGAGTTCCGCATTCTCGCGGCCTTGCTGGCGGCCGGTGGTCGCGTGCTGACGCGCGGACAGCTTATCGACACCGTGCTCGGGCACAACGTGGTCGTGACGGACCGGACCATGGACGTGCATATCGCCGCGCTGCGCAAGAAGCTGGGGCCGGCGGCCGATTGCGTGCAGACGGTGCGGGGCGTGGGCTACACCTTCCGCGTGCGGTCGGCCGAGACCGCCACGGAATAGGGCGGCGCGGTGCGTGCGCGGTTTCGGGGGGTTTTCACCTGTGCAATCTGTTTGTCCGTGGGCCAACGCTGATGGTAAACGGCGATTGAGTGCGCCTGGTCGAATCGCTAGGATGGGGGTATGGCGGTGTCGGCGAATCCGGCGATTCCGGGCCATGGTAACCGACACCACGAGGCGCTCGCGGGCATGCCCCGTCTTTGTCCATGCCGTGGCGCGTGACGGACGAGGCGCCGAGTGCGCCCGTACGGTCACTTCAAGAGGGCGAAAGATGAAAACTGCTCTGATACCTGTTGTGGTGCTGGCGCTGGTACTCATGCCCGGCGCAGCGGCCGCTTTCACCGTTGGCGACCTCAACTGCGACGGTGCCCTGAACGCGTTCGACATTGACCCGTTCGTGCTGGCGCTCACCGATCCTGAGCTGTACGCGGTGCTGTTTCCGGATTGCGAGCACAGTCTGGCCGATATCAACGGCGACGGCCTGGTGAACGCGTTCGATATAGACCCGTTCGTGGAGCTGCTGGTCAGCGGGCCGGTGCGAGCTACGCAACTGGCCGGCAACGCGCTGGCCGAGTATCCCTTCTTCGAGTACGTTAAGGCGTTCAACGAGAACGCCACCATCGCGGTCGCCATCGACCCGACGCGCTATCCGGAGATCGTGGGCCGGACGGCGGATGTCTACGTGGTCGAGGCCAAGAGTCCTGGAGCGTGGCAAGTCGATCCGGCGCTGCTGGATGCGACGCCGGACGGCCCGCAGACCGTTTCGTTCGCCGGTAGCACGATCCAGGAGAACACGTTCACCGTGGTTGGTCCGTACGAGCTTGACAGCGCCGTGTTTGACCCGGCCACGAACGACTACACCGGGCTGGGACATGGCTACGACGTCGTGCTCGACATGAACCGCAATGGCGTGCTGGACGGCGGTGACTACATCGACGGCTACAGTCGCGAGGCCGGCCTGTACGTCGTTCACGACACCACGCAACTCGGTCCGCTCGCAGTGACCGAGACAGCACCTTACAGCGTCGGGCCCATCTTCGGCATTCCGGCCAACCACACAAATGAGATTATGTACTATCCGACCAATATCGCCGCGATGGCGCCGCTGCCGCTGATTCTGGTTGGTCACGGCGGGGGCCATAACTACGCTTGGTACGACCACATCGGCTACCACATGGCTTCGTACGGGTACATCGTGGTCTCGCACCAGAACTGGCCCCCCTCCGACTGCACGCTGGGGCATACCGACGCGGTGCTGGAGTTGCAGGATGCCATCGCCGGCGGCGTGCTGGCCGGCAAGATCGACTCCAGCCGGATCATCTGGATCGGCCACAGCCTGGGCGGGATGGGCGTAGTCGGAGCCTTTGACTCGCTGATGGACGGTGAATACACGCCTACACATTACACGCCGGACAGCATCGTGCTGATCAGCGCCATGCTGCCGAATTCCATGGGCGGGCCCGACGAGGCGACGCCGCACCACGCCAGTTTCCACCTGTGGACCGCGGCGGGCGACACGGACATCAGCGGCTCGCCGGGATCGGAACAGACGCAGACCTTCCTGCTGCACGATCGGGCCACCAAGTATCGCATGTCCACGGTAGTGCAGGGCACCGGGCACGCCTGGTTCCATGATGGGCCGGAGAGCCCCAGTTGGTTTGAGGGGCCGTGCTCGATCGGCCGGGCAAACACGCACTTGGTTCAGTTGGGTCTGTTCCTGCCGCTGATCAAGTACTTCGCCGAGGGGAACGTGCCGGCGAGCGACTTCTTCTGGCGGCAGTACGAACGCTTCAGCCCGATCGGCGTGGACACGTCCAATCCCTGCATTGTTGTGACGAACGAATACCGCAACGGGGCCGATTCCGGCAACTTCATGATCGACGACTACCAGACCGTGGACGGGCCATACACGAGCAGTTCCGGCGGGGCCGTCAGCTTCACCGTCCATCACCTGCTCGAGGGCCGTCTGGACGATGCAAACAGTGACTTCACCTGGATGGTCAGCGACCCCTTCAATGGCTGCACCCACGCGTCTACCGGCGACACCAGCCGCGGCGTCGTTTTCGACTGGAACGGAACGGACCGCTATTACGAGTGGGAGATCATCCCCGGGCGGCGTGACTTCTCTGACTACTTGTATTTGTCCTTCCGCGGAGCGCAGGGCACGCGCCATCCGTACACGCTGGCCGTGCTCGGCGACCTCACGTTCACCGTGACGTTGCGCGACGGCGCGGGTGGCACCAGCTCAATCAACATCGGCGCTTACGGCGGTGGGCTGGAGCAGCCTTACCAGCGGCAGGGCGGCTGGCACAACGACTTCGAGGTTATCCGCATCCGCCTGACGGATTTCCTGGCGAATGGGTCCGGCCTTGACCTGAGCGATATCGGGGCGGTGCGCTTCAACTTCGGCCCGTCCTGGGGTTCCAACGAGGGCCGCATCGTGGTCGATGAACTGATGTTGACCAACGACAACCCACCGTTCTTTGTGCCGCTGACGATGGCGCTGTTGGCGGATCCGCCGGAGTTCGTGCCACCGGGCGTGCCAACCGCGGTGGATGTTGTGATTTACGAGGGATCGGATGACCTCGTGCCCGGTTCGGCCACGTTGCATTACCGCTATGACGATGCGCCGTTCCACGCCGTGCCGCTGGTACGGGTAGCAGGCGAGGCCTGGCGTGGGACGCTACCGGCCCCGGAATGCGGCCAGACGCCGGAATTCTACTTCAGCGTCATGGGTGAGGTGACCGGCACGGTTTACCTGCCGCGCAGCGCCCCCGCGCTGCCGTTCGTCGCCTTCGTCGGCGAGTTTCTCAGCCTGCTCGCTGACGACTTTGAGGCCGACTTAGGCTGGACCGTGGTCAATGATCCGAGCTTGACCGGTGGCGAATGGGAGCGGGCGGCTCCCACTACGGACGGGTCTCACGATGAACCGATGGCGGATTATGACGGCAGCGGTTGCTGCTACGTGACCGAGAATACGCATCACGGGGACGTGGACTGGGGGCCGACGTGGTTGATCTCGCCCACGCTGGACCTCAGCGAGACGGGCAACCCCGTGTTGCGTTTTGCTTGCTGGTGGGCCAACGACGACCAGGATGGCGACCCGCTGGATGTGGAGCTCTCCGCGGACGGGGGTGGCACCTGGGTGCCCGTCCTGACGATCGCCAACGTGGAGCCGGGGTGGTTCGAGCAGGTGATCCATATCGCGGAGCACGTGGCGCTCACGGCGGAGTTCCGGGTCCGCTTCGCGGCCTCTGACTATCCCAACAACTCGCGAACCGAGGGCGGTATTGATGCTGTCGAGGTCTTCGAGGTGGTGTGCGAATAGAATCGGCGCGGGACATCGAAACGCAGTCGCCGGCGCGCGGCACGCGCCGGCCGAGATGAAAGGACCGAGTATCATGAGAACGACAGCTTCGTGCCTGTGTGTCAGCCTGCTGGTGCTGGTGGTTGCGGGCTACGCCGAGCCGCCGCCGGAGATTCCGGCGACCCCCGCGGCGGTCAAGTCCATCCTGTACGCGCGCCCGTTCGCGCTGCGTGACGGGTTTGCTTACCACTGGTGCAAGGAGCGGCCCAACGTCAAGGAGGGCATGCTCCTGGTTCTGGAAGTGGATCCGGCCCTGGTCGTGCCGCGCGCCATTGCGACACCGGTGCTGTACGTCGGTGACCAGGTCGCTGAGCGGGTGAACGCCGGCGATAAGTGCGGCCGCGTGATCGCGCTCGTGCCGGGGCACGTCGATCTGGCCCAGAGCCCCATCTGGTTCGGCCGGCCGGGGCTGCCCGACCAGGTTGACAGCGCCAGAATCAAGCAGGAACGCGGCCTGGCAGACGCGGCCGGCATCAAGCCCCTTCCTGAGAAGAGCGTCGCCGAGGCACGCGCTAAGGGCGGTTCGACGGTCAAGGCGGTTGACAAAAGCGCCCTGCTGCGCGGTCCGATCGCCGAGCTGATCATCGAGTATTGCCCGGAAGAGAAGCACCTGGCGGACGACTTCCGCGTGCCGGTGGTCCAGAAACGGCCGGCGCCCCCGGCGGATCCCGGGGATTAGCTCGGCTGCGGCGCCTGGGTGTGTGCTGCTGCCGGTGGCAATGGTGGTGATGTTTTGGTTTAGTTTGGTGTGGGGGCGTGGCTACCGGTTCCGGCCGATTCGTGGCCGTAACCGCTCACGCAAGCCTGCTTGTGGTTGACAGGGGCCGCTAATTGCTGTATAGTGCTTCCACTGCGGGGGGTCGACTCCGACTTGGGGGAGCCGACCCTCGGTTAGGAGGCATGTTGGGTCCTGCAGATCGAGGAGTCTGATGCGGGCTAGCAAGCCCCAGCGTTGTGGCATCGGGGAAGACAGCGGCTTCAGTTCAGCTTGTGAATTGCAGTGCGCCGGCGCGGGTAGCGCAGCGGCTGCATTTTGCGCATTCCCGGGCCTCGGCGTGAGCAGGTCAGCGCAGTAGGCAACCAGCCGAGGGAGAACCGGCCGTCGTCCGCGGCGGCCGGCGAGTTGCGGCGGTAGCCTGGTGGCGCAGCAATGCCAGCGGTTTCCTTTCCAGACCACCCGCCAGTGTAAGCACGTCCCAGGTAGAGGAAGAAGCGGAAGCAGAGGTAGTATCTGGGAGGATACGACGGCAGGCACTATCCGGTAGTCAGGGAACTGCTGATAGCGGCGTGAAGTGTGACGATTGCAGCGAAGCGGATGTGCCCCGCTGCCAGTGATAAGTCTGCGCGCACTTAGGAGTCCGCCGCCAGCGCCGACGTCCCGCGCGGCGCGTGAGCGAAGAGCCGAATCCAGCCTGCCAAACGGGCGTGAGCGATGCAAAGGGAAGAAATCCGGCGACATTTCGGCGGGATCAACGCGCAACTGTTGTGCCAAGCGCCCGGCAGACACGCCGGCGCCGGCTGCCATTCTGGGACGGCCCCGTCTGTGAATCGAAACGTGAACATGCTCTCTGGGAGGACGAGCAGCACGAGTGGTGCTGCGGCATGTGCGTGAAGAACCGGCCGGTCGATCATTGGTGAACTCTCCGGCCCACAACTCTAGGAGGCATCGAGATGAGAATGAGAAGGGTAGGTGTATTATTCGTAGGTTTGGCAGTGCTGGCACTGACGCCGCAGTTGGCGAGCGCCAATTCGATTGCATCATCGACGATGCGCTTCGAGGGGGAACTGGATGACGTCGGCGGCGGCGTCTATCACGGCGTCGTGCCGATGATTTTTGATGGCGGGTTTGACATCTACGCTCGCGAGGGTGCTGCGGCGTGGTTTGGCGACGATCCGGGCACGGGTCCCGTGTGGACGAGCCAAACAATCGCCGACCACGACGCCTGGCCGACCTGGACGCCGGACACGCCTGATTGGTACCAATATAGTCTCTGTTTGTACGAGGACGGCGGCGTGCAGAAATGGGCGGTTCGCAACCACGCGGGCGCGACGGCTGCGCACCCGTGGTATGACACTGCGCACTGGGGCAGCGAACTGATTGCCCGTGGCGTGCCGATGTCCGGCGTTATGAACTGGGCGTTCATGTACGCGGCCGAAACCGACGTCGGGGCATATCTGCCCGGTACGGGAACGCCGGAGATTCCGGGCGGCGCTGCCGGCCAGGGTGGCGGTGGCGGCGCGTGGGACATGGACTGGAGCTGGGGCAGCGAGATGGTCCCGCTGGAGTTCCCCGGCTTTGACGTCGAAATCGCGGGTGCGGGCGGCGGCATCTACAGTGTAACGCTGACACCGGCCGGCGTGAGCGAAGTCTGGGTGGACGACGATTTTGACAGCAGCACGCCGGGCTGGGGCATCACGCATTTCGATACGATCCAGGCGGGCATCGACGCCGTCAGCGGCAGCACGGTTTATGTCGCGGCCGGTACGTACAACGAAACCGTTACCGTGAACAAGTCGGTGAACCTCGTGGGCGCCGGCTGCGGCCAGACCATCTGGCGCGGCAGCACAATCACGGCTCGATCCTTGCTCATCGTGCGCAATTCCACGGTACCGGCGGACGTCCACGTCGAAGTCACGGGCTTCTCTTTTGAAACGGAGAATAACCAGACCATTCGGGCCGACTGGAGCACGAGTTACGCCGAGGCGCTGACGCTCGATATTCACGACAACTGCTTCGCACACGTCAACTCCAGGAATCCGGGGAACGACTTCGCGATCTACGTGGACGGTGCCAACCAGACGCCGCGCGGAGCGGAAGGCGCGCTGCGGGTCTATAACAACTTGTGTGATGTAGTCACTGGCGGATTCCTCTTTGAGTATTGCCGCGCCGTGGACGTCCTCGACAACGTGTTCAATGTGACCTTCGAGGGCGTAGTATTCAACTACTACGGCAATTCCGGGTTGTTGGGCGAGCAACTCGTCAAGGGAAACGTGTTCACGCATGTGCCCGTCGACTGGGCGTTTGCGATGAACAACTGGCACGGGTCAGGCAGTTACACGATCTTGCCCAGCGAAGTGACAAACAACGTGATAAACGGTCCCGACTTCGCGTACGCGATTGCTTACGGTGTTCCCGCTTCGCAAAGCGCGCCGCACGACTTCAAGATCCATGACAACGCCCTGTTGAGCGGGACGATAATGGTGTGGGGCGATTACGCCTCTCAGGTCCTGCTCGACGCCTCAGGCAACTGGTGGGGCAGCGCCGCCAGTCCGGCCGGGCGCGTTGCTAGTGTCGTTGACTACACCCCCTGGCTTGACAGCGGCGAAGACACGAGCACGGACCCCGGCTTCCAGGGCAACTTCTCGACGCTTTGGGTCGACGACGACAGTCCGCAGACCGGCACGCTCGGCCGAATACAGGAGGCCGTTGATCTGGTCAGTGGCAGCACGGTCTACGTCCTACCGGGAACGTACGAAGAGCAGGTTCACATAACGACGGACGGCCTGGACCTGATCGGCAGCGGCTCGGGCACCGATCCGGCGGTTGACACGATCATCCAGTCGCCCGCCTCCTTGCCGTGGCACTTCACGACCGGAACCAATAACAACTATCCGATCATCGGCTTAGATGGCGTCACCGGCGGCTCCGTGCAGAATCTGCGCGTGGACGGCCTGGGACGCGGCAACGCGAACTACCGCTTCATCGGTATCGGGTTCTGGAACGCCGGCGGCGACGTCGTGGACTGTGCCGTGACGGGCATCCGCAACGAGCCCCTGAGCGGCGCGCAGCACGGCGTTGGCATCTACGCGTACAACGACGACGGCGGTCCATATGCAATCGAAGTCGCCGACACGACCGTCGACGATTACCAGAAGAATGGCATGGCCCTGTTGGGCGAGGGTCTGACGGTCGATGTGCACGGCTGCACGGTCACCGGCGGCGGGCCGATGGGCAGCGGTCTGCCGGCGCAGAATGGCATTCAGATCGGCTACGGCGCCGGCGGAACCGTCGACGGCTGCACGATCTCCAACCACCTCTACACGGGTGGCAGTTGGGCTGCAACCGGTCTGTTGCCCATGGAGAACGCTACGCTCATCGTGACTGATACCCAACTGTTCGACAACTACCCGGCCGTGTTCTGCATCGATGGCGACGTCACGTTTGCCGGGTTGACCGTTTCGAACCAACACGCGGACTCTGGGGATGGATTGCTTGCGTACAGCAGTACCGGTACGAAGCTACGCGAGTCCGGACCACGCGCATTGCCGGATCCGTTCGTGCCGGGTGACGCGGGCGAACACAAGGGCGCTCGTGCCGTCATGACCGTTTCTGTCGCCAAGAGCACCTTCGTCGGTCACGACAAGGTCGACACTTGGGGCATCGGCGCGTACGCCGCCGGCACTGGTGCGGTGGATCTCACTGTGACCGAGTCAACCGTGAAGGACTGGGACTACGGCGTGGTCGCCTACGACTACGGCGCACCGGCGACAGTCACGGCCAACTACAACCAGATTATCAGCAACGTGTCGTACGGGTTTGTGAGCACGTTCACCAGCGGCCTGCTGGACGCGACCGATAACTGGTGGGGTGACGCGACGGGGCCGCATGACTCGACCGGCACTATTGAGGTCCCGCCGTGCGAGGGCGACCCGGCCGAACACCTGAACGCCGACGGCCTCGGCAACGCCGTCAGCGACGGCATCGACTACTGCCCGTGGCTTGGCGGCCCGGCGACGATCGCCTTGCTGCCGCAGACCGGCGAAACGTGCTATGACCCGAATGACACGCTGGTCGTTGAGGTCAAGATGACCGACGTCACCGCGGTCATTGTTGGTGGCCAGTTCCACCTGAACTACGACACCGCGCGCCTGGATTATGAGTATGGCGAACCGGGCGACGCCCCGTTCGAGTTCGAGTTGATGGATGTCGAGTACGCGCCGGGCAAAATCTTCTACTCGGTCAGCCCCAACCCGTTCGGCGGCGACCCGACCGGAACAACGGCCGACACCGTCCTCGCTCGGCTGACGTTCACGCTGATCGGTGAGTCGGGCAGCGCCTGCGACGAGGCTGACTTGGTGGCGTTTGAGCCCGATTCGGCGGGCTACCAGACCAAGCTGTCCGATGAGGTCGGCGATCCGGTCTATCCGGCCCTCAACGCCCTGCCGGCGATTACGATCGACAACACCGCCCCGGTAATCACCTGCCCGCCGGACATTACCGTTGACGCGGATGAGTCCTGTGAAGCGCTTGTCGACCTGTACGCGGCGTCGACGATCTCCTTCGACGACGAACCGACACTCAGCGACGCGGAGGCCCCCGGTGTGTGGTATCGGGATCGCTACTCCCCCTGTGGTTTCGAGCGCGTGTGGTTCGGCGGCGACTATCGCCTCAAGCACTCCATTTGCGCAAGTGACGGCGCGTCGTACCGCCCGGCGGGCTACTCCGGCGCCTTCTATGACACGCAGGGTCGCAAGTATGACACGCCTGGTGTCACACGCATGAGCGTCGATCTCTATATCCCGGTCGACTGGGCAACGACCGGGCGGCGCATGGCCGGCTTCTGGGGCACGGCTTTCAATGCGGCTAATGGCATCTCGCTCTACCCGATCATCGAGTTCACCAGCGATGGCGGCGACCCGCGCTTCCGTGTCTGGCCCGCCGATCCGGATGACGGTGGCTGGCAGGATCTCGGCTTGCCGACCGGCTTCGTGTACGACGCGTGGTACACACTGACGATTGAACTGGCCGGTGCGGATGCCATTTTCACGGTCGGGGATCTGACCCACTCGTTGTATGCCAATGGCAGCGTGGAAATCGGCAACGTGATCCTGCAAGGCCATAACACCACAGAAGGTGTTGACTACGACATCTACTGGGACAACTTCGCGTACGAGTACACGGCGTTTGCCATCGATAACTGCGATCCGGCGCCAACCGTCGTCGGAATCCGCAGTGACGGCAAGACCCTGGGCGAGCCTTTCCCGCTGGGCATCACCACGATTACCTGGACCGCAACGGACGCCTGCGGGAACAGTTCATCGTGCGTGCAGACCGTCACGGTCGAAGACAATACCCCGCCGGTGCTCACTTGCCCGGCGGACATCGTGGTCAACGCCGACGCCGGCACCTGTGCGGCGCAGGTCGTTCTTCCAGCGCCGGCAGAGTTGTGGGACAACTGCGATCCAAGCCCGACCTACACATACTGGATCGGGGCGACGGAGATATCGAGTCCCTACACGTTCCTGGACGGCACGACGACGGTCACGATCAAGGCCAAGGACGCTTGCGACAATGAGTCATCGTGCACGTTCGATGTGACGGTCAACTCCTTGAACGAACTGGTCGTGGACCTAGCGCTGGCCTGGAGCTTCGACGGCACGCGCTGCATTACGTTTGAGTTGTGGGAGTGCCCGGACACCAGTCCGGCCTGGATCATCGAGGCGGAACTGGAGTTCACCGATGGTCTGGCCGGTGCAACGCTCGAGGTGCCGTGCGGCGTGTACACGTGCATCACCGCACGCGACACGTTGCACACGCTGCGCCGAACGCTGGACCCGCTGCCGATCGTTGGGACGCAGTACGTAGCCGACTTCGTGACGGCCGGCAAGAACCTCGTCGGCGGCAACCTGAACGATGATTTCTGGATCGACATCCTCGACTTCGGCGTGTTCTCGTGGCAGTGGGCCGTCAACTACGGCAGCGGCGACACCGACTGCGACACGCCGTACCCGCACGCCGACATCAGCGGCAACGGGACTGTCAGTACCGAGGACTTCACGTTCATCCAGATCAACTTCCTGCAAGGCCACGAGCCGAACTGCTGCGGCATGCCGGGTCTGCGCAGCACGGATGACTACGGGCCGGTCACGGAAATCTCGGTGGCCGACCTGACAGCCATGGGGCTGTGGCACCTGGCCGCGGGTGACCTGAACAACGACGGCTGGCTGGATACGGCCGACGTGGCTGAGTTCCTGATGGGGGCTCGGCCGACCATATCGGACGTCGAGCCGCCGGCCGGCGAGGTTGAGGTTGAGCTGGAGCCCGTGCCGGCCAAGCCGGCCGCGGGTCCGAAACGGCTGCGCTAGGCGCGCGTCCGCATAACGCGCGACTAGCGCCGCGACAGCGGTAGCTGCCTGGGGCGCACGGCCGCCCCGGGTGGGTTTGAAGGAACCGGCGGCGCGTGGCTGAGAGGGTCACGCGCTGCCGGTTCGGCCGGCCGACGACCTGTGGCGCTGGCGCCGGGCCATGGGTGACCGTGGCCCGGCGCGTGTGCCGGGAGTACTGCAGCGCACGGTTTCTCCCCAGCGCGAACCGAGACGGCGAGGCAGTGCGCCGGGGGCAGAGGAGCAAGACTCATGTACGACGACATGGGAGGAACGCGGCGGCCCGGTTGGGCCGGGATATGGCTGCTGACGGTGGTAGTGGCGGCCGGGTCGGCCTGGGGGCAAACGGCCCTCAGCCCGGCGGAACTGGCCGCACTAAAGCGGCAATTCAACGAAGTGCCGGTAATGCCGGCGGACGAGCTGCGGCCGATGGCGGCGGCGTGGGCCGGGCTCGCCGAGCTGACGGACGGGTTACACGTGGACCCGGCGGCCGGATCACGCGACGTGGTCGATCTGTATCGCGGGCTGCTGGATAGCGGCAACGGGTTCTGGTTTTGGACGTCGAGTGGGGGGGGTGAGCTGGTATACTGGGCGTTGGATGATGGGACAATGGGTCCGGGGGCGGCGGCGGTCGGCGGTGGTCACGTGACGGAGCTGGAGTTCTCCTTCGGGCTGCACGGCGATTTCCCGGGCGACACCCTGCGCCCGTGCATCGTGGTGAGTTTCTACAACGCGCCGGCCGATCCGGTGGCGGACGCGTCCGACCCGGTCGTGGAGCCGCCGGCCCCGGCAACCTCGATGATGTTCACTTTCGACCCGATCACTCTGCCGGAGGTGGGGTTCTATGTCTTCCGCAGCGGCCTGATTGACCTGGCGACCGCCGGGCTGAGCTTTGACCTGGACGAGACCTTCTACGTGGAGATTCTGCCACTGAAATGGTCGTCGTACCCGGCCGGCAGCCCGGTGTTCGACCCCGACATATTCGCCGTCTTCACCGGCCCGGACACGGTGGTCTACGGCGTTAATCAGAACCATATGTGGTCGGATTTGTGGGTTCTGGATGGCGACTGCGAGTCTTCGCCGGGGAATGGCGACGGGTTCTACAACCATCCGGCCGAGATGGACGCCTGTCAGCATCCTACGCGGCGGAACCAGTCGGGGATCATTCTACGCGGTCTGGAATGCACGGGTGCCAACACGCTGGCGCTGCATATCGCTGAGCCGGAGCATCTGTGCGTGCGGCCGGGGGAGGCGCTGGCGGTTACGCTGGCACAAGCGTGTTTGCCGGAGTTGGTGCGCGGCTACCAGGCCTTCCTGGCATTTGAGCCGGACCTGCTGGCGTTCATAGAGGGCAGCTATGTGCTGCCGGACCCGTACGGGCTGCCGATCATCTTCCCGATCGCGGCCGACGGCGGGGCGCTCGATCTGGCGGCCGGCATCGATGATGCGGCCGGCCAGCCGCCGACGACCACCTCGGCCGAGTTGGCGACACTGCTGTTCCAGGCCGTGGGGGGGGGGCTTACGGCGGTGGCTTTCCGCGAGCACGATCCGCCGACGCGCTTGAGCAGCGAGTACGGCGAGGAGCTCGCGCCGTACCTGTTGGACTCGCCGCTAATCTGTATCGACGGCACGCCGCCGGAGATCGCCTGTCCGGCCGATGTTCATCTGCAATGCCTGAGCGATCCGCTGCCGCCGGCGGCGGCGGACTACGACGAATTCGAGGCCCAGGGCGGCAGTGCCAGTGACAGCGGCTGCTGCGGCTTCAGCGTGGCGCACGTGGGCGATGCGATTCAGGAAGGCTCCGGTTGCCTGGTTGATCCGCACGTAATCACGCGCACGTACCGGGCGACCGACGGGGCCGGCAACTGGGCCGAGTGCGTGCAGATGATCACGATCGCGGATGACACGGCCCCGGAGATTGATTGCCCGGAGGATATCGAGGCCTACGCCGATGCGGGCTACTGTCACGCGACGGTTGATCCGGGCTGGGCCGCGGCGAGCGACAACTGCGATTCGGCGCTGCTGGTCGAGTATAAGCGCGGCGACCGGGACAACTGGAACGAGGGCCTGGACGAGCCGTATCCGCTGGGCACGACGACGATCACCTGGCGGGCGACGGATGCCTGCGGCAACTCGGCCGAGTGTCTCCAGTCGGTCACGGTCAGCGCGCTGAACGAGCTGCTAGTCACCGTCGCGCTCGCACCGACGGTCAGCACCGGCACTGCGTACCCGCAGACGCTGACGCGCTGCATCACGTTTGAGTTGTGGGAGTGCCCGGCGGCCAGTCCGACCCGGACACTCGAAGCCGAATTGACGTTCACCAAGCCGGCGTCAGGTGCGCCGATGATTGCCGCCGACCAGGTGCTGCTGGTGGACTGCGGCGTGTACACGTGCATCACCGCCCGCGACCGGCTGCACACGCTGCGCCGGACGCTGGACGCGCCGGACTTCGCCATTGCAGGTACGCGTTACGTCGCTGATTTCGTAGCGGCCGATAAGCCGCTTATCGGCGGCAATCTGAACGACGACCAATGGATCGATATTCTGGACTTCGGCGTGTTCTCGTCGCAGTGGAGCCACCAGTTCGGCTCGGGCGACACACCCTGCGGCACGCCCTTGCCCCATGCCGACATCAGCTGTGACGGCCTGGTGCTTACGCCGGACTTCACGTTCATCCAGATCAACTACCTGCAAGTCAGCGACCCCGGCTGCTGCGTGCGGCATGCGCTGGGCGCGGCAGACCAAGGCGGCCCGCTGGCGGCCATTGCGGTTACGGAACTGGACGAACGCGGGCTGGGATATTTGCGGGCCGGCGACCTGAACGGCGACGGCTGGCTGGACCAGGCCGACATTACGGCGTTCCTGCTGGGCGCGCGGCCGGCCGCTCCGGCGGAGGAGATTCAGAAAGGTCCGCAATCGGTCGAGCGCCGGCCGACGCCGGGGCGGTAGAGGGGGCATGGCGTGCGCTGGGCCTGGGCGGCGCCGCCGGATTGAGCGGAGAACGTGCGGCGATAGTTGGATGCGGAGCCCCGACGGGCCGTCGGGACGATGGATAAAGGAGAATGGAATGCTGCGAGGGGCTAATTGCGCTAAAGGCATGATCTGCGTGGCGCTGTGTGGTGTGCTGCCGGCGGCGGCGCTCGGGGAGATTGATCTGGAGTTCCGGCCGGCTGCGCAGGGCGTTTTCGTCGGCACGGTGGTGGAGATTGGGCTGTATGTGGTATCCGACAGCACCGACGATCAGTTGATGGCCGCCGCCGATGTGATCCTGGGCTGGGATCCGGACTATCTGCGCTTGTTGGGCAATCACCAGGTCGGCGCCGTACCGCTGCTGGTCTCGGGCTTTCCGGTCGGTGATCCGTACGGGCTGAACGAGGTGGTCCCGCCGCAGGACGGCGACGGGCTCTACATTGCCTACGCTCAGTTGGGCGTGCCGGTGGTCGCCACGCCGGCCGGCGCGCTGCTGACCACGTTTCGATTCGAGGCGCTGGCCGAGACGTCGGAAACAGTAGTCGCGATACTCCCGAGCGCGGGCTCGCCGCTCGGATACACCGTGGTTTACGACGGGACGGTTCCGGGCCTGGACGTGACCGGCACGCTGGGCGCGGCGGCGGTGACGGTGGCGGTGCCCTGCGGCGACTTGAACTGCGACGGGCTGGTGAACGCGTTTGACATCGACCCATTCGTGCTGGCGTTAACCAGCCCGGAGGTCTATGTCGCCCAGTTCCCGGACTGCGACATCATGCGGGCCGACATCAACGGCGATGGCCTGATCAACGCGTTCGACATTGACCCGTTCGTCGATTGCCTGGTGACCGGCGGCTGGGGCAGCAGCCGGAGCAACGACCACTAGCGACAACCGCCCCGGTCGCCCGAGCCGTGCGATGACGCGCTGAGCCGGCCGCACGGCCGCGCCAAGTGCTGATCAGCGCAACGTCGCCGTTCGGCGTTCTGATCGGCCGCACCGCGTATGCCAATGCCGCGCGGTCGACGCGCCGTCTTCCAGGTCACCTGCGCGGAATGCAATAACACTGCCCGGCTATCGTTTTGCCCAAACAGGCCGCCCAGCGTCCAGCTTGGGGGAGCGGACGAAGGGGCGCGGTCTGCGCTTGGCCGCGTCGCGCCCAGTCGCCACGGAGGCCGGGCGCGATGTTCGCGGCGCGGTTCTGCCCGGGTATACTGCCCGCATTCGTGCGCGGCGCCGGGCGGGGCCATCGCCCTCCGGCCTGCGGAGTGCGTCGCCGCGCGGCGCGACGCTCGTGCCAAGTGGTTGCAGAGGAGCGTGACTATGCAAATCCCGGCACTCAGAAGGCTATCCACCCGCTTCAAGGCCCTGTTCCTGGCGGGTGTGCTCCTGCTGGCGGCGGGCGGGTGCCCGATCGACGGCGACCAGGTATTGACCAGCGTGGTGCGGGCCGCCCTTGAATCCGCCACCGATTCGTTGGTTGAGACGCTGGCGACCCACCTGGCCGGTAAGTGATGGCGGCGAAGGCTCGTCTGCGAGGTGCACTGATGGCCGGACTGGGCGGGACTTTCCCGTACGGCGCTCGTCGCACGGGTGGCCGCCGGAAGTCGCCCGGAATGGTCCTGCGGGCGGGCGTCCCGGCGGTCCTGGTGATGTTCCTGGCGGGCTGTCGCCCGGCCGACTATCGGATCGAGGCCGATGGGGTTGCGTACGACATCATCTCGCGCAAGCAGGCGGAGGCGCTCGGTCGCACCGAGCCGTTCACAATCGAACGCCCGGCCGACACGCTTCGGCGGCGCCTGCTGCTTGACCAGCAGTTACCACGCTCTGCCAACGCCTCGCTGGGGTCGCAGGACGTCGAGCCCATTCCACAATGGCCGGACCGCGCCTACCTCGAGAAGCGGGACGGCGACGATCTGTTCGCAGATTCCTACGCAACCGCACAGCCCCTGCGCCTGACGCTGAACGATGCCCTGCAGATCGCCGCCCATGAGAGTCGTGAATACCAGACCCAGAAGGAGCGCGTTTTCGAGGCGGCGCTGCAACTCGACCTCGAGCACGATGCGTTTCGCCGCACCTGGACGGGCGTGCTCGACGGGCAGTACCAGGCCCAGCTTGAGCGCGAAGTCGTCATCGACTCCGAGGGCCGCACGGATCGGCAGACCGTCGCCGGCCTGGAATACGGGGGCCTTGGCGGGCTGTCCCAGCAGCTCAAGAGCGGCTTGTCGTATACCGCACAGATCGGCCTGGACCTCGTATCCATGCTGACGCAGGAGCGGCTGTTCTCGCGCGGGATCTTCGCGGACGCGACGGTGACCATGCCGCTGCTGCGCGGGTCGGGACGGTTCGTCGTCACGGAGCCCCTGACGCAGGCCGAGCGCGACGTCACCTACGCGGTTTACGAGTTTGAGCGCCACAAACGCGTGTTCGCCGTGGAGGTCGCGGCCGGCTACCTCGCCGTCCTGCGGCAACAGGACGCCGTGCGGAACGCCGAGGACAACTATCGGCGGCTGATCGCCTCGACGCGGCGGGCCCGCCGGCTGGCGGAGGCCGGACTGTTGCCGGAAATCCAGGTGGATCAATCGCGGCAGGACGAGTTGCGGGCCCGCAATCAATGGGTTTCAGCCCAGGAGTCCTACCAGCGGCAGCTAGACGGTTTCAAGCTGACCCTGGGCTTGCCGACCGATGCCGTGGTCGAACTGGATCGCGCGGAGTTGGATGCGTTGAGCACGGCGTTGGAGGACCTCATCGCTGGTGAGACTCCCACCGCGGCCGCTGGCGACGTGCCCGCCGCGGACGCCCCGATCGAGCTGGTCCCCGCTGGGCGCGGCCGGGCGGGCCGCTACGAACTGGACGAGACCGAGGCGATTGTCACCGCCCTGATGCAGCGTCTGGACCTGCGCGTGGCGGTGGGCCGCATTCACGATGCCCAGCGCACGGTGGCCGTGGCCGCCGATCGCTTGCGCGCCGACTTGACCCTGCTGGGCAGCGGCTCGGCCGGCGAGCGGCGGGCGCTCGCGTCGGCGGGCTTGGACGACGCGATTCTGCGGCCGGATGAGGGCTCCTATTCGGCCCTGCTGACGATCGACCTGCCCTTTGATCGGACGGCCGAGCGCAATGTCTATCGCGCCAGCCTGGTGCGGTTCGAGCAGGCGGTGCGCAACGTGCAGGCCCTGGAGGATCAGATCAAGCTCGAGATTCGCGATGGCCTGAGTCGGCTGCTGGAGGCGCGCGAGAGTTCGCTGATTCAGGCGGAGGCGGTCAAGGTCGCCCAGCGCCGCGTGGCCAGCACGACCCTGTTCCTGGAGGCCGGCCGGGCGGAGATTCGTGATCTGCTCGAGGCCCAGGACGCGCTGGTCACGGCCCAGAACGCCTTGACGGCAGCGCTGGTCAGCTACCGCGTCAGCGAGCTGGCCCTGCAGCGTGACCTGGGCCTGCTGGTCGTGGATGAGCGCGGCGTCTGGCAGGAGCACCTGCCGGAGAGCAGGATAGAATAATACGATGAGTGCTGCAGCGATGAACACACCGAAGCTACGCCGCCGGATTCCACTGGTGGCCGGTCTGGTTATTGCCCTGGGCGCGCTCGGCGCACTGGCCTTCGCGCTGTCTGGTTCGGTCGGGTCCGGTAGCGCGGGCGGGTCCCAGCCGACTTTCCGCGTGCGCCAGGGACCCCTGACCATCGGCGTGGTCACATCCGGGACGATGAAGTCGCGCGAGCAGGTCAGCCTGAAAAACGAGGTCGAAGGCCAGACGACGATCATCTACCTGGTCCCCGAAGGAACCCGTGTTCAGCGGGGCGATCTGCTCGTCGAGCTGGACGCCAGCCGCCTGCAGGACGACCTGATCCTCCAGCAGATCTCGGTGGATAACGCCGAGGCGGCCTTCATCCGGTCACGCGAGAACCTCGCCGTGGTGAAAAACCAGGCCGAGAGCAACATCTCCCGGGCCGAGCTGGACTACCAGTTCGCCCTGGAGGACGTCAAACAGTACGTGGAGGGCGTCCATCCCAAGGAGCTCAAGGAGGCGGAAGCCAATATTACGCTGGCCCGCGAGGAGCTGGAGCGGGCGGCCGAGAAGCTCAAGTGGTCCGAGCGCCTGTACGACGAACAGTACATCTCGCAGACCGAGCTTGAGGCCGACCGGCTCACGCACAACCGGGCGCAGCTCAACTACGAGCTGGCCGTCGCCTCACTGGATTTGCTCCAGGAGTACACCTCCAAGCGCAAGCTGGCCGAGCTCGAAAGCAATGTCGAGCAGATGCACATGGCTTTGGAACGCGTCAACCTCCAGGCCAATGCCGACATCGTGCAGGCCGAGGCTGACTTGAAGGCCAAGGAAACCGAGCTGCGCCAGCAACGCTCCAAGTTCGAGAAGACCGAGGCCCAGATCGCCAAGACCAAGATATACGCGCCGCGCGACGGCCTCGTCGTGTACGCGACCTCGGTCGAGGGCGGCGGCCGCTGGCGCCGCCAGGAGCCCTTGCAGGAGGGCCAGGCGGTCCGCGAGCGTCAGGAGTTGATCTACCTGCCGTCGGCCGAGTCCATGATGGCCGAAGTCCAGGTGCACGAATCCAGCCTGGAGAAGGTGCGCATCGGCCTGCCGGCCCGCGTGACGGTCGATGCCCTGCCGGGACAGGTGTTCACCGGCCGCGTGGCGAAGATCGCCCCGCTGCCCGACGCCCAAAGCGCCTGGATGAACCCCGATCTCAAGGTCTACCCGACCGAGATTCACCTCGATACGACCCATCAGGAGTTGCGCACCGGCATGAATTGCCAGGCCGAGATCGTCGTCGCGCAGTATCCCGACGCCGTGTACGTGCCGGTGCAGGCTGTCCTGCGCATCGGCGGCACGCCCACGGCTTACGTGCGCGAGCGCGGCGGCTTCGAGCCCCGGCCGATCGAGATCGGCATGGACAACAACTCAATGGTGCACGTGCTCGCCGGCCTCAAGGCCGGCCAGGAAGTGACGCTGACGCCGCCACTGGATGCCAAGGCCGAGGCCGAGGAGGCGGCTATGGCCGCCGACCTGTCGGCGGGCAGCGCGGAGACCGCCGGCGCAGCCCCGCTAGCGGCGCCGCCCGGGCCGACCGCCCCAGGCGCCCAAGCCGAACAGCAGCGCGGCGGGCCCGGCGGCGACCTCACGCCCGAGCAACGCGAGGAGCGGCGCCGACGCTTCGAGAGCATGTCTCCCGAGGAGCGCGAAGCCCACCTGCGGCAGCGCATGGAGAGCATGACGCCCGAGGAACGCGCCGAGTTCGAACGCCGCCGGCAGGAACGCCAGGGTTCCGGACAAGGTGACGGCCGGGAGCGATCCCCCGGCGGAGCGGGTCGGGGCCGGGGGGGCCCCGGGTAATGTCGGCGCCCCGCGACGGCGTCGGGGCTGTGCCAGCGGTTACCGCGCAGGCCGTGGCCAGCTTCGAGGAGGTCACCAAGGCTTATGCCATGGGCGCCACGGAGGTGCGCGCCCTCGCGGGCGTCAGCATCTCTTTCGGGCTCGGCGAATTCTGGGCCATTATGGGACCCAGCGGCTCCGGCAAGAGCACCATGCTGAACCTGCTGGGCTGCCTCGATCGGCCGACTTCCGGCCGCTATCTCCTCAAAGGCCAGGACGTCGCCGGGCTGGATGACGACGCTCTCAGCGAGTTCCGCCTGCGGCACCTGGGGTTCGTCTTCCAGAGCTTCAACCTGATCCCGCAACTTACCGTGCGCGAGAACATCGAGCTGCCGCTGTATTACCTCGGCTGGGATGCTCATGACAGCGCCGCCCGCGCCGAGGCCATGGCGGCACGCGTCGGCCTGGCGGGTCGGCTGGAGCATCGGCCGGCCGAACTCTCCGGCGGCGAGCAGCAGCGCGTCGCCGTCGCGCGGGCCCTGTCCACTGACCCCTCGATATTGCTCGCGGACGAGCCGACCGGCAACCTGGATTCCGTCACCAGCGGGCAGATCATGAAGCTGCTGAGCGACCTGAATCAGCAGGGCACCACGGTCATCATGGTCACCCACGAGCCGGAACTGGCCTGCTATGCCGGCCACCGCCTGCACATGCGCGACGGCCGCATCGATCGCATCGAAGAGGCGGCGGCATGAGACACGCCCGGGTACTGAGGAATATCCGCCTGGGCATCAAGACCCTCATGCTGCACAAGCTGCGCTCGTTCCTGACCATGCTGGGCGTCGTCTTCGGCGTCGGCAGCGTCGTCGCCATGCTCGCCGTCGGCGAAGGCGCCAGCCAGGAGGCCCTCGAACAGATCCGCAAGCTCGGCAGCACGAACATCATCATTACGTCCATGAAGCCGGCGGAGGAGGAAGCCAGCGGCACGCGCTCCCCGTTCAGTATGCTGATGTACGGGTTGCTGTACGAGGATGAACGCCGCGCCCGCGAGGCCTTTACAGCCATCAAACGCACGGTCCCCGTCAAGATTATCCGCCAGACCGGCCGCCTGGGCGAACGGACCCTCGAACTCCGCGTCATGGGCACCACTGCGGACTGGTTCGACCTCGTCAAACGTAACATGATCGCCGGTCGCACTCTTACGCCACGCGACGGCCAGCGCCGCGCCGGCGCGGTAGTCCTTACCGAACACGGCGCCCGCCGTCTCCTGGCCACCGAGCAAACCATCGGGCAGAGCGTGCGCATCGGCAGTGCTTACTACGAGGTAATCGGCATCGTCCAGAGCGAAGCCGCCCAGGGCGGCGCTATCCAGACGCCCGACCAGCAAATCGACGCCTACATTGCCATGGAAGTGGCACGCGAACGCTTCGGAGATTACGTAACCGAGGCCAGTGCCGGGTCGTTATCACGCGAGTGGATCGAGCTGCATCAGCTTATCGTCGAGGTGGACGCGATCGAGAACGTCGAGGCGGTGGCCACCGGCCTGGACCGCATGCTCATGAAGTACCATCCCAAGGGCGACTATCGCATCAGCGTCCCACTCGCCCTCTTGCGCCAGGCCGAAGCGACCAAGCGAACCTTCAACATCGTGCTCGGCTCCATCGCCGGCATCAGCCTGCTGGTCGGCGGCATCGGCATCATGAACATCATGCTGGCTTCCGTAACCGAGCGCACGCGCGAAATCGGCATCCGCCGCGCCATCGGCGCCAAACGCCGCCAGATCATCGGCCAGTTCCTCATCGAGACCGTCGTCCTCTCGACTTCCGGCGGGCTCATCGGCGTCACCATCGGCCTGCTCATCCCCTGGCTGATAACCCACTTCGCCGGCATGCCCACGGTCGTTTCGGGCTACAGTCTCGTGCTGGCGCTGGGCGTCAGCATGTCCGTCGGCATAATCTTCGGGCTCTACCCCGCCCGCCACGCCGCCAACCTCGACCCTATCGAAGCCCTGCGGCACGAGTAGCCGTCCGTAGCACAACCTACTGCAGCGCTCACCCCGGCGCGCAACGGCTACTGCTTCGTCAGCATGATCATGATTGCGGCGTTTCCGGTCGGCGCCTCGGCCGTAATGTCTATCTTGTACGAGCCGACCGCCGCCGAGGTGCCGTCCGCCAGCACCACTTCGTCCACGAACAGCTCCTGCGGCAATGTCACCGCGTACGTGCCCTCATCCGACAACGCTCCAAGTTCCTCCGCCGTCACCCAGAAGCTCATATTGTGGCCCCAGCCGGGAATCTCCGTCGGCCACGTCGCCGCGACGTCAATCGCCTCGGAGAACCCCTGTTGACCAGCGTCATCGTTGTAGAAGAACTGGAAAGAGTAGGGCATGTCCGTGATCGGGGCCCCCGTCTCATCCGGCGGCGGTCGGAAAACCAGCACCAGCTCAGCGCCGCCGTCTATCGGCAGCGGAGCGCTTGGCGAGCCGTTGGCCGCCGGGTCCGCGATGTCAAACGCCGTCAGGGCCGTCGGCGTGCCGTATTCCACCAAGGCCGGGATGTTGGTGAACACGTAGTTGATCATTCGTGACGCGCGCTCGCTGGACCCGTCGTCAAACAGCACCTCGAGCGCGAACGTGTCGCCCGCGGTCAGCACGGCATTCGGCACCACGAAGGCGTCGAATCGGTCAGTGCGCTCGGTGAAGGCGTACGCAAGATCGCGCCACAAGGATGTCGGGCCCGATCCGTCGTCCGGCAGCACCGTGGCGATTGTCAGGTAGGCCGGCCCGGGGACCTCTAGCAGGCGGGCCGCGGTGATTGCCCGGGTTGCCCCCGGTTCGCTAAGCACCTCGAACGTGATGACCGTTTGCCGGCTCCGGGCCGCCGCGATCTCCGTATCGGTGCCCGTGTAGTACGTCTGCGCCTCTTCCGCCTGTATCTTGAGATTCATGAAGAAATTCGCGCGGAAGTCGTCCGACACCCCGGTCCAATCATCACCCTTGTCGAAGTCGTCCACGAGCCCGCTGCCGTTGTCGTCTGCGTCGAACAGATCAATCAGTCCGTCGCCGTCCGCGTCGGCTAGTCCGGTCCGAAGGTCTGTCGTCGTGCACGCCGGGCCCTTGCCCACCGACGCCAGCCCCAGCGGCGCCCCGGCATCATTCAGACGTGCCGTTAGACTTGAGTTCGCCAGCGCAGTGGCGTCGCCGTCAGCGCCGGGGGCGATCGCCGCGCTCTGCGGATCATCTGGCAACTCGATCGTTCCCAGGTTCGCGTCGCGCTCCATCGCCAGCCCCGTGATCCCTTGACCACCCTCCTCGCCAAAGACCACCGGCCCTATCGCCCGCCCATCCGGCCCCTGCACCATCACGATGAACGTGTTGCCCAACTCGTCGGCCGGTAGCTCGAGTTCGAACTGTCCATCCGCCGAGGTCTCCACGTGGTATACCGTCCCCGTCTGATCGCTCTGCGCAACGATGGTGAACGGCAACTCCTGCTGCAAATCCTGCATTCGCGGGCGCGCTTTGGCCGCCTGCCCCGGGTTCAGCTGACCACTGAGCACGACTACCCCCGCGCCGTCGCCCTCGGGACTGCCGGAATCAATGCCCCCCGGCTGGTCCACGCCGCAACCGCCCATCACCAGCCATGACACCAACGACAGCAACACTAGATTGCCGACACGCAACATCGTGGAACTCCTTGACTTGCCTCATGTCCGCCGGCGCCGGGCGTCGGGCATCCAAACAGAAGTGGCCGGATACGCGGCCAACATCCCGAGCACAGCCCGTCAGGTGTATCGGAACGCCTCTGCCGCCGCGGCCGGCCTATCGGCGGCGCGCGCAAATCTTGCGCATCAGCGCCCGCGCGTCTTGCGGGGCTACGGATACGGCAACCGGCAGGCATGGGCTGGAGCCTCCCGACGCGGCCGAAGCTGCGGTGCCCCGTGGACGCGCCTGCCTGCGGGAACGCAGCGCCGTCACTCGGGCACGCGGCAGGCAGCGAACGTTATCAACTCTTGGCGGAGCACGGTCGATCGGCTAGGCTGACGCGCGCGTGTGCCGGCAGTCGTGACCGGAGTCGGTCGGCCGCCGGCACCACACCTCGCCGGTCCGGCATTGCTGCCTGCCGGCGCCGCCACGGATTGTGCCTGTCCTTGATTGCCAGTGTAAGGAGTTGAGACGATGAAACGACCGTTTATAGCCGTACTCGTCCTGGGCATCTTCGCAACCGCGATAGCTGAGGCCCAACTTGGACGCCTGAAGGGCAAGCTCAAAGAGGTCGTCAAAGACTCAGGCAGGCAAGTCGACGCCGACCAGGCTGAGCCTGACACCGGCGGCAAGGGTGAGATCGGCACTGGTAGTCGGCCCGGCGTCAAGAAGGACGCGACCCGGCAGTTTCCGCCCGGCATCTCGTACTCGTCGCTGCTGAACAACGTTCTGCTCGTCCCCAAGAACGGCCAGTTCCGTCTGAACCACATTCAAGGGACGTTCATTCCGGACGATTGTCCGGGCGGCTGCATCGTCCTGCGGAAGGCCGACGGAACCGAATTGTGCCAGTTCGACTGGAAGCCAGACCGGCTAAAACAGCCCTACTGCATCCTGGCGATCCACACAGTCACCGACCTGCAGAGCGGTCAGACGCTGCCGGCCAGCTACGACCTGAAGACACCGGGCGACTACGTGCTCGATTTCTACCTGCCGGACGAGCATTTCTACACCTTCCCGTTCAGCGTCAAGAAGGTCGGCAGCGGTGATCCGTTCGGCGACGGCGACGCCTACGTGCTCGACGGCGATTGGCAGAAGTACGGCTACCTGTTCTACACCGACGCCAAGCCCGACCAATCACTCTACTGGAAGGTCTGGCTGCGCAGCGGCACGGCCGGCACTCTCGATGCCAAGATCTTCGTGGAAATCAGGCGCGACGCCGACGGCCAGCTCATCTGCACCAGCCGCGAGGGCACGAGCCACAGGATCAAGCCGGACTGGGTGCGCTACGAATTCGACACGGTGTTTCCCGAGGGCCGGGAGGCGCCGCGCGGGACGTATTTCAAAGCCCAGGACCTGCTCGCGACCGACGGCGCCTACACGCTGACAATGACGATCAACGGCGAGAGATACGGCGACTGGAAGTTCGAGGTGGAAGGCGGTCAACTGAAACACAGGGATCGCGCCCTGCGCGGCGAAGCCTCTGCGCTGACATTCGTCGAGGGCGGCCGCGACGCCTGGTGGTATGCCAAGGAGTAGAAGCCGAGATCATCTGCTGCCACGGCTGCTGCGCCGGGGGCCGGTGTCGCCGGGTGATTCGAGGTGCGCCAGTTAGCAACGCCCCGCCGAGGCGTTGGACGGTCGCTCGTGTGCGGTAAGTGGTTATTCGAAGAAAGCTTCCATGCCACGCGGCCGCCAACACGTGCCGCGCGGCCAGCCTAGCGGTCCGTGTCCATCGTCGGCGTGCCGTTTCGCCATCGCGAATCTCATCTCCTCCTTAACTCAAGGCCGGTGCGGCAGTTGGGCGCCAGCCGCGCCCGGCCGCAAGTCACCCGCGCCGCTTCTGCGCCGGAGCGCTGACCAGGTCACTATGGGTGATTAGCGCTCCGACGGTCGATAAAACCGACAGGTCCCGGCTGCGCGAATATAATCCGGCAAGGGCCGCGGTGCTTGTCTACATACCCGAGGCGCAAAATGAACACTCATCGCCCACGAATCGGCCTGTCGCTCTGGCTATGGACCGGAGTGCTGTTGCTGCTGCTCTGGGTCGGCTTTGGCGAGCGCATGGTGAGTCGCCTGGTCTATGCCGTGGAGCGCGGCCGTCTCCAGGCGGATGTCGCCGAATTGACCGATGGCGAGGGCATCGCCAGCTTACAGGCCATTTCGAAGGCCTTTCGCCTGGCCGCACGCGTGGCGCGCCCCGGCGTCGTGAACATCAACGTGGAAGGCGGAGCAAGCCTCGCGGGTACGTCGCCGGAGGAGTTGGAACGGCTTGCTCGCCGGTTCGGCGTGGAGCCGGAGGAGCTCCGGGAGTTGCTGCGCCAACGGGGGGGCGGCAGCGGCAGCGGCATCGTCTATGACGCTGCCGGTCATATCCTGACTAACAGCCACGTAGTCGACGGCCGCGACCGCATCATCGTCGATTTGCCCGATGAACGCCGCTTCGAGGCCCGGCTCGTCGGCAGCGATCCGAAGACCGACCTGGCCATTATCAAGATCGACGCGCCCAGCCTGCACGCGCTGCGATTCGGCGACTCCGACCGGGTCGACGTCGGTGACTGGGTAATCGCCGTTGGGGCGCCGTTCGGGCTGACGCAGACCGTCACGCACGGCATCGTCAGCGCCACCGGACGCACGCGGGTGGCCGGTCTGGGCAGCATCACCTACCAGAACTTCATCCAGACCGACGCCGCCATCAACCCGGGCAACTCCGGCGGTCCCCTGCTGAACTTACAGGGTGAGGTCATCGGCGTGAACGTTGCCATCGCGACGCATGGTGCGTTCAACGCCGGCGTGGCCTTCACGATTCCGTCGAACATGGCCGTGAAGGTGGCGCAATCGCTGATCGCGCATGGCGAGGTGGTGCGCGGCTGGCTGGGAATCTCATATCCAACCGAGCCGCTGAGCGACGAAGACGCCGAGGTCTTTGGCCTGCCGCGCCCGGCCGGCATCCTGGCCTCCAGCGTCTTCCGCGGTTCGCCGGCGGACGAGGCCGGAGTACAGGTCGAGGACGTGATCACCAGCGTCAACGGCGAGCCGATCCAAAGCAACGACTACTTCATGTCGGTCATTGCAGACCTAAGCCCGGGTGAGGAGGCAACGCTGGGGGCCATACGGGACGGCCGGGAACTGACGCTCAAGGTGCGCCTGGGGCGCCAGCCCGCGGATCTCGGCCTTGTCCGCGGTGCACCGACGGTAGACACGCGTGCCGTCTCCTCGCTGGGTGTGCGGGGGCGCTCGTTGTGTCCGGCATTCGTCTCGATGAGCCCCGGCGTTGCCGCCCGGTATGACGCAACTGAGCGCGGCGTGCTGGTGTGGTCGGTGGACGACGAAGCGCCGCTACAAGACCGGATCCGGTCCGGCGAGGTGATTGTCGCGGTCGATGGCCGGCCCGTTCGGAATGTCGGGCAACTGGATGCGGCCGTGAGCGGACGCGCCGGCGAGAAGGTGCGACTGGAAATCCTCGAGCCCAGCGGCGACCGCCGGCGCGTCGAGATTTCCTTGCCCTAGCAACCTGCCGCACAAACGGCGTTGGCTCGCCGTGTCGAACGTTGACCGCCGCAAACGCCTGTGGCCGGGTTATACTGTGACCGCTATCACTAACCGGGGACCGTGGCAAGGGCCGTCCATCCTGGCGCCACCGCCCGTTGAGGAGCCCACATGAGTCGCACGGCTGCACTTGACGAGAAGGTCTACTTGGCCGGCGAAACACGGCAGATGAGCATGCTCGATTTGCTCAAGTCGTTCCAGCGCCAGGGCACCGCGCGCGTCACGGACCTGCACCTGAAGACCGGCAAGCCGCCCTGCTATCGCGTGGACGGCGACCTGAAGATAACGAGCGCGCGCCCGCTGGACCACGACACTATGGTACGCCTGGCGGCGACGCTGCTCGACGGACCCCAGACCGAGACGCTCGAGCGTCAGCGCTCGGTGAATGCCTCGCGTCTCATCGAGGGCCTGCGCTACCGCGTCAATGCCTACTACGACCACCGTGGCCTGGCCATGGCCATCCGCGCCCTCGACACCACCACGCCCACGATCGACTTCGTCGGCTTTCCCAACGGCGTCTGGGAGGACATCGTCGGACTGCGACAGGGCCTGGTGCTGGTGACCGGGACGACCGGCGTGGGCAAGTCCACGACCATCGCGGCCCTGCTCAACCGCATCGCCCAGACGCACGCCTGCCACATCGTTACGCTCGAGGACCCGATCGAGTACGAGTTCACCAGCGACGTCTCCATGATCTCGCAGCGCGCCATCGGCCGGGACGTCCCCAGCTACGAACGCGGCTTGCGCGATTGCCTGCGCGAGGATCCCGACGTGATCTTCGTCGGCGAGATGACCGACGTGGAGTCCGCCACCTGGACCCTGACCGCCGCCGAGACCGGCCACCTGGTCTTCTCCGGCATCCACACGCGCGACGCGACCGGCACCGTCACGCGCGTCCTCGACATGTACCCGCCCAACCGCATGGAGGAGGTCGCCCAGCAAATGGCCCTGGGCCTGCGCTACATCATCTCCCAGAAGCTCGTCCAGCGCAGCAGCGGCGCGGGACGCCTGGCCGTAATGGAGATTCTGAACAACACCGGCGCGGTCTCGAACCTCATTCGCCAGGTGAAGCTGGACCAGATCTACTCGCTCATGCAGATCAATACGCGCGACGAGCCCCTGCAGCGCATGACCACCATGGAGCGCTCGCTGGCCCGGTTGGTGCACGCGGGCCGCATTCCGCTGCAGGAGGCCGAGCGCCTGGCCAATCGGCCGGCCACGTTTAACGACGAAATGCAGCGCCCCGCGTAGCCCGTGTCCGGCTCCCTGTCGTTTCCCGCAGTGCAGAGGTGAGCCGCCCGCGATCCGCGGGTGCCGTCGTCAGCCCGCTGGGTTGCCGCTATCATTCTCGCCATGGAACCCGAGCATGCCGAAAGCCGTGGTGCCGAGTCCGTGCGGGCGCTGCCGTCGGTGGACCACCTGCTGCGCCAGCCGGCCGTCGCCAATTTGTTGGACGAGTACCCGCGCCAGGAGCTGCTGACGGCGGTCCGGAAGGTCCTGGAGGAGCGTCGCGCGGCGCTGCTGGCCGGACGCACAGTCGCGACCGATCCGCCCGCGCTGGGGCTGGCGATTCGCGAGCACTTGCACCGGCGCTCAGTGCCGCACCTGCGCCGCGTCATCAACGCGACCGGTATCGTCCTGCACACCAACCTGGGCCGCGCTCCGTTGCCGGAGTGTGCCGTCGAGGCCATTGCCGATCTGGCGGGCGGCTACTGCAACCTGGAAATCGACCTGGAAACGGGGCGGCGCGGCAGCCGCTACGAGCATGTCCGGGAGATACTGTGCGAACTGACCGGCGCTGAGGATGCGCTGGTGGTGAACAACAACGCCGCCGGCACCTACCTGGCGCTCAATTCGGTGGCGGCGCGTCACGAAGTCGTCGTGTCGCGCGGGCAACTGGTCGAGATCGGCGGTTCCTACCGGATGCCCGACGTCATGGCGGCCGCCGGGTGCCGCATGATCGAGGTCGGCACGACAAATCGGACGCACCTGCGGGATTACGAGGGCGCCATCACTGAGGAAACGGCGGCCCTGCTGCGCGTGCACACGAGCAACTACCGCGTCATGGGCTTCGTACGCAGCGTGGCGCTGGAGGAACTGGTCGAGTTGGCGCGCAAGCACGGCCTGTGGCTGATCGATGACCTGGGCAGCGGCGTGCTGGATCGCAGCCTGCCCTGGCCGGCGGCGACGGGTGACGCCGAAGCGCCCGGCGCGGCGCTGCCGAAGGCCTCCGCGCTGGCCGCGTGGGACGAGCCGGCGGTGCGTGAGAGCGTGGCGGCCGGCGCCGACCTGGTGCTCTTCAGCGGCGACAAACTGTTGGGCGGGCCGCAGGCCGGCGTGGTGGTGGGGCGGGCCGAATTGATCGCGAGAATGCGGGCGAACTCGCTGGCCCGCATCGTGCGACCGGACAAGCTGACGCTGGCCGGCCTGGAGGCCACCTTGCGCCTCTATCGCGATCCGGCCACGCTGGCCCGGCGACACCCGGTCTACCGCATGTTGTCGGCCCAGCCGCACGAGCTCGAGCAGGCCGCGCGCGAGTTGCAGGTGACGATTGCGGCAGCGCTGCCGGATGCGCATATCAGCACCGCGCCGGGGATCTCGGAGGCCGGCGGGGGTACACTGCCGGTGGTGGCTTTCCCGACCTGGACCGTGCGCGTGCGGCTGCCGCACCTGCCGAGCAAGGTGGCGGCAGACGCGCTACGTGTGCGCGACCTGCCGATTTTCTGCCGTCTCCAGGACGAAGACCTGGTGTTCGATTGCCGGACGATTCAGACCGGCGAGGCCGAACAAATCGCCAGCGCGCTGGCCGATGTGTCTCGGGAGCTGGCCGGCGGATAGGCCTTGCGCCCTTGGGCTAAGCGCGCCGGCTTGAGTGTCGCCCGATCACTCCCTACGATGCGTGTCGCCGCGGTCTGACCAGCTTTACCGGGAGCGACGCATGTCCGCCAAGCCCTTCCGTTATCCCGTTTGGGTGCGCGGTGATCTGGATGGCTTCTTCGGCCTGATGGTCGACAACCTGGTCCAGGTGCTGCTGATCATAGCACTGTGCAAGTTCGCGGCGGGCCTGCCGGACTTCCTGATCTATCACCGCATCCTGCCGGGCGTCGCCATCAGCCTCCTGATCGGCAACCTGTTCTACGGCGTGCAGGCGCACCGCGTGGCACGCCGCACGCGCAACCCGAACACCACGGCCTTGCCGTACGGCATCAATACGCCGACCGTAATCGCCTTCGCCCTCTTCATCATGGAGCCGGTGTACCGCGCGACCGGCGACGGCACGCTGGCGTGGCAGGCCGGGTTGTTGGCGTGCCTGGTCAGCGGGGTTATCGAGTTCGTCGGGGCGTTCTTTGCCGAGCGGATTCGGCGGGTGACGCCGCGGGCCGCCCTGCTGGGCGTGCTGGCGGCGATTGGCATCGCGTTCATAGCGGCCGACTTCGCCTACCGCATCTTCACGAGCCCGCTGGTGGGGCTGCTGCCGCTGGCGTTCCTGCTGCTGGCGTACTTCGCCAAGTACCGTTTTCCGCTGGGGCTGCCGGGCGGTTTCCTGGCCGTCTTGTTCGGCACGCTGATCGCCTGGGGCACGACGGCGGTGGGCTGGGACTGGTTTGGCAGCGTGCAAATGTCGGCCGGGACGCTACGGGACGGGTTGGGCAAAGTGGCGTGGATTACGCCCGTCTTCGTGGGCGGCGAGCTGCTTGACCTGCTGCGGCGCGACCCGGAGTTGCTGTTGCGCTTCCTCACCGTATCCATCCCGATGGGCTACATGAACGTGCTCGGCTCGCTGCAGAACATCGAGTCGGCGGCGGCAGGGGGGGATCGCTACGCCACCGGTCCGTCGCTGGCTGTTAACGGCCTGGGGACGATTGCGGCCGGGCTGTTCGGCTCGTGCTTCCCCACGACCATCTACATTGGCCATCCCGGCTGGAAGGCCCTGGGCGCCAAGGCCGGCTACTCGATCCTCAACGGCCTGTTCTTCACGGCCTTCTTCCTGTTCGGCCTGGGGCCGTTCCTGCAAGCGCTGATCCCGATCGAGGCCGGGGCCGCCATCGTCCTGTACATTGGCATACTCATCACGGCCCAGGCGTTCCAGGCCACGCCGCAGGCGCACGCGCCGGCGGTCGCGATTGCCCTGTTCCCCGTGCTGGCCGCCGTGCTGATCGTGGGTTTCACCGGCTACCTGCCGGCTGCCGGCGCGACGCGCACGCTGGCCGATCTGCTGCTTGATCCGAATGCCGCGCCCGCCACGATCTACCTGCCGGGCCTGCTGGCGCTCAACGGCGCGAACTCCGGCTGGATCCTGGTAACGCTGTTCCTGACCGCGATCGGGGCGGCGTTGATTGACCGGAAGTACCGCGCGGCCGCGATCTGGGCCGGCGCCGCCGCGGTGTTCACGCTGGTCGGCGCGATGCACGCCTATCGCCTCGAGGGCAACGTCGTGCATGAGTACTTCATCTGGCAGCGCGCCGAGTGCGTGCACGTGCCTGCTCCCGCAGGGGCGAGCGTGCCGGACGTCCTCGTTGAAGAGGCAGCAGCGGCTGTGGCTGCCGCGCAGCCCACGCAGGTGGCCTACCGGGCCTACCCGATCGTCGTGGGCTACGCGCTGGCGGCGCTGCTGTTCGCCGGCGCGGCGTGGAGTCAGCGGCGGCGCGCCGCATTGCGTGTGCACGATGAGGGCGGGCCACCGTCAGCAGCCCCGCCCGAGCCGCCGCCGATGGAGTTACCGGCGACGGAGCAACCGCCAATTCCATTGGCCGGCGACGGACCTGAACAGAAACCGTTATCGGACGGATAGCCCGCCAGTGACCCCCGGCGACGGACCGTCGGCTACTCCTGGTCGGCGCGGGCGCTCCACTCGGCTTCGGCCTCGGCCAACTCGGCCTGCAAGCGCTCGAACTCGTCGCGCAGCTCGATGACGGTGTCGGCGTCCTGGTAGACCTCGGGATCGCCGAAGCGCTGCTCAAGCTCCATGAGCCGGGTCTCCAACTCCATGATCAGGGCTTCCAACTCAGGGAGCTTGAGGCGCGCCAGGCGCGAGCGCGGCTTATCAGGCGGCGCCTCCGCCGTGCGAGGTCGTCCGGCGGCCTTCTTCTGGCGCGGCTGCTTCTTCTCGTCCGGGCTAGCCTTCTGCTGCTCGATCTGCTCGATGTAGTACGAGTAGTTGCCGTCATAGAGCGCGTGCGCGTTCATTCGCATGACCAGCAGGCGGTTGCAGATCCGGTCGAGGAAATAGCGGTCATGGCTGACGGCGATAATCGTGCCGGCGTAGTTGAGCAGGGCCTTCTCCAGGACCTCGCGCGCCGGAATGTCCAGGTGGTTGGTCGGCTCGTCCAGCACCAGCACGTTCGGGTTGGCCAGGATGATCTTCATCAGCCGCACGCGCGACTGCTCGCCACCCGACAGCTTGGCGACCAGCTTGAACGCGTCCTCGCCGCGAAAGAGGAAGCGGGCCGCGTAGGAGCGGGCCTGGCTCTCCAGCATGTCCGAGCGCACCGTCAGGATCTCCTGGACGATGGTCTTCTCGGGGTCAAGGTCGGTGGCCTCCTGGGCGTAGTAGCCCACGTGGACCTTGGGGTCGAAGGCGTATTGGCCGTCGTCCGGAGATACTTGCCCCAGCACGACCTTCAGCAGCGTGGTCTTGCCCGTGCCGTTGGGGCCGGTGATGCCAAGCCGGTCGCCGGCCGGCACTTGCAGCGATAGGTCGGTGAAGAGCCGCTTCTCGCCGTAATGCTTGCTCAGCCCGTGCACCTCCAGCGCATTCTTGCCGGCCGTCACGTGCTGCGCGGCGTCCGCGAAGCCCAGCCGGACCTGCTGTTGCTGGCCGGGCTTGGCGAGCGTGAACTCGCCGGCGGCCAGGCGGCGCTCGAGGCGCTTGAGGCGGCCCTTGGCCTCGGCGGTGCGCTGCTTGCCCATGTGCTTGGTGATGAAGGCCCGCTCTTTGGCGATGAAGCCGCGGTCCTGTTCGTACTGGCGCGACTGCGTCAGCTCGCGCACCGCCTTGGTCTGCATGTAGTTCGAGTAGTTGCCGGGGAAGGAACGCACGCCGGCGTGCTGGACCTCCACGATCCGGTCGGCCAGCCGATCGAGTAGGTAGCGGTCATGCGAGATGATCACCGCGCCGCCCCGATGCCCGGCCAGGAACTTCTCCAGCCAGCGGACGGCGTCGATGTCCAGGTGGTTGGTCGGCTCGTCCAGCAGCAGGAACTGCGACTCCTGCAACAGGATCTTGGCCAGTGCCGCCCGGCATTTCTGGCCGCCCGAGAGGGCCGCCAGCGGCAGGCCATAGTCCGCCGGATGGAAACCCAAACCGCCCAGAATCTCGCCTAGGCGCTGCTCGTACTTGTATCCGCCCGCCGCCTCGAAGCGCGCGTTCACGCGGTCGTATTCGGCCAGCAGCTCCGGCAGCCGCGGGCCTTCCGCGTGGGCGGACAGCGCCTCCGAGATGCCCTGTAGCTTCTGCTCCAGCGCCAGGACCTCCGCGAACGCGCTGAGCACCTCGTCGTGCAGCGTTCGCCCCTCGGTGATCTCCGGCTCCTGCGGCAGATAGCCCACCTCGAGCCCCTTGGACAGCGTGACGGTGCCGGTATCCGGCGCGAGTTGCCGGGTGATCAGCCTGAAAAGCGTGGTCTTGCCGGCGCCGTTGGGGCCGATCAGGCCGATGCTCTCGCCGGAATGCAGCTCCAGCGACACGTCGTTCAGCACGACCTGTCCGCCGAACTGCTTATGTACGTTCTGCAGGCGGATCAAACCCATAGTCCATCAGTGTACCACAAGGCGGCCGAAAGCCGGTGGCGGGAGTGCGGTCCGAGAACGCATGGCCCCGGCGCTCACGCCCCCGGGAGCAGGGGGGTTGTCCGTAGTTGTAGGGCCGTCGCGGGGCAGGGGGCGGCTTGTTAGGCTAGGGGCGGCCGGGCTCGCGCTGCTCCGGCGCGTTTCGCAGCGCCGGCGAGTCGGGCCGCAGGATGGGTATGTAAAGCCGAAAGGAGAGCACATGCCGTCGGGTTGTTCACGTTACGTTGCCGTCAAGCTGTGTGTGGCGCTTCTGGCCTGTGCCGGAGGCCCCGGTGTCCGGGCTGATGTTCATCCGCATGGCGGCATGCTCCGCTATCCGGACGTCAGCGCCACGCACGTCGTCTTCGTTTATGCCAATGATCTGTGGACTGTGCCGCGCACCGGCGGGCTGGCATCGCCACTGGCCAGTCCGGATGGCATCGAAGCCTTCCCGCGTTTCAGCCCCGACGGCCAGACCATCGCGTTCGTCGGCAACTACGACGGCGACACGGACTTGTACACGATTCCGTTAGCCGGAGGCGTGCCGTTCCGCGTTACGTACCACCCGAGCAGCGAGCAGCTTTGCGATTGGACATCCGACGGCCGCCTGATCTTCCACGCCGTCGGCCGCGGCGACTTCGAATTCACGCAACTCCACGTCATTCCGGCCGCGGGCGGTCCGGCGGAGCGGCTGCCCGTGCCCTACGGCGGAAACGGCGCGATCAGCCCGGATGGCGCCTGGCTCGCCTACACGCCCGTGGTCCGCGACGCCCGCACCTGGAAGCGCTACCGCGGCGGGATGGTCGCGGACATCTGGCTCTTTCATCTGCAAGACCATGTTTCGCGGCAAGTGACCACCTGGGAAGGCACCGACTCGCTGCCGATGTGGCACGGCGACAAGCTCTACTTCGTGTCCGACGCCGGCCCGAACCATCGCCTTAACATCTGGGTCCACGAGCCGCCCGGCGACAATCGCCGGCAAGTCACACATTTCGATGAGTACGACGTGAAATGGCCGTCCATGGGGCCCGGCCCCACCGGCGGCGGCGAGATCGTTTTCCAGCACGGTACCGGACTGTACCTGCTCGACCTGCAGACGGAGCAGGCCCGGCCGATCGACATCGTCATTCCCGGCGACCGGCCGACCATCCGCCCGCAGCGCATCGACGTGGCCGACAGCATCAGGGGGGCGGATACTTCGCCGCGCGCCAAACGCGCCGTGCTCGAAGCACGCGGTGACATTTGGACGATGCCGGCCAAGGAGGGCGTGCCGCGCAACCTGACGCGCACCAGCGGCACGGCGGAGCGCGATCCGGCCTGGAGCCCCGACGGACGCTGGATCGCCTGGCTCTCGGACGCCGACGGCGAGTATGACCTGCACCTCGCGCAGTCCGACGGCAAAGGCGAGACCCGCAAGCTCACCGATCTCGGCCCCGGTTTCCGCTTCATGCGCGGCTGGTCGCCGGACTCGAAGTACATTGCCTTCGGCGACAATGCTGGACGGCTGAGCATCTGTGCCGTGGAGAGCGGCGCTGTGACCGAGATTGACCAGGATCCCTCCGGCCGGCCGTCGGGTGCGGCCTGGTCCTATGACTCGCGCTGGATCGCCTACACGCGCGACGGCGAGAACGAGCAGGCCGCCATCTGGGTCTACGAGGTCGCGAGCGGCGCGCGGCATCAGCTTACGAGCGGCATGTTCAACGACCGCTCGCCGGCCTTCGATCGTGAAGGGAACTACCTGTACTTCACCAGCAACCGCAGTTTCCGGGGTCCGCAGTACGAAGACATCGGCCCGGCTTTCGTCTATGCCGAAACCGGCGTGCTGGTCGCCGTGCCGCTGCGCGCGGACGTCGCCTACCCCTGGGCCCCCAAGAATGACGAGGAGACCTGGGAGGAGAAGCCGGCCGCGGAAGAGCAGCCCGCCGAGGAGCAGCCCAGCGAAGACAAGCCGGCAGATGAGCAGCCGGCCAAGGAAGGCGCGCCGGACGGCGACGAAGGTGAGAAGGAGGCAACGCCGGCCGCAGAGGCTCCGGCCGACGACGGCGTCAGCGGCGTCTGGGAGGGCACGATCACCGCTGAGGGCGCATTGCCGCCCGAAGGCCTGCCCTTCACGCTCCGGCTGCGCATCGATTCCGCGGGCGCGGTCGGCGGCAGCCTCCAGGCCGGGAAGTACCACGGCACGCTTCACGACGGCACGTACGATCGAGTGACGGGGCGGCTTGAGTGCCAGTTGGACGTCACTACGGATGAGGGCCTGGTTACATTCGCCATGGCGGCGACCATCAGCGGCCAGTCCATCACCGGCACGGTCACGGGACCAGACTTCAGCGGGTCATTCTCCGGTAGTCGCACCAGTGCTGAGCTGCCCGAGTCCGAAGATGAGGTTGCGGCCAAGCCGGACGAGAAGAAGGACAAGGCCGCCAAGCAGGTGGAAATCGAGTTCGCCGATTTCGAGCAACGCGCCCTGCAACTGCCCGTCGGCAGCGGCTACTTCCACAGTCTGACGGTCAACGACAAGAACCAGCTCATCTACGTCCGCCACGGCGGGCGCCGCGCCGGCGGTCCCCCGGAGATCAAGCTGTTTGACCTGAGCGACGAGAAGAAGGAGGAGAAGACGGTCGTCGCCGGGGCGGGCTCCTTCGTTCCGACCGCGGACGGTAAGAAGCTCCTCGTGCGGACCGGCCGCGACCACGCCATTGTCGACGCCCGGCCCGGGCAGAAGCTCGACGCCAAGATTCCGCTGGCGGGCATGACGGCCGTGATCGACCCTCGCGCCGAGTGGGAGCAGGTGTTCGTCGACACCTGGCGGATCCAACGCGACTTCTTCTACGTCGAGAGCATGCACGGGGTTGACTGGCCGGCCGTCCGTGAACGCTACCGCCGCATGTTGGCCGACTGCGTCTGCCGCGACGACGTGGCCTACGTAATCAGCGAGATGATCGGCGAGCTGAACATCGGGCACGCGTATTACCGCACCGGGCCGGTCGATCGCGGGCCGAGTGTCTCGGTAGGCATGCTGGGCGTTGATTTCGAGCCGGACCAGGGTGCCTATCGCATCGCGCGGATTCATGAAGGCGGGCCGTGGGATCTGGACGGCCGCGGGCCACTGAGCAAGCCGGGCGTCGATGTGCACGTCGGCGATTACCTCCTGGCGGTCAACGGTCTGCCGCTCGATACGAGCCGCGAGCCGTGGGCCGCCTTCCTCGGCCTCGCGGACCGGACCGCACTGCTGACCGTGAGCAGCAAGCCACAGCTCGATGACGACGCGCGCGAAGTGCTCGTCCAGTTGCTCTCCGGCGAAGGGCAGTTGCGCTATCGTTCCTGGGTCGAGCGCAATCGCCTCCACGTGGAGGAGCAATCCGGCGGCCGCATCGGCTATATCCACGTCCCGGATACCGGCATTCGCGGGCAGAACGAGTTATTCCGGCAGTTCTACGGGCAGCGCGACCGCGAAGCCCTGATCATCGATGAGCGCTGGAACGGCGGCGGGCAGATCCCCGACCGCTTCATCGAGCTGCTGAACCGGCCGCTGCTGAACTACTGGGCCAACCGGCACGCCCGCGACGGACGCACGCCCCGCGCGGCACACTTCGGCCCCAAGTGCATGCTCATCAACGGCTGGGCCGGCTCGGGCGGCGATCTGTTCCCGGCCCTGTTCCGCCAGGTTGGCCTGGGCAAGCTCATCGGCCGGCGGACCTGGGGCGGGCTGGTGGGGATGGCCGGCAACCCGCAGCTAATCGACGGCGCGTACGTGACCGTGCCGATGTTCGGCTACTACCGCACGGACGGTACCTGGGGCATTGAGGGCCACGGCGTGGACCCGGACATTGAGGTCATTGACGACCCGGCACTCATGACCGGTGGCCAGGATCCGCAGTTAGACGCCGCCATCGCTCATTTGCTGGAGGAGCTTAAGACGCACAAGTACGTGCCGGCGCCGCGGCCGCCGGCCCCCGACCGTAGCGGTATGGGCGTGCCTCCAAATGAGCGTTGATCGGCTGTCATGCTGCAGCCCGTGACAGAAGCAACCCCCGCGGACCGCTTGCCACGGTCTGCGGGGGTTGGCTGCAATTGGGCGGGACGAATTCCGGCGGCGCTCAGTTAACCAGGATCGCCACGAACGGATCGATGTCGAACGCGTTGAGCAGGCCGTCCTCGTTGCAGTCGCCCAACATGCGGTCACAGTCGGGATACGCGGCTGCGTAGCCGGCCGGATCGGTCAGCGCCAGCACGAACGGGTCGATGTCGAACGCGTTGACGAACCCGTCGCAGTTCAAATCGCCAAGTTGGTACAAGGCTGGGCTGACCGCAAACGTCTCGTCACTCTCGTCCCAGGGGCCGTACAGGTCGTCGTATACCGAGCGCACGCGGACCTTGAAGGCGTCGCCGGGTGTCGTGGGGGTCCACGGCGTGGTGGTCGCGCCGGGCTCGGTCAGCGTGGCAATATCGATCCAGGTGATCAGGTCTTCAGTGACGCTCAGGTCGTCGATCCAGACGGTATCGGCGCCGGAGGTCATGCTGCCGTCCTTGGCGTATTGCCACTTGAGCATGTGGTCGCCCGGCGGCAGCGTTGCGGCGAACCTGGTCCAGGTAACGGTGCCGGAGGCGTGGACCAGCCGCTCGTCATTGACGTAGAAGCTGAAGAAGTCGTAGCCGCTTTCTGAGCTGACGCGGTACCAGAAGCTCATTTCGCCGCCATTGGCCGGCCGAGTCAGCCAGCTCACGCCGTCGTGCGGGATGGCACCGGCGCGGGCCATGCGGCTGCCGGAGTGCGCGCCGCCGCTGACAATGTACCAGGGCGAGTTGCCGCCGGTGGTGTAGGCCGGATCGAACGCGCCGCTTTCAAAGCCGTCCGTGACAACCACGGATTCGCCGTAGTCAGCGCCGTACTGCACCTGGAACGGTGCGGCGGGATTGCCCGTCCACGCTACCGTGGTCGGCGCGCCGACTGTCAGCACCTCGCCGCCGTTCGGATAGACGACCTGGGCCGCCGGCACCATTTCGATGTCCAGCCGCGTGGCGGGGCCCGACTCGACGACGATGTCGCTGACGCGGACCGGGTCGTAATGCTCCGCCTCAAACAGCAGCTCATACGTGCCGGGCAACAGCATGCGGTGATAGTTGCCGACCTGCGGGTCGGCGTAGATGGCGTGATTGCGGCCGGTGACGGTGACGGTCGCGGCCACGGGCAGGCCGGTGTCCGCATCGGTCACGATGCCGCGCACGCCGATCAGGCACTTCGCCATATAGCTCAGCATCGACTGGCGGTTGTTGTTCCACAGGCCCGGGATCTGGGAGTAAGACGGGCTCTTGACGTTGCTGATTTCGAGCGTGACGTCGTTGCAGCCTTGATAGCGATAGTTCCAGTCCTGCATGCCGCCGTCGATGGTGTACCACGCCGCTCCGTTCGTGATGCCGTGGTAGAACGTGCTGCTGCTCCACATGGGCGGGTTGTGGACCGAATAGGCCTCGCTGATGTATACGAACAAGTCCTCATCGGGCGTGGGCGAAAAGGTCGAGCCGAGGTTGTCGTCGTCAAAGGGGTAGTTCACGACCAGCGCGCCGGCGTGGAAGTTGCCCGACGACACGAACGAGTTGGCCCAGCCCCACTCCATCACGGCCGCGGTTTCGACCTCGCGCCCCTCGGTCGAGTCCGGCTCGCCGTCGCTGCCCTCGGGGAAGTTGCGGTTCAGATCGACGCCGCGGGCGTTGTAGCGCGTGCCGGCGACGTAGCCGTCGGGGTTCATCAGTGGCATGATCCAGATATCGATCTCGTTGACGAGGGTGGTGATTTCCGGGTCACTGCCGTAGTTGGTCAGCAGGTGATCAATGAAGAACAGGCACATCTCGTTGCCCACCTTCTCGTCGCCGTGCATCGTCGAGATGTACTTGAACTGGGGCTTGTCGGCCGGGACGCCCGGATCCTGCGTGATGTTGAGCACGCGCAGGTAGCGACCCTGCACGCTGTAGCCGATGTCGTGGACCTGGCACAGGTCCGGATAGAGCGCGGCGCGCTCCACCATGAACGCCATGATCTCGTTGTACGTGCGGTAGGCCCCGCGTTCCCCGACGGGGGCGGCCTCCTCTTCGATCAGGCCCGGCAGACCATGCGCCACGATGCCCGGGTCGGCGCCGTGCGCAATCAACAGCTCGGCTAGCGGCCGCAACTCCTGGGCGAACTGCGCGCCGCGCACGCGCGCCGCCGAGCCGAGCACATGCAGTGGCGTCTGGCCGGCCGAGTTCGGCGCGCCGGCGTCCGCCCCGTGTGCCAGCAGCGCCCGCAGGGCCGCGCCCTGGAAGCGGCGAGCCGCCAGGTGCAACGGCGTCTCGCCGAGCGCCGTCCGGGCCTGGACGTCCGCCCCGGCCGCCACCAGCAAATCAATCAGCTTGGCCTCGTTCAGCGTGGCGGCCACGTGCAGGGCCGTTCGGCCGAGCGCGTCCGGCGCGTTCACGTTGCCGCAGCGCGCCAGCACCAGCTCCACGACGGCCGGATTCCGCCCCAGGACGGCGTAGTGCAGCAGCGGCTCATCGTTCGGCGGTGCAGACAGTTGGTGGTCGGTCGCGTCCGGCAACAGCTCGGTCACCCTCTGCAGATTGCCGAGCCGGGCGGCCGCCCACAGGTCGGCCTGCTCAGCGGCCATGGTTACCCCCGCGCAAAGATAGCTGGAGAAAACACATACGAGGCAGAGTGCGCGATACATTGGTTCTCCCATGCGCAGTCGCGGGGCAGGTTGTCGGCCGCAACAGCGCGGCCTCAACTGACCAATTCTACCATCGACGGCGAGAGATCGGGAGGCCAACCACTGGGTTCCGGTCCTATAAGGTCGCCAACGGGTCGGCCGGGCCGGCTCACGGGCCGATGTGCACCAGGCACCGGCGGGCCGACCCGCGCTGCCGGTGCTCCCACAGGTAGATGCCCTGCCACGTGCCCAGCCCCAGGCGCCCTTCCATGATCGGTATGGACACGCTCGTCGCCGTCAAGGCGGCCTTGATGTGCGCTGGCATGTCGTCGGCCCCCTCCGATGTGTGCGTGTAAAGCGCGTCATCCTCGGTCACGAGGCGACTCAGCCAGGCTTCCAGATCGCGCCGGGCCGATGGGTCCGCATTCTCCTGTATGACCAGGCTGGCGGAGGTGTGCTGCACCATGATCGTGCACAGGCCCTCATCCACGCCCGCCGCCCGGACAACGGTCTGCACGCCGGCGGTGATCTCGTACAGTCCGCGACCGCGTGTCTGGATGGTGATCCGGTTGGTCATTATGGCTGATCCGGCGCGCCGGCGTCCCCTGGCTGCCCGGGCGTGCTTGACACGAGCTTCGGGAGGGTGAACACGACCTGCTCATCGGGCGCGTCTATCTCCTCGATCTCCTGGACGCCCGCGGCACGCAGCCACTGCAGGACTGCCTGGACTATGTCTTCCGGGGCGCTGGCGCCCGACGTCACGCCGATGCACTTCTTGCCCGCCAGCCACGCCGCCTGGATGTCTTCGCGGCGGTCGATCAGGTGCGACTCCACGCCGCGCGCCCGGCCGACCTCGGCCAGGCGGCAGGAATTCGAGGAGTTCCGCGAACCAACCACGAGCAGCAAGTCGATTTCCTCGCAGAAGCGCTTCACCGCATTCTGCCGGTTCTGAGTGGCGTAGCAGATGTCCTCCGTGGGTGGCTCCTCCAGTTGCGGGAAGCGCCGGCGCAGCTCCGCCGTAATCTCACGCGTGTCGTCCTGGCTGAGCGTGGTCTGGGTCAGAATGATGCCGCGCTCCCCCGGTTGCAGCCTGAGTTGCTCGATGTCCGCCAGCCCCTTGATGAGTGTCGTTCGCTCAGGGACCTGGCCCATCGTGCCGACGACTTCGTCGTGGCCGGCATGCCCGATGAGGATGATGCGATAGCCTTGGCGGGCGTAGCGCCGCACCTCGCGATGGACCTTCGTCACCAGCGGACAGGTGGCGTCGATCAGCCGCAGGTTTAGCCGCCGGGCGTTCTCATAGACGTGCGGCGGCGAACCGTGGGCCGACAGCACTGTAACCGCGCCGCCGGGCACCTCGTCCAGCTCGTGCACAAAAACCGCCCCCTGGGCCCGCAACCGCTCCACCACGTGCAGGTTGTGTACAATCTCCTTGCGGACGTAGATCGGCGGTCCGTGCTCTTGCAGGGCCAGCTCGACCACGCGGATGGCTCGTTCAACCCCAGCACAGAACCCGCGTGGCTTGGCCACGATGGCACGCATGATGTCCTCGCTATGGCCCGCCGCTGGGGGCCCGGTCGCCGGGGGCCCTGGCAGCCCGTTGATTATAGTGCCGGCCCCACCGCGGTCGCCCCGGTGGCACGCCGCGGCCCTACTCGACCGCGGCAAACTTGCGGATGTTCCCGGCCAACTGCTCGGCCGTGTAAGAGCGCTGCAAGTCAATCGGCAGGAAGCTGCCATGGGCGTGATTGCTGGCCAGGATGATCAGGCGGCCGATCACTTCATGACCCATTTCCTGCGGCGTGTGGCCGACGACAAACGTCTGCACTTCGAGTCGCTCCGCCAGCACCTCTACCGCCGGCGCCGTGTGGAACCGCCCCCAGACCAGGGAGTAGATCGCGCCGCCGGGCTCCATGTCCGCGCCGGTCGGAGCACGCTCGAAGATGGTGGCGTCGAATGTACTGATGGAAAGCGGGTCGGGCAGGCTGTGGGCCAGGAACACGCCGTTCGCCGTTCGGGCGGCTAATGGCAGGGCCGCGATGTATTCGTCTACAGCCGCCAGCACGTCGTCGGCCTGCCCACCGAACCGGTGACGCACGCCCTGCTCGAAGTCGAGAATCACCGAACGGCCGCCCTTGGTAATCTCGTGGCGCCGGAGTTGCGAGAGCTCATGGTTGGACAGGAGGAAGAAGACGTTGTCGGGATACTCGCACTTCCAGGCCGCCGCCCGCACCAGCAAATCGATGGAGAGGTCCATGTCGCCGGCGCGCTCGGGTTCCTGGTGGATCAACTCATGCAGAACCACACGCCGGCCACGATATCGTGACAACGCGCAGAAGCGCTGCAGCTTGTCGAGGCCCCACAGGTTGCCGTGCAGGTCGCCCGTCATGACGACCTGGCCCGCCGCCCCAAAGCGCAGCAGCGAGCCCTCACGCTCGGGGTCCTCGCGGATCAGGCGGGCCGCCTCGAGCAGCGTCGCGCGGGCCTGCTGGCCGTCAGGCTGGGCGGACATGCGGTCCTCCAAGATCTCACTCCTCCTCCGCCCGGCGAATGACGACCGCCCCCTCGCGCCGGTCGAGCAGGTGCAGGACGACCTCCAGTCGCGAAATCACCTTGCGCATGTCCGCCGGGCGGCGCTCCGGAGCCGGCTCACAGCATTCCATTATCAGCTTCGACAGCGACAGCGGGATCTGCTCGTTGAGCACGTGCGGCGGCTGGCTGCCGCGCCGCGACTCGATCTCGATCTTCTTCGTGGCGGCCGGCGCCGTCGACATCGAAGTCTTGAACCATTTGCCGGTCACGACCCAGTACATCGTGGCGCCGAGGTTGAATACGTCGGTGCGGTGGTCGATGCGGCGACGCTCCACCTGCTCGGGCGCCATGAAGTCCGGCGTGCCCTGGAGCCGCGTCTTGCGGTGGCCCAGCGGGCAGCTCTGCCCGAAGTCGATGATCTTCAGGCCGCCGCCCTTGGCCAGCAGCACGTTGTTCGGCTTGATATCGGCGTGTGCGAAGCCGCCCATATGCATCGCGTGCAGACCCTCGGCGATCTTCATGAACGTCTGCACCATCTCGCTGAGCTGCTCGGGGCAGCAATCCTCCAGCCGTTCGCCGTCCACGTACTCCATCACCAAGAACAGCTCGCGCGTCTTCCACCACTTGCGCACCCGCACCAGATCGTAACACTTGCGCAGGTAGGGGTGGTCGAAGCGCCGCGCCACGTCGTACTCGATCTCGGCCTGGTGGATGAAGCGCTCGTCCTCGGGCGAGCGGCGAATCACATGCTTGATGGCGACCGGCTGGCGCGTTCCCCGTTCCTGGGCGAGATTGATGGTCGCCCCGGCGCCGCGGCCGATGCGATTCACGAGTTCGTAGTCTGGAAGTTGCGGAAGGACGTCCATTAGCCCATTCGACAACCTGAGAATGTTACGCTGCGGCCGGCCCGCCGGTCGAACCCCAGTTTCCGATTACAGCCGTGCCAATAAGGTCGTCGGAGACGGGGGCAGTGCTGCCGCCGCGGAAGCCTTGACGTGCAGAGCCTAATCGACCAGCCGCTTGGCAACCAGCAGCGCTCGCAGCGCCTTGGTCGGGCTGGGTGCTTCGCCGTCCAGTTCTCCGTCGCCGGGCGGGCTTAGCCGTACATCCACCAACTGCCCGCCGCGGCCCAGCGTCACGCTGCCGAGCGTGGCCAACAACGCTTCCTTCTGCTCGTAGGGTAGCTCGTCCGTTTCAGAACCTTTGACGACCAGCCGTACCTGCGGCCCCGCGGCCCGCCAGTGGCAGGTTCCGTCCGGCATGATCAGGCAATCCCAGCCGGCGGCGGGCGTTTCGCCCGCGCGGCTGTATTCGATCGTTACATTCTCGACGGGTGTCCCGCCGGCAGCCATCAGCGGCATGCTCACAGCCGATGCCGGTGCGGTGGGCTCGAGCCACAGGAGCGCGCGCGCCCCAACCGTCATGGCCAGGATCAGCGCAACTACAACCCTGGTATTGCGAACATCATTGCTCACGAGCTGTCCCTCGCTCGACGCATGAGCGTCCTTGCACCTCATCTTATAACCTGGCAGATCCCGGAGTGCAAGCTCGCCCGGACTACCGCCGGGCAGCAACCACGGTCGCGGCCGTCCCTTATACTATCGGCATGACTTGCGCGTTGGTTCGATCGCTGGCACTATTCCTTGCCGTTTCTGCGCCGGCCGCGGCCGCCCCGGCGGACGCCGTCAAGCTGGTTGGCCGCCCAGTTTTTCGGAACGTCCTACTCAGCGATTACCGCGACGGCCGAATCATCTTCCGCGGGGTCTCGGGCGAGTACCTCCGCAAGCCGCTCGGCGAAGTCGAATGGCTGGAGTGTGCGGCCTGTCCCCCGCTGACTGAGGCTGAACACGCGGCGGCCGAAGGCCAGTGGGCGGCGGCGGCGACTGCGTATCAGGAGGTCTTGCGGTCCGGGTGTGCGCCCTGGGCCGACCGGCTGGCCCGTGTTCGCCTGTTGGTGGCCTCCGACCGCGCCGGCCGCTTCGACGAGGCCGTCCTGGTTCTCTCGGAGCTGCTCCGCGACTACCCGCTGGAAACGCCTGCCTCGCCGCGCCGACCCGGCCCGCCGGGCTCCGAAACAAACAGCCGAGCGATCACGGCTCTTAACGCCGCCTTGTCAGAGTCCGGCCTCCGCCCAACCGACGCAGCTCTCCATAGGCTGCTCCTCGAGTTGCTGCTGTACGAGGAGGCGGACGAAGTACCGTTTGTCCCGGAGGGTTCGGACGCCGCGGCCGCTGCCCAACCGACTCGTCAGCCGGTCGACCGGACGCCACTGTTGGGCCTGCCGGTGGCCTCGCCGCCCAAGCCGGCTGTGCGCGTAAGACTGCCGGGAGACTCCTGGTTGATCGACGCTGCCGCCCGGGCCTTGGACGCGGGCGAGGCCGAACGCTGTCGGCGGCTGATCGAGCGGGCGCTGCCCTTTGTGGCTCCGGATGAACGCGGCCCGTGGCGGCTGGTTCTGGCGCGGGCCCGGATCGCCGCCGGCGCCTTCGCCGAAGCCGCCAACGACCTGCTGCCACTGACCGAAACCGCCGCCGCCGTATATCATCTCGCTGTAGCGCATGAGGGGCTGGGCCGCCCGGACGTAGCCCAGCGGCTCTACCGCGAATTGCTGGCGTCCTCCGACACGCCACCCCGGGTGCGGGTCGACGCCGCTCGGGCACTCGACCGGCTCGGAGACCAGAATCCGTGAAGGCTGAAACCTACTACCTGGAGACGTTCGGCTGCCAGATGAACGTGCTGGACAGCGAGCTGGTCGCTGGCCAGCTTCGTCGCCTGGGGCTGGTGCCGGTCAGCGAGCCGCCCCGGGCGGATGTCGTCCTCTTCAACACGTGTAGCGTCCGCCGGCACGCCGAGGACAAGGTCCTTTCGCGGCTGGGGCAGCTAAAGGCGCTGAAACGGCGGCGGCCGGAGATGATCATCGCCGTCATCGGCTGCATGGCCGAACGCATGGGGGCCGACCTGTTGGCCCAGACGCCACAGGTTGACCTGGTCTGTGGACCCGGCGAGTTGGACCGGCTTCCGACACTCATATCTGAAATCCGGGCCGGCGGCGGACCGCGTGTAGCCCTGAGCGGCACGGGGCGCGGGCGCCGTGATGATGCCGACCGGCGTGCCGCTGACGATCGCATCGAGCTGCTTGACCTGGCCCGGACGCCCGTGCCCGGGGCCGCGGTGCTGCAATCCTACGTCCGCGTGCAGCGCGGCTGCGACAAGTTCTGCACCTACTGCGTGGTGCCGTTCGTTCGCGGGCCCGAGCGCAGCCGGCCGGCGGCCAACATCGTCGCGGAGGTCACCCGCTTGGCCGAGGACGGCTGCCGTGAGGTGACGCTCCTGGGGCAGACCGTCAATTCATATCGCTTCGCGGATGATCATCAAACCGTCAGCCTGGCCCGGCTGTTGGAGCGGGTGCAGGCGGTCCCCGGCATCGACCGCGTGCGCTTCGTCACCAGCTTCCCGGCCGATTGGGATGACGACATCTTCCGGGTCATGCGCGACTACCCCAAGGTGATGCCATACCTGCACATCCCAGCCCAGAGCGGCTCGGACCACATCCTGCGGGCCATGTGCCGCGGCTACACGGTCGCCGAGTACCTCAGGCTCATGGACGCCGCTCGCCAATACGTGCCCGGCATCGGCCTGGCGGGAGATTTCATCGTGGGCTTCTGCGGCGAGACCGCGGAGGATTTCCGCGCCACAGTCGCACTGGTGCAGCGCGTCGAGTACCAGAACATCTTCGTCTTCAAGTACTCGCCGCGGCCGGGCACGTCCGCCGAGCGTGTCAAGGATGACGACGTCCCGTTGGATGTGAAAGCCGCGCGGAACAACGAATTGCTCGCGGTCCAGTCCGAGATTGCCCATCGCCACAAACGCACCCTGGTGGGCGGCACGTGCGAGGTTCTGGTCGAGGGCTACAGCAAGGTCGCGCAGCGCGCCCAACGGGCGGCGGAGGCGGAGCAGCCCTGCGAGGAGTCAGCCCCCGAGTTCGCCGGTCCGGCCGGGACAGCGCGCGGCGATCAACTGGTCGGCCGGACGCCGACGGATCAGATCGTCGTTTTCGACGGCCGGCCCGAGCACGTCGGGGCGCTCGTTCGCGTTCGCATCGAGGCCGTCTCGCCGCTCACCCTTTTCGGGCGGTTGGAAGCGGTGGTGGCGCCGCCAAGGACGCCGGCGCGCGGCGCGTTGCCGATTCTCGGGCCGGACTAGACGACCGGCGCCGTGGGCGGTGCCGCCCTTCAGGGCGCGGGAGACAAGCATGGAGCAGCGCGTCCTACGAGCTTGTCCGGAGTGTGGCGAGACCCTCGGACACCCCGGCGCGTCCGGCCGCTGCCCGGGCTGCGGCTTCGAATTCGATGAGCATACGCGAATCTGGCGGCACGAGCGCACCTGGCCGCGCCGACTGGTTAACTACGGGCTCCTGGGCCTGGCGGTTGGGGCCGTCGCCGTGGTCGGCTACCGGTTGGAGTTGGGCGAAGTCCCCAATGCCGTGCTGCCGATCGTCGTGGCCATGATCATTGCCACGCTGGGCATGCTGATGGACCGGCTGCTGGTCGGGCGCCTGTCCAACCGCTTCGTGGCCATTACGCCGCGCGGCCTGCTGATTGGCACCCGCCGACACGCCGTACTGCTGCCCTGGGGTGCGGTTGCCCGGCTGCGGGCACAGTCCGGGCGTGTGCCGCGCGTCGAGTTGGCTGGCGACGAGCCGGCCGTGGCGCTCGAGGACGTGTTCGACTCGGCGGCGGAATTCGAAGCCTTCCGGCAGGCTTTCAACGCCGCGCGGCGGCGCTACGGCGGATCGTCCTGAGGCCGGTATGGCAGGGGGGTAGTTGGGGGCGGTGTCAGTGTGCGGCCAGCACATCCGTCAGGGCGGCATGCATCTCGCGCAGGAAGCGCGCCCTGCTGAAGCGCTGCATGCGTTCGTGCAGCGCGGCCGAGTCGAAACTGAGCGCCTCCGCCCGCTCGATGGCCGCCGCCAGCGACTTCTCGGTCTGCTCGCGAAAGAGCACGCCGGTTACGCCGTCAACGACGGTCTCGCATGCCCCGCCCACCCCGTACGCAATCACCGGACAGCCGTGCGCCATCGCCTCGACCGGGACGATGCCGAAGTCCTCCTCGCCGGGGAAGAGCAGGCCGCGCGCTCGCCGGTAGTGGTCCTGAACGATGTCGTCCGGCTGGTAGCCCAGGAAGGTCGGCGTGACCCGGAGGCTGTCCGCTAAGGCGGCGTAGCGGCGGACGTCGGGGCCTTCGCCGATGATGGCCAGCCGCCGGCCCAGCCGCTGGCAGGCGGCGATGGCAAGGTCCAGCCGCTTGTACGGCACGTGGTGACCCACGCAGAGGTAGAAGTCCTCACGCGCGTCCTTACTCGGCTCCGGCGGCAAGTCCACCGGCGGATGGATAACCAGGCTGTGCCGCCCATAGCACCGGCGGATACGGTCGGCCACGTGCCGCGAGTTGGCGATGAACTGATCGACCCGCCGCGCGGCGTCCGCATCGGCCCGCCGCACCCGCTCCGCCGCCAGGTTGAACAGCGGGCGCAGGGGCCGTGGCAGGCTCAGGGCGTACTGGCGGCGGATCTCCGGCTCCCAGGCGTACCGCGGCGGCGAATGGCAGTAGCAAACCACCCGACTGCGCGGGTCGGTTGTCATGGCCTTCGCAATGGCGGCGTCGGAGCAGACGACCAGGTCCACCGCCGGCAGGCGCATCCGTCGGAACGCCAGCGGCATCAGCGGCAGCAGATGAGGGTAATAGCGCAGCACGCCGGGCAGGCACTGCAGCGCCGACGTAATCACCGGCAGCGGCGCGCCTGCGCGAGATTGGATAGTGACCGCCGCGGGGTCGTGAACCAGCGTATGAATGGCGGCGTCAGGCAACAATTCCGCGATGGCCGCCAGGACTTTCTCCCCGCCGCGCATGCGCACCAGCCAGTGGTGTGTCAGAACGGCGGAGCACGCCAGCGGGGGCGCCGGCGCGCCCTCAAGTCGATCAATATGGGTGCTGCTGGTCGGAGCGGCTTTCATGGCTTTTTGGACTATCCTGAACCGGCATATTATCCGTGCCAGCGGCGTCAGGCGAGGCGGAGAGTGTGCAGCGCGCGGCAGGATCGGCATTGGCAAGGGCTTATAAGCCGGCGCGCGGGCAGGGCAAGTTGCGCGCCGCTGAGCAGGTCCGCAGATGTGCCGACACTGCGGGCAAGCAATGGCTGGATTTCGATCTGGGCTTCGGCCGATTGAAAGGATATACTTGTAGTGGACCGAGTAATTCGGCTGGATTGGACCGACCCCTGCACTGTGCGACAGGGAGAACCGTTTGCGCGAACCGTTATGCTGGCCCTAGGGAGGCCGCGGCAGTCCTAACCCCGACGGAGGCGCCTTGAAGCGTTGGGTCGGGGACGACGGTGGCCACCCACCTTAGAATAGGGTTCCAGCAAACCTCTCTCACCGGCAGACGCGGAGGTTGTTCCAGATAATAGCGACGGGCGCAGCACCTGGCGGTGACAAGCGCCCGTTCGCCTTTTTATGCGCGCCATTCCGCTGGCCCGCCCTCAGCTTCGCAGACAAAGATACCCAAGGTCGCTTAGCGCGATCACAACCAGCGCTACCGCGACGGCCGCGTATAGCACCCCGCGGATCGCCGGCCGGCGCACACTGACAAGCACCAGCGCCAGGAAGACCGCGGCCGACGCCAGGCCGCTGAGGGCAAAGGCCATCTTCATGGCGCAGAAGTGTGGCAACCGCAGCGTCTGAACCACCGGCACGAGCAAGGCCAGCAGCGCGTGAATGCTCAGCAACGCCAGCGGGAAATCTTGCCGCATCCGGCGAACCGCCAAGCCGGCCCCGGCCACCACCACCAGCGTCAGCGGCAGGCCGGCCAGGTAGGCCGCGACGGCCACGGCTCGCAGCCGCGGCGGCACCTCGTCTGGAGCATAGCTCAGCAACATGTCCCAGCGCTGCCGGTTCCAACGCGGCTGCTCCCGCGCAGAGCGTTCCCAAAGCGCCTGCCACGGCGGGTAGGGGGCCAGCGTTGTCTTCTCGCCTTCGTAGTCGAACCACAGGCGCGCATAGGCCTGCGTCCAGAAGCTGTCCGCGTGGTCCCGGTGCAGCCACGGCTTGTCGAGCAACGCCCGGAACCGGAACGAGGCAAAGCTCGTTTCACCAATCGAGCCGGGCGGCTGAAAACGCAAGGGGTTGTCGAAGAGCGCGAAGTTATCAACGTGCAGTCGCTCGAAGTTGAACGCTACCGCCGTCCGTACTGTCGGCCAGATGGCCGGCACAAGCGCCCCCGCCAGCACCAGCAGCAGCGGACGCGGCAGCTCGCGCGCCAGGCGGGAGCGGGGCGGCGTGTCCGCAGTCCGCCGCGTGAACCACCAAGTGCTCAGCAGGATTGCCGCCACCGTCACCCAGCCATAGCCCTTGCTCAGCACTGCCGCCCCGGCCAGCGCACCTGCGAGCAGGCTCCGCCCGATCGGCCAGCGGGCGCTATGGGCACAGCAGGCAGTATAGATGGCGACCGACGCCAGGAAGTAAGTCAGGGCGTCGTTGGTCGCCATGGCAGACATGTACAGGTGCCGTGGCAGGAACGCGACCAGCGCCATGGCCGGCAGCTCCGCCGCCGCCAGCGCCGGCATCCGCCGGAATATCAACAGACAGACCACCAGCGTGGCGCAGCCGGCGGCCACTGAAACCCCCTGGAGACACCGGCGGGCCAGGTGCTCGGTGTCAACCTCTTCACCGGCCAAGGGTCGGATAACCGTGTAGACCGCCGCCGACAGCACGTAGTAAGCCGGCGGCTGATAGCACTCCCAGCAGGCACTCGCGTGTGGAACCCGCCGTTCCTCCAGAATTATCTTGAGCGGCTCGTAATGGTCGTCGTACGCCCGATCCGGCGGCGTCGTGGCGGCCAGCGCAACGCGCAACAGCATGCCCGCACCGAGGATCACGTACGTTAGCCATGCCCGGCGGCCCTGCATGGCGACAGACTAGCGGATGCCGGGCGGGTAACAAGCGTCTCCCGCCGGCCCGGTCGCTAAGCCGAACACTTGCACCTAAAATCCGCGTATGGTCAGGCGGCGTGCAGGACAGGCGGCGGAAGGCCCGGCGTGGAGTCGCGAGACGCTGCACGATCCGCACGGCCGGGCGGACAAGGCCGACCGCGTGCGCGCCATGTTCAACGCGATCGCGCCCACCTACGAACGCGTCAACGCCCTGGCAACCTTCGGCCGCGACGGCGCCTGGCGCCGGCGAGCAGTGACCGTAGCGCACGTGCGGCCCGGCGAGGTCGTGCTGGATGTCGCCTGCGGCACGGGCGATATGATCCGCGCCTTCGCCCGCGGCCTCCCCGCGCCGGCCAAGATCATCGGCGTGGACTTCGCCCAGGGGATGCTCGACAGCGGCGACTACGCCGGTATCACAGTGCCGATCGAGTTGCTCCGGGCGGACGCGCTGGATCTGCCGCTGGCTGACGAAACAGCGGACGTAATCAGTTGCGCGTTCGGCGTGCGGAACTTCCAGGACTTGGACGCGGGGCTGCGCGAGATGTATCGCGTGGCCCGCGTCGGCGCCCGGGTCGTCATCCTCGAATTCGCCCGGCCGACCAACACCGTGCTGCGCTGGTGGTACGAGCGCTACTGCCACACCGTGCTGCCCTGGCTGGGGGCCTGGGTAGCGCGTGACGCCGAAGGGGCTTACCGCTACCTGCCGCGTTCCGTCGAGACCTTCGAATGCCGCTCCGGCATGCTCCGGCGGCTGGCGGCGGCCGGGTTTGCGGATGTCCGGGCCCAGGCCATGAACCTTGGGGGCGTGGTGTTGTATTCCGGGCTCAAGCCGGAAGGGCGTGGTTCCAGGTGTGCGTGACCGGTCGCCGGCGGGATTCCGCAGCCGGCAGGCGGACCGTGTCCCGGGCATAGAGGGTCGGCATGAACAGAAGGCGGGCGCCAAGCGCGTGGAGGTTGGTGACAGTCAGCTTGCTGATTGGCATGTCGGGTTGCGCCGCAACGTCTCATGAGGTCGTAGTAGCGCGGGGCCCCGGCCGACCAGGAGCGGACTGGGGGACGCGGGCCGAACGGACCGGTTACGCCGAAACGGGTCGTTACGCCGAAGTTGTTGCGTATTGTCGCCGGCTGGCGGGTTTCTCGCCGCACGTGCACTACACCACCTTCGGCACCAGCGCACAAGGCCGGCCGCTGCCGCTGTTGATCCTGTCGCGCGACGGGGCGTTTACGCCGGCCGCCGCCCGCGCCAGTGCGAAGGCCCTCGTCCTCATGCAGAATTGCATTCATCCGGGCGAATGCGCCGGAAAAGACGCCAGCCTGGCCTTGGCGCGCGACATCGCGGTCACTGGCGAGTTGGCCGGCCTGCTCGACCACGTGAATCTACTCATCATGCCGATCTTCAACCCGGACGGCCACGAGCGTTTCGGCCCGGGTGGCCGGATCAACCAGCAGGGTCCCCGGGAAGCCGGGTGGCGCGTCACCGCGACCAACCTCGACCTGAACCGGGACTACATTAAGGCTGATGCCGTCGAGATGCAGCATTGGCTGCGCTGCTGGACGACCTGGCAGCCGGACCTGCTGATTGACAACCACACGACCAACGGCAGTGACCACCAATACGACATGCTGTACGCGGCGACGGTGCACGCGGACACCGCCCCGGAGGTCGCGGAGTGGGTGCGCGGGCGGCTGCTGCCGCCGATGCTGGCCGGATTGGCGGCCGACGGCTGCCGAACTTTCCCCTACGGCGACCCGCTTGATCGGGCCGATCCGTCCGCCGGCTATGCGGCCGCCGTCGAGTATTCGCCCCGCTATTCAACCGGCTACGCCGCGGCCTGCAATCGGCCGGCATTGCTCGTGGAGGCGCATGCCCTGAAGACCTACGAGCGGCGCGTGTGGGCAACGCACGCGCTCCTGCGGCACGTACTGGCGGCTGTCAACGAGGAGGCGACCCAACTGAAAGCGGCCGTGGCCGCGGCGGACAGGCAGAGTGTCGCGCAGCGCGGCGCCGGCAAGGACGGCACGCTCGTTTTGCAGATGGGGCGCGGGGCCGGCTCCGAGCCGGTTGTGTACCAGGCCGTCGCGCAGCACATGCGCCCCAGCGACGTGACGGGCGGCTTGGTGCTCGAATACGACGACACGCCGCTGGACGTCGAAACACGGCTATACGCCGAGGCGGTTGTCGCCCAGACGGTTCGCCCACCGGCGGCCTATCTCATCCCGCCACAGTGGGACGAGGTGATTGAGCGACTGGAACGGCACGGTGTGGAGTTCTTCCGGCTTCGCCGGGCGGAATCGTTGGACGTGGAACTGTCCCGCCTTGAAGATGTCACGTTCGAAACCCGGCCAAAGGAGGGGCGTTTCGGGCCGCAGTTCAAGGTGTCGCGCGCAGTGGGGCAGCGCGAGTTTCCGGCCGGCACAGTGGTCGTACCACTGAACCAGCGGCGCGCCAGGCTGGCCGTGCACCTGCTGGACGCCGAGGCCCCCGATGCCCTGCTGCGCTGGGGTCTGTTCAACGCGATCTTCGAGCGCAAGGAATATGCCGAGACCTATGCCCTGGAGCCGCTCGCGCAGCGGATGCTGGCGGCGGATCCGGCGTTGCGGGCCGAGTTCACGGAGCGCCTGCAGGCCGATGAGCAGTTCGCGCGCAGCCCAGGGGCGCGCCTGGAGTTCTTCTACCGGCGGTCGCCGTACTGGGACGACGCCTGGAACCTGTACCCGGTCGCGCGCGTGCTGGACGCGGCGGCGTTGAGTCGGCTTTCTCGCGGGGCCGCACGGCCCTGATCGTCCTGCTGCGGGCGCCACCGTTATCGGGCCGGCCGCGCGGGGCCTGGCAGGCGGCGGGCCAAGTTTGTGTTTCCCACCAAAGCTGGTAGAGTGCGCGCTTTCGACGCGCGCCGGGCTGCGTCGGGCGGCCTGGCCGCCGGAACGAATGGGTGGCATTAGCCTCGTGGAGAACAGGTGCGGCGATGGCTGACATTCTGAAGAAGCTGGGAATCACTGATGGCCATGCGGGCGGTTTTGCGGGCGAGTGGATCGGCTCCGGCCCGATGCTGGACGTGATCACGCCGATAGACGGCACCAAGATCGGCTCCGTCCGCCAGGTGACCGAGGAGGAGTACGACAAGATCGTCGCCCGGGCCCACGAGGCCTTCCTGAACTGGCGCATGGTCCCCGCCCCGATACGCGGCGAGGTCGTCCGGCAACTGGGCAATCGCCTGCGCGAGTACAAAAACGAGCTCGGCGCGCTGGTCACGCTCGAAATGGGCAAGATCAAGGCCGAGGGCCAAGGCGAAGTCCAGGAAATGATTGACATCTGTGACTTCGCCACCGGCCTCTCACGCCAACTCTACGGCCTGACCATGCACTCGGAACGCCCCCGCCACCGCATGTACGAGCAGTGGCATCCCCTCGGCGTCGTCGGCATCATCAGCGCCTTCAACTTCCCCGTCGCCGTCTGGAGTTGGAATTGTGCCCTGGCGGCCGTGTGCGGCGACCCCACCCTGTGGAAGCCCGCCAGCAAGACCCCGCTGACCGCCATCGCCTGCATCCGCATCGCCGAGCAGGTGTGCCGCGACAACAACGTCGATCCCGCCATCTTCTCGCTCGTCGTGGGCAAGGGCTCCACCGTCGGCGAGCGGCTGCTCCACGACCGACGCATCCCCCTGGTCTCCGCCACCGGCAGTTGCCAGATGGGCTACCGCGTCGGCGAGATCGTCGGCCGCCGGCTCGGCCGGACAATCCTAGAGCTGGGCGGCAACAACGCCATCATCGTGACGCCCCATGCCGACATGGACATGACTATGCGGGCCATCCTGTTCGGTGCGGTCGGGACCGCCGGCCAGCGCTGCACCTCCACCCGCCGCATCATCGTCCACGAATCCGTGCGGGCCGAGCTCGTCGAGCGCCTGGTCAAGGCCTACAAGACCATTCCCATCGGCGACCCGCGCAAGGAAGCCACGCTCATGGGCCCGCTGGTCACGCATGGCGCCGTCGCCGACATGCAGAAGGCCATAGTGCGGCTGAAGGAAGAGGGCGGCGAGGTCCTCTATGGCGGCGAGAAGCTCGACGGCCCCGAGTACCCCGGCGGCCACTACGTCCGCCCCTGCATCGCCGCTGCCAGGAACGAGTTCAAGATCGTCCAGGAAGAGACCTTCGCCCCGATCCTGTACATCATCGGCTACGGCAAGAGCCGCGACCCGAAGGGCGCCGTCGCCGACCTGGTCGAGGCGCTCGCGCTGCACAACGACGTCCCGCAGGGCCTGAGCAGTGCGATTTTCACGCAGCACGTGCTGGAAGCCGAGAACTTCCTGGCCCACCACGGCAGCGACTGCGGCATCGCCAACGTCAACATCGGCACCAGCGGGGCCGAGATCGGCGGCGCCTTCGGCGGCGAAAAGGAAACCGGCGGCGGCCGCGAGAGCGGCTCCGACGCCTGGAAGGCCTACATGCGCCGCCAGACCAACACCATCAACTGGGGCACCGAACTCCCCCTCGCCCAAGGAATCAAGTTCGGCGACTGACCCTCCGCGAGGAGTGCCCTGATTAGCTCAGCGAGCCGGCTCCACATTTGGGGCCGGCTTTCTTATGGACGCGGGGCTGGGCGTGACTCGCGCAGATCTGGCGCCGGCAGCCACGCTGGCCAACTCCGGCAGGCGACGGTGGCACTCCCGTTCTGGCCCGGAGGGCGCAAGTTTCTAACTGGCAGGGCGGGCTGCTGCCCGCCGCTTCCTTGCCGCTGTCTTGTTCCAGTCCAGCGCCGTTCTCTAACTGCGCCAATACCCGTCAAAACCCGCCAGCCACCAACAATCCCGCCCCAACACTTTGACCCCACCCCATTCACGCGCCATATATCAAGTGCTCACGCAGTGCCCGGAGCCCGCCCCATCCGCTTCTGCATCAATGTGAAGGACCGCTAGCGTCCGGCTATACTCCGCGCCATGGGCTTCTTCGACCCGACATACATCTCCAGCTTGGACTACGACAACCTCCCCGCCCTCGTGCCCGCCGGGCGGTGCCGCGACGACGTCGTGAAGGAAATCGTGAGCGGCTGGTGTACGTCGCGCGGCGTTACTTGCGAAAAGGAAGAGGACCTTGATGCAGCCGTCGACCGCCACGGGCGAGCCGGCGGCTACCTCCTCGCAGGCGTCGCGTTCTGGGACGAGACCGCCCCCGGGGAAACGAACGGCCGCCCCGGCGCCCCGGTCGATCTTGCCGACCTGCTCCGCATGGTCGAGCAGCAGTTGTTGGCCGATGGCGCGCCGGAGGACTTAGCGCAACGCCCCGATCTGTACATCCTCCTGCGCGGCTGCCGCGTCTATCAATGCCATGCCAACGACCTCCGCATCCGCCCGCGCTTCGTGACCTACGCCGTTCAATTCGACTCCGCGAGCTTCTTCGGGGCGAAGTTCGGCGCCTCCGCGAGCTTCTTCGGGGCGAAGTTCGGCGACTCCGCGAGCTTCCAGCAAGCGAAGTTCGGCAACTCCGCGATGTTCGCCGCTGCGAAGTTCGGCGCCTTCGCGACTTTCGTCTTTACGAAGTTCGGCGCCTCCGCGAGCTTCCAGGCAGCGAAGTTCGCCGCCTTCGCGAGTTTCGAACTCGCGAAGTTCGGCGCCTCCACGACCTTCCAGGCAGCGAAGTTCGGCGCCTCCACGTCTTTTCGATCCGCTGATCTAAATCGCGCCGACCTGCGCGACGCGGACCTGAGCAGATGCGATCTCCGCAACGTGCGCGGACTGATCCTGGACGTCACGCGCGTCCGCGACGCTCACTTCTCCCCACTCAGTAACGACCCCTGGTCAGTCCTGCGCCGCGCCTACACCGGCCCGCGCCTGATCTTCAACCTGCTTTTCCTGACCGCCTTCTTCCTGCCCTACGTCGCCCGTACCGGCTACTGGGTCGGCGTCAACCGCACCCAGTTGGCCGCGACAGAGATCCTCGCCGACCTGCGCGCCCAGGCCGCCGGGCTGCGCGCCACACACCCCAACCCACTCGTGCACGTTGAGCGGGCCCTCGAATCCATCTCGCGCCGCCTGCCCGGTCCGGAGAACCCGCAATCACGCCAATCGCAGGTCTGGCGCCTCGTAATCGGCGTCGATCGCGGGTCCTGGTTCTGGATCAGTGCCGTCCTGCTCCTGTTCTACAACGTCCTGCGCGCTGTGCTGACCATGTTCGTCGCGCCCATGCGCGACGCGGAAGAACGCTCCGGCGTCGCACCGGCCTACCACGCCCAGCCCTGGGCCAAGCGCCCGAAGCTTCGACCTGCCCGCCCGACCCCGCCGGCTGACGACTCGCCGCAGCCAACCCCACGCCTGCTGGTGCACCTCATCCAGCCTTCTCGCCCACTCCTCGACTCTTTTCGCGTGCTCTGGTGGGCCTGTTACGCCCGCTGGACCGAGGCCTATCGCTGGCTCATCTGGCCGCACCGCTTCGTGACGGCCCTCTTCTGGCTCGCGGTCGCATCGTTCCTCTGGAACGCCTGGCACTGGCTCATGCTGGACGTCTGGCTGCCGCCCGCCGCGGCCGCGACATCATGACGCCCGCCTTCCCTGCCGCCGCCGCCGTCGGAATCCACAGTTCTTCCTGCCGCTCGCCGCCTCGCCGTCCCAACGCCATCACGCGTCCTCCTTGACGCTTTCATTATCGCATGCCCGGCAAGGGGTTTTTCAACGGGCTGTTAGGTCCCTCTAATCACGTAAGTCACGCAGGGAGGGCCACTTAGCCGTCCCTGTTTTCTTGCGCGGACAGCGTGCTACGGCAAAATGTAACGGTTTTGTCCTGTAGTTCTGCAACGTGCGCGACAAGTCACGCGTGTGACGCTCCCGCAGAGACAGCCAGGGTTACGTTGGGCCAGCAGGCCCGGAGGTCCGGCTGTCATGGCGTCGATTTACAGACGAGGCAACTTCTACTGGGTGAGCTACTGGGGCAGAAGCGTACCGCCGGCATCAGCAGTATGAAGGTTGCAGATGAGTCGATGAATACACATCCAGCGTTTCAGAAAGGCAAAATGTGCCAAGGGGTGGCGGATGGCACATTGGACGTGGAGCGTCTGGTTGCCACCGGGAGGGCAACTGGCGTGAGCAGGAGTGTCCGGGGTATGTGCACGCGCGATCGCGGAAACTACATCGGACGGGCTGGCTGCAATTGAGTACCAGTGGCCGCGATTGTCTTCAGGAAGGTACATACTAACCCGAGCACCAAATGTATTGCATTGTGTGGTTTGTTCTGCTATACTTC